>JAQVOH010000017.1:0-20643 GCA_028702695.1 Desulfotomaculaceae bacterium
CACTATGATCCAGATGAGGATAGCTAATAAAAGCATTGCTATAGTGATTACAAGACTTAACATTAAAATACCCCTCACCAAGTCAATCATTTATCAAATCAGTTAACTCATAACCTTGTCCAATAATGCCGCATAACTGTCTACCACGTCATATACAACAGAATTGGTGCTAATTGCCTTAAAATGCTCACGGGCGCAATGAATCTTTGCCTTTTCAATCTCACGGAGCTGCATGGAGGACATAGAGCCTTTTGTCTCTGCGACGAAATAAATGTGCTTAACCTTGCCTTCATGAAAAGCAATTGCCCAGTCAGGGTTATATTTCCCGACCGGCGTACTGATAAAAAAGCCATTTGGCAGCTTGACATAGACCGCCACCTCGTTGCTGGTATCGACGCTTTCCGCAAAGGTTTTCTCGTTTGCGGAGTCATAGAGAATATGATCATATAGATGTTTATTTGCCGCCATTGCGTTAACGCCAAGCTGACCTTTCAGCGTCGGCTCGGTGAAAATAGTGGCGTCATATATGGAATCCAGCTTGTTATAAGTGATGTGCTGAATGATTGTTGTGGCTTTTTGCTCGTTGATAATCTGTGCCGCCTTGATGATAAATTCCTCCGGATTATTGGCAAACTGGTCAAAGACAACCTTATCAATTCCTCGCAGGACACTCACAACTGCTTTTCTGGTAAGACCGGTTTCAGCAACAACTTTCCCAACAAGGTCATATTTCACTGCGGAGCTGGATGCAAGTTCCGCCTTGTAAACCTCGTTTTCCTCTTTTACAAAAGCCGCTCCCTGCTGCAATTGTTCCCGCGATTGGATATCGGTCATCGTTCCGGTTTCAACCTTGAAAAATATCTTTGATACACGAAGGTCATGATTTAGTGCTGCGATTGCCTTATTAATCAGTTCCTCCTGATCGAATTCCACCACATAAACGGACTTGGCGTTTATATTAGCCCAGAGCTTCTGGAATTCCGGCAAACCAAGCTTGGATCTGTCCAGCTGTAACTCAACATTGTTTTTCCGTGCGTTCTCAGGCTGCATGGCTCGGCTGTCGTAGATTGAATCGAGAATCACAATGACAGACTCTTTGCAATCTGCAGCTTCTTCGGCTATTTCAATATTGCCGCTTTTCTTATCCTCATAATATTTATCGGTGAGAATACCTTTCTTTACATATCCACTGGTAATAAGCCCCTCGTAAATACTCTGGGCAAGTTCGATATCAACAACTTGTTCAGCACCACTGGCGTCTTTAATCACTTTATTCTTAAACAGTTCCATCGTGACCATACGAGGACGATCAGCTACCGCCTCGGCAAGCTCGGTTTGAAGCCCTTTGGCAAAGCTGTCATAGCTTTCGTTGGCGACAACGGTAAGTACATTTACGTTATGAACGTCCTCGCCCAGCAGGTTGGTGTCCATGCGTTCACCATTCTGGTTTACAGACAATCTTAAACCGCGTCCGACTTCCTGACGTTTGCGGACATCGCTGCCGCTCTGCTTGAGGGTGCATATCTGAAACACATTGGGGTTGTCCCAGCCCTCACGCAAGGCAGAGTGAGAAAAGATAAACCTCAACGGATCACGGCGATCCAGCAAGAGTTCTTTGTTTTTCATAATGCGATCATAAGCGTCCGTGTCGTCGGAGGTGCGCTCCTGCCTGTCGCCCAGCTTGCTGTCAATCATACGACGGCTCTTTTTATCTATGGAAAAATACCCGTCATGGGTCTCTTCGGCGGTAATGCCATCAAGATACTTCAGATATTCATCACCATCGCCGATTTTAATCTGAAGATTACTGATAACCTGCTTGTATTCTTCCTCAAACATATCGGCGTACAGACCGTTGAAGGGTTGTCCTGCAGCGTCGTACTGTTTATATTTTGCAACCTCATCAATGAAGAAAAGCGATAACACCTTAATGCCTTTATAGAACAACTGCCGTTCCCGTTCAATATGAGAGAGAATAGTCTCACGAATTTGGATGCGCCGGAGTTGCTCCTCGCTAACTGCGCCGATGACGTCGCCGGCAAACAGCTTTATGCCATTTGTGAACTCGATAGAACTGTCCCTGCCGTCAATACGCAATACTGTATACCCGTTTTTATATTCAGCAAGCTCGCCAGAATTGGGGTAGAGATTATATCCCTCACCGACAATGCGCGTCGTCTTGCGGACGCCGCTTGCACCCTTAATGTCAAATTCAATGGTGGCTGTGGGGTTGCCCTTGGAGAGATTGATACTTTCCAGATATACATATCCCTCTGTCGCCGTACTGCCTGTGACGGATATTCCCTTGACGGCAATTTTTTTGACCAGCTTCTTGTTATAAGCCTCCATGGCGTCCAGACGGTAAACCATATTGTAAACGCTGTCTTTCTTGTGCGTTGCCGAATAGCGCAGTGTGAACAGAGGATTAAACTCTTTCAAGCGCTCCTTGGTAGCCGCGCCTTCCACCGACTGAGGCTCATCAATTATCAAAATCGGATTTGTTTTCGCGAGGATATCAATGGGTTTGCGGCTTCTAAACTCATCCAGCTTCATGTAGATACGCCTGGCATCCTTACCGCGGGCGTTAAATGCCTGGGAGTTGATAATCATCACATTAATTGCACTGTCGGAAGCGAAACGATCAATCTCCGTCAGTTGGGTGGAATTGTAGATAAAATATCGGATTTTCTTCCCGTATTCCTCTGCAAAATGTTCCTCTGTAATCTGAAACGACTTGTACACGCCCTCACGGATGGCCACGCTGGGTATAACAATAATAAACTTGCTCCAGCCATACCGCTTGTTAAGTTCGTACATAGTTTTGATATATGTGTATGTTTTGCCGACGCCGGTTTCCATTTCCACAGTCAGGTTATACCGCCCCTCCAATTCCTTGGAAGGCTCAATCTGGTTACTGCGCTGAATTTTATTTATATTTTCGAGGATAACTCCTTCGTTTAATTCCGGTACGAGCTTGGAGTTGCCAAAGCCGGTGAAGCGTTCCGCTTCATCAATGGTCATCTGTTCATTTTTCACATATCCCTTGTCCATCATGTAGCTGGGCGTGAGGTAGGGCTGACCAGCAAACACATCGCATACAGCCTTGGCCGCGTCCGCCTGAAATTTCTGGTGCTTAAATTGCAACTTCAATTTTCGTCACCTGCCTTCTTGGCTTGTTCTTCAAGCTCAAGGATATATCTGTCGTAGTCGGACTCAAAAAGCCTGTCCTGAATAATACGGTACTTTTCAAATTCGGTTTCGGCGTGGAACTTGGCAATCTCTGCCGTAATACTTCCCGCATCGGTCAGTATTGCACGTTCGTCAGCCTGCAGAAAAATATCAAGCCGTTTTGCCCAATCTTCCATCGTCATCGGAATATGCCGCCTTGCTCTGTCTTCCGCAAGGTCGAGATATGCCGAGACAATGCGTTCAAGAGAGCCCATTTCATCTTCGGTAAGGTAGTTCTTTGCAATCGAAACGTCACTCTTAATTATCTTACCCTCAGGCGCGTCTTTCCAGGATGTCAGACCCATATAAGGTTTGTCGGCATTAGCGCGCTTATAAATCACTTCTGCCGCCGTATGACCGTGAACGGCAAAGTGCATCTTATTTTGTACTTTTGCAAAAAAGTCTTTTGTCGTTTTGGCTGATCTGTCATAGTCAAGGGCAGTAGCATAAATATCTGTGATTTTCTGATAAAATTTCCGCTCGCTAAGGCGAATCTCCCGGATTTTTTCAAGCTGTTCGTCAAAATATTTCTCGGTTAGAATGCTGCCTCCGTTTTTTAGACGCTCAGAATCCATAACCCAGCCTTTAATCGTATATTGTTGGACGATTTGATTCGACCAGACCCGGAAACGTACAGCTCGTTGATTGTTTACCTTAAAACCAATTGCTATAATCATCTGCAAATTATAATGGTCAACTTCGCGCGAAACCTGACGCTCTCCTTCAGTTTGAACTATTAAGTATTTCTTAATAGTTGCCCCCGGTTCCAGTTCAGAGTCATCAAAAACTTTTTTAATATGCTGGTTGATTGCAGATACGGATACGTCATATAAGGTCGCCATCATCCTCTGTGTGAGCCAAATATTCTCGTCCTCATAACGCATTTCAACGCTATCCTGACTGTCGCCTGTCGATGCTACAAAAGTCAGGTATTCAGCGGCGGAGCTGCGGATAGTAATGTCATTCTTCTTTTTCTTAGCCATATCGCCTAGTCCCCTTATATCACTTTTACGCTCGTTTTGGGCGCAAGCAGCTTGAAGATTTCTTCCACATTGATTTTCTCGGGCGAGTTGGTAAAGCTGCTGTCACGGAATACGGCGCGCAACGGCTGGCGCTTGGCGATTTCTTTGACCACCGCATCGCTGATTTGTTTATCAAAGCAGGCGATGAGGTCGCCGTCGTTATATGTATGGACGGTAAAGTCGTCTATTTTCTCATGGGTGTGGGGCATGGAGAGAGGCAACCCCCAATCCAGCAGACAGGCATAGAGCAAGTCTATGTCGGTGCGGTCGTCTTTGATGTTGTCCTCCATACCGGCAAGCAAGTCCTGCGTGTATTCGCCTGCGGCATAATACACGTCTTTCATATTCGTGTCGTCCAGCTTGAGAACACGGAAGCCTATATCAAGGGTTTGCGCTGTCAGACCGGCCTCTTCCTTAATTTTCTCCCCGGCGCGGCGAATGCGTTCCTTGCCTATTTCGCAGATGTTCTTATAGCCCGCCTTTGCCGCCTCCATGTCCTCAGCGCACTCTTCAGGCAGTTGCACCATAATGAACCGCCGCATCCTCCCGTCAGCCCTATTGCATTTCATTGTGGCGTGTGCTGTAGAAGCCGCTCCCGAAAAAATATCAAGAACAACAAATTCATCACCGTCATTGCAAGCAAGCAAATTGATTATCCAAGAAATTAACGCTGTTGGTTTTGGCGTTTCAAACACTTTTTTCCCGAATAACCCTTTAATTTCAGAAGTGGCATCTGCATTGAATCCAATTTTATCGAGCCAAGATGTCCAGCCGACTAATCTTGTTGATGTTCGAACTTTTTCAAAAGGAACCCATCTCTCATTTTGTCCATTGACTGTAACTCCATTATCGTAAGAACAGAGTTCCCAATGGGCATAGGAAGAATCAGCGAGTATTTTTTGCATTCCTTCATTCTTTTGGCTCCAACGCCAATGGCCTTCACTTCCATCATTTTTATATGGATATACAACATCCCCGTTTGGAGCTGTGACACCAAACCATTGGTTAGGTCGGTCAGACCGGTCTGAGTTTCCGCCCCATTTTCTTAATTCTCTTCCCTTAGCGTAGTTGCCTATAGAGTCAACTAACGTTAGTTCGCCGTTTTCTTTTTCTTCTTTACTTATAGTATCCACATTACCGCTTGAGTATATAAGAATATACTCATGGCCATTTCGAAGCTTGGTCTTTTCTTTTCCTCCACTTGGCTCAGCAAGCCAAGGAGCACAAGCCAACCTATTGCCAATGCCGAAAATCTCATCCATTATTTTGCCTAACGTAAACACTTCGTTATCATCAATAGAAACAGCAATAATACCGTCGGATGTAAGAAAGGATCGAAGAAGTTTTAACCGTGGGTAAATCATACTGCACCAGTCGGAATGAAAACGTCCGTTGGTTTCAGTGTTTTTGAACAGGCGGTCGCCGTCCTCGTCGTACACGCCCGCTTCTTCCTCGTATTCCTCGCGGCTGGCGGTGAAGTTGTCGCGGTATACAAAGTCTGACCCTGTGTTATACGGCGGGTCGATATAAATCAACTTAACCTTGCCGAGGTAGCTCTCCTGCAGGAGCTTTAGCACATCAAGGTTGTCGCCCTCTATGTAAAGGTTTTCGGTGGTATCCCAGTTTTTGCTTTCCTCCACGCAGGGGCGCAGGGTTTTGCGGATAGGGCGTCCCGCCTCTGCAATGGCGGATTTTTTGCCAACCCATGTGAATTCATAAGCTTCATCGCCATATACTTCATCACCCAGCAGGGAGCGCAGCAGGTCAAAATTAACCTTCCCTTCGGTAACCGCACCGGGGAAAAGCTCCGCTATTTTCGCTATGTTCTCGGCGGTGAGGCTCGGTGTTTCAAATTTAGGCTTTTCCATTGTTGGTTTCCTCCTCATAAAAGCGTGGAATTATTTCAAAATTTATTTCCTTGTATTTCATTTTCTTGGTTTTAAGCAGTTCTGTTTTATACTACAAATAAACCATTTTCGTTTTGTACATTGCATCTATGTCATGTATATAGACAACAAGTTTTATATTCTTACTTGTGAATGGCTCAATATTTATCACTTCGATTTCATCGCACTTGAAGCCGCCTCCATACTTGTGCATAGTTTCTTTATCTTCGCCTCTAACAGAATACAACTCTTCGCCATTACTGCCGACAAAAATTAGTTCACAGTCACGGATAGCCCTGTTTATTTGAGATGAATTGTATATCTGTATAGTACAGTTCATTTCCAAATTATAGAGTTAATTCTCCTTCTTTCCGGGGATATGCATTATTGAAGGAAGTGCATATAGTGGTTCTTCCTTGAAATCGGCAAGTGTTATAAAGACTTTCCCAATTCTTATATTGGCAAGAATCCATCCGAGAATTGTACCAATTACAGTGCTTGAAACAGCGATGATAGCTTCTATCATGCCAACTCCTCCAAGTCTGCATTTTTGAGTATCTTAACTAATTCATCAGCTATCTCTTTTGGCGTCATCGAAGCGGTTGTCATCGCAAGCCGCCCTGCAATGATAGGGCTATACTCCATAACTTCTTTTTTAGTTATGTTGTGCCAAATCGGAAGTAACATTTTTCCGTTCACGCTTTCAAGTTGGAAAAGCCCGTCCAATTCAGCTTTCGTCCAATACTTCCCATCAGCAATATAGTTTGGGGAAATAACGGCAACGCCGAATTTCGATTTTGCCAAGCCTTTATCTATTTTGGCTCGCATGGAATCACCCCACGCTATCTGTTGCTTGTCATACCATACGTTTATGTCAAGAGCAGAGAGCTCGGCAACAAATTCATCTACAAATGCTTCTTTGTCCTCCCATGCGTGAGAAATGAAAACATCGTATTCTTCGCTGCCAATTTTGTCGGGAACACGCTGTTGGAGAGCTACGGTTGTCTGGTGATTCAGTTGTGTAGAAAGCTCGTTAATTCGCCGTTCATAGCCTTGCTGAATCGTCTTTTGAGCTTTCTCCTCTTTCTTTCTGTCAGCGGCTTCCTCGTTTTGCAGTTTAACTGATTTTTCGGCTCGCTTTTTACGCTTATCAGCAAGTTTCTTAGTAACATCTGCTTTATCTTTTGAGTATTTGGCAATTTCATTTTGATAGCCTTGAATCTGTCTGCTTTTTGATGACAGCATAGACGCTGATGTATTCTTCGTAATGCTCTTTTGGACATCGTTTATCTTCCGTGTCCTGTCAGCTTCTTTTTGTTCGAGGTCGGCGCGTTTTTTCTCCAAGGATGCTATTTCATTATCCAGTTGATTTATTTCACGCCTTGTTTGGTCAGCACTCATTTCAACCCCTCCAACTCCGCTCGTAGCCGTTTCAACTCACTGTTAAGTTCGACTTGCTTATTAAACTGTTTTTCTCTGCGCACTTTATTTTCCAAAGCAGTAATCTCTTTCTGCAGCCTTAGCCGCCGTTCATCGCGGATAACTGCGTCCTTTAAGTCGCCTCCGGGCTTTACATCCAGCCTTTCCTTAGCAATCTGCCTGATAAAACCTTCATACACCGTATCCATGTTCAATCCGTCCAACCGGAGGGATAATTCGTTCGTGCTCATCCAATCGGTGTTAAAATAAGTCCCCGGCTTATAAGCTGTCGTGCCGCCCTGACTCTGCTCTTTATAACCGATCCATGCCTGCACCTGGTTCTCATACAACAGCAGAAAAAGGATGTGGTACGGAATCTCCCTGTCAATAAGCTGCAAGACCCGTTTATCAAGGCTGCTCTGGTTCAAGCGTATTTCTATAACTTCAATCTCTGATACAGTTTCCCCGGCGGCAATATTAACTGTGCTGGGAGAGATCTTGTTCCTCCAGTAAATCACATTAATCTGTTCAATAAAAATCCTCTTGAGTTCTGTATTAACGGTTAAATTCTCATAGAACTTCTGCTTCGGTACTCGCCGGTTAAATGCTGTTCCTTGCGGCAATTCAATCATACGAAGCACCTCGCACTACCAAAAAGCATATCAGCTCAAAGTCGTCCAAGCCTGTTATGTTCGTATTCAGGGCTGATGTACCGCCGCTTCTGAACAGACTGTCAATTTCGCTTTCTTCCTTGACGTCAATGATGGAATAGATGGCATCGCTTAAGCGTTCCGAAAGTCGGCACATATTTCTTCCGTCATCGGTTTCCTGATTGAAGGCTTGACACAGGTCTGCCAGAGGGGCGGTCTTCCCCTTGCAGAGATACCGCATCTTATCCAGCATTTCTTTTGGAGAAAGATGGTCACACACCACTTCGCCGTTGTTTGCTATGTACACCATATAGAACGGGTGGAGCCTGTTCTGGTTGCCGATGTTCACACGGCCGTTGATATTCTTCAACACAAAGATGACGCCGGGAGGTGTATCGTCTTTTGCGGGGACTACCGCATGGAGGCCGAAAGGGATCTTGTCCAAATCGCCGTTATTTTTGATGTAGTCCAGCAGGTCAAGGCGAAATTCGTTCAGTCCTAAATCCATGATGGAAATGCCGCTGGACATATCCTCAATATCAACGACTTCTTCCTGCAGGCGCTTAAGCTGTGCCTTGCGGTATTCGAGATCGCCTTTTTCCTCTGCATTGACAAGATCGTCGTCCCCGGTGGAGGTCATGACGGATATCCTCATGCGGGTTTCCACGCGGCTTTTCAGGTTTATGTAATCGTCCAACGTCAAATCCGGCCAAAAGTTCACAAGCTGAATCTGAGCATTCCTGCTGCCGATACGGTCGATACGTCCGAACCGCTGGATGATACGGACAGGATTCCAGTGAATGTCATAATTTACAAGATAATCGCAATCTTGAAGGTTCTGACCTTCGGAAATGCAGTCGGTGGCGATAAGAATATCGATTCGGTCTGCTGACTCCGGCATAAGGAGATCTTTGTCTTTTGATACAGGCGAAAAGCAAGTCAGAACATTATTGAAAGTCGCCCTGAACTTCGCAATCGTTGTCTTTCCGTCAACCGTACCTGTTATCATGGCAGTATCAAGGCCGTATTTCTCTTTTATAAATTCGCTCACATTCTGGTATAGGTATTCGGCAGTATCGGAAAACGCTGAAAACACAAGCACCTTTTTATTGTCCTTATTAATGGGCGTATCAATTTTATCTGATATTAGTTTCAGCAGGGTCTGCAGCTTGGTGTCGTGTTCCGGTGTTAAATCGGCAATCATAAGCGTCAAGAGCTCCAGCACATCCGAATCCTGTTGAAGAGTTGTACGCCAAGTGACATAGTCCATGTCGTTAAGATTGATTTTTACTTTTCTGCCTGTGGTAAAGAAATCTGTGTTCTGATCGTCATAATCGAATTCCGCATCCTCGCTGAGCTCAGTTAATTCAACGTCAGCATCGCCGCCAGCCTCGAACACATCTATTTCGGTTATTGTGTCATCGATCAGCTTCTTGATACGCTGGAGCGTCAACCGGAAAGAATGGACGGAGCTTTCCAACCGCTTCAATAGGTTGATGCTCATCAGACGGCGAATACCTTGTTCACGACCGGCACGGTTAATATTGACGTCAGGGTCAACATATTTTTCCCGTCTGCTTTGAAAGACGAAGTCTGTCGGTATATAAACCGAAAGATTCAATTTCATAAGCTCATCGTAAATCTGATTATAATTTATGGCATGGCTTAAATCCGTCAGACTCGGTCGCAAAGAAATGGGCTTGAGCCTTTCAGGAAATTTACCGACGTCATCCATATTGTAATACTTTTCAATATGCTTGCGGGAACGGGCGATAGTAACGCTGTCCAACACCTCAAAGAAGTCGAAGTCCAGCATCTTCAATAGCGCAGCTGTCGTTCTTTTTTCCGTCTCTAAATTACTCCAGATGTTAAACGCTCTTTGGGCGTTACGGAATATCTCATCAATCGGCTTTGCTGTGTTTAGCTTTTCGTTTAACAGGCTTGGATTGCCTTCATAAGCAAGCGCCAACTGATTTCGCAGGTCAACGAAGCGGTTATTCACAGGAGTTGCAGATAACATAAGAACTTTTGTCTTTACGCCAGGGCGGATTACTTTATTCAGAAGCCGTAAATAACGGTTTTCTCTTGCGTCATCGCCGTAAACTTCACCGCCATTACGGAAATTATGTGACTCGTCAATAACGATGAGGTCATAATTGCCCCAGTTTAAACGATCTAAGTCTAACCCGTTCGAACGGCCATGATTTCTGGAAAGGTCGGTGTGATATAGCACATCATACCGCAGTCGGTCAGTAGCAATCGGGTTATTTATGTAATTATCTTTGTAGGTGTTCCAGTTATCGGTCAGCTTTTTGGGACACAGAACAAGAACAGATTTGTTTCTGTTTTCATAATACTTTATAACAGAAAGGGCAGTAAAAGTCTTGCCAAGACCCACGCTATCGGCAAGGATGCACCCGTTATACTTTTCCAGCTTATTGATGATGGCAAGTGCAGCGTCCTTCTGAAAATCATAAAGCATGCTCCAAATTTTACTTTCCTTGAAGCCGGTTGCTTCATTAGGCAGCACGTCCTCGGATATGTCTTCGAGGAATTCGCTGAATATGTTATAAAGAGCAACAAAATAAAGAAACTCCGCCGAGTTTTCATTATAGGCGGCGGTTATACTCTCGATGACCTCTTCAGTTACATCCTGCAATTTCATTCTGTCATTCCAAACGCTTTCGAACAGCCGGATGAATTCCTGGCTGTGGGGAGCAGGAAACTTTGTAACCATGTTATAGCTGTTATTTCCACGTTCGCAGCCAATGTCCACAGTAGTGAAGCCGTTGAGCGGCATATATGTAATTTTCTCATTGCCGGACTCTATGTTGAGAAATCCACCCATGTTTTCCGGTGTGGTATTTGACTTAAATGTAACCTTTTTTCTTATCCATTCAGCACATTCGCGGGCGACGGCTTTCTGAGTCAATTCATTGCGCAGTTTCACTTCAAATTCTGAACCGTAAAGGCTTCGCTCCCGGTTAAGACGAGGGATATAAAACTCACGTTTTTCTTTAGGCGCTTTCTCCGTGACAAATGCAGGGGATGTAAAAATGAAGCGGAGCTCATTGATATGGTCGAATTGTTTCCTTAAAACTTGATAAGCGTATATAGAGAAGCATGCGGCAGCTATCGAAAGGCTGCTTCCTTTTTCGATAGTCACTATTAAATCATCTTTAACTGTTTTAGTAATATTGTCGAAAATACTGCGCTCCTCTTAAAATCATACTTTATCTTGTTTTGTGTTGGATTGAACATCTGGAACCAACTCCATGATGTCACCAAAGTCGACGCCGAGAATGGTACATACTTTTATCAGGACATCCATGCTGACATTTTCATGATTTGACAGTTTAGCAATGGTTGTAGAACTCAACCCAGCCGCCAACTGCAAGTCTTTCTTCTTCATATCTCTGTCAATAAGAAGCTTCCATAATTTTTTATAACTTACTTTCATATGCACCACCTGTTTCATAAGTTTCAACTTATTATACCAAAATCTGCATGTGTTTTACAATGCTTTTTACGCATTTGTAAAGTTTTAGTCCATAATTATGCGAAAATTGAATGCGTTTATCGAAATAAGTGTAGCTTTATCCGAAAAGCTGTGGTAGTGTCTCTTGCTGAGGGGAGATGATCTATATGAAAAAGCAAATAATCGCCGGAATAGGCATTATCGCCTGTGTCGCTTTGTGTGCCGCAGTGTGGCCACGGAGCGCCGAGGTCAGGGATTTACCCGCCGAGCCAGTAAAAATCGCTGTAAGCACCGAAATTGAGGCTCGGCCAGAGGTAATGCCGCAAATTACTCTTTCTGCTGACGTTCCTGCTCCTGAAGCAGAGGCTGTCGTAATAAATGAGCCGGAGGAAACCGAGATAACGGCAGAAAAAGAAGCAAAATAACTCGCACAGATGCAGACGGCGCAACAGGTCAAGCCCTCCCCATCATCCTCCGAACCGCACATGGGAGATGTTCGTGTCGTAAACGGTGAAAATCAAATCTACATCCTCGGGTTCGGCTGGATCAAGGATGAGGGCGGCGGCAGCGTCGGAACAACGGTCGGCAATCCCGACGATGAGTTTACCGGCAACAAGGTCGGTATCATGAACGGAGGTACAACCGTTGACGGCAAAGGCGATATCAATAAGCAGGTTGGCATCATGGGTAGCGGCACCGTCGCCGAGGATATGTATGAGAACGGCAACAAAATCGGTATCATGGGCGGAGCAGAATGTCCGTCAAGTGAATCAACCCCTCCGCCATCCGAACAACCGGAGATCACAGGTGACATCATATATACCGAGCTTCAGCCGCCGGTAACGAAGAACAGCACCCCGCCGCCGTATGAGCCAAACGGAGAGCCGATAAATCCGTAAGAAAAATAACGCAACGAGCGCACGATGCCTTGAATGGAAAAATGCGCTCGCTCTTTCTGCTGTTCGTCTCCGCATTAATCTGAAGCTGCCGGTTACAGCTTCGGCTGTTCAGCTTCGATGGATATAGTACTCTGTGAGCGAACTATCGTCACATCTTGTCGTAAATCGCTTTTAACTCTGCGTCAGAAATTTCTCCTCTTTCAGCTTTGTCCTTATACTCCAAAGCTAAGGCAACGGCGGCGTTCCATTCGTCAACGGACATCTTGCCTCTGGCTCTGCGTGTTTTTAGGCAGTTATATACTTTGTCATACTCAAGGCACGCAGGTGTTTTACCTTCCTTGTGCGCTTCCTTTTTATGCGCCCCGACCTTGCGGCAGGTCTTTTCCTCTTCGCCGGGGGCAATGTTGTTGCAATAGCAGGTGTCGTAGCCTTTATTTAAAAGGAAGTAGCATCCACAGTTATGGCAGCGGCGCGGAATGTTTCCAGCGATGAGTCCGCGGTAGAAATCCGTATAGAGAAAAAACGAGAGATATGAAAACTCCGTTTTCTCGGCGAGGATGGGCTTTCCTTTATCTGTAAGGTGAAGCAAGGGAACAAACTTGACCTTGACGTCAAATTCCTGTCCAAAGGGTGTACCGGGAACGATCAACGCACCGCCTTCTATCATATCCCGATAATACTTTGAGTAAGCCACAGCGTATGCCTCGCTGTTTCGGCGGGGCCGCTTTTCAAAATACAGTTCCAGCATATTTGATATCTGACCCCTGAAGCTTTCGATGCTCTGCGCAAAATATTCAAGCTCAGTTTGATTGATAAGGAGCAGGAAAACATATGAAATTATTTCGGAAATATTTAAAAGGTTATATGAGGACAACGTGCTCGGAAAGGTAACCAACGAGCAGTTCAGAATGCTGTCCGGCGACTACAACACAGAGCAAAAAAATGTAAAAGAGCGTATTCCTAAAGTAGCGGAACGCATCGAAGAACTGCAAAACTCCATTTCCAACGTTACCCGATTTATCGATAAGGCGAAACGGTATACCGATATAACCGAGTTAAGCGGTGAGCTTCTGAACCTCTTTATCGAGAAGATTGAGGTCGGCGAGCGTGGAGAAAGATACTCCAGAACGGCGGAGCAGGAAATCGTAATTCACTACCGTGACATCGGCGTCATCGGAGCTTTCGCTGAAGAAGCCGAGAAAATAGCCGAACAACGGCAAAGGCAGACAGCTTAATCTGCTGTCTGCCTCACCTGATACCCACAGTTCAAAAAATATCCCTGTGAGAACCCGCCTAAAAGTAGGGTTTTTTGTTTGCGCTTAAAGGCAAAATTGTTGATATCTTCCTTGTACTATCTACAAGCAATAATATTCCACACTATACCATTTAATGAAGATTTGATAAAATTTTTTAATATAATACATAGAAATTAAAGGAAAATTAAGAAACTTATAGAATGTACTTGAAATACATTTTATAGGAGGCTAGTTTGAGCATGCTAACTTTTTGGTCAAATGTGTTTTTTTCATTAAAGGTATTTGTTGTTTATAATTATATTGTCTGGTTGATACAGGAAAAAATCATTCACAACACAATAACATTATTTTTACCACTACTTTTCCCTGTTTTCTCTGTACAAGTAGCTATTCAGCTCACTAAAAATTTTGCATATAGGATTGCGGCTAGTTTTGCTGGCTTCGAAATTCTAATTGGGCCATATTAGAATAATACACCCCCATAGGATTTTTAGAGGCTCAACCGGCAGCTATTAACTGTCTGTTGAGCCTCTACAATACCCCACCAGGTCATTTGCAACTTTACTGCAGCAGGTTATTTTCATCCCGTGGCGCCACAGGGTTAATCCCCGTCGGGTCGTATAATAAACCCGGCGGCTGCAGCCTGGCTGCATAACCGGCCTCATTTTCCACATAAACCGCAGCATCATATGACTGCCTTAATATTTCTTCCAGCTCTGTAATCAGAGGCAGGCGAGGATTGCTTGTTGTACACTGGTCTTCGAAAGCTTTTTCGGCCAACTGTGGCAGCTTGGCCATAAACTGCTGCCGGTCAACACCAAGTTCGTTAAAGGTCGCCGGGACACCCAGGCTCCTGTTCAGGTTCCGTACCGCCCCGACCAGACTGCGTACACCCTCCTCGGCTGTTGCCGCAGGAAGCTTGAGGTGGTCAGCTATCTGCCGGTATTTTTCAGCGGCAATAAAGTGGTCGTATTTCGGGAAGGAAACAAACTTAGTGGGTAACGCAGCATTGTACTCAATTACATACGGGAGCAAAATAGCATTCGCTCGACCGTGCGGTATATCAAATTCCCCCCCCACCTTGTGGGCTAGACTATGGTTGATGCCCAGAAAGGCGTTGGTAAAGGCCATGCCTGCCATTGTCGAGGCATAGTGCATATTTTCCCTGGCCAACCTGTCGCCTTCCTGCCAGGACCGTGGCAGGTGGCGGAAAACCAATTCGATGGCCTTTAAGGCCAGGGAATCGGTAAATTCCGACGCCATCACCGACACATAGGATTCGACTGCATGAGACAGCACATCCAAACCTGAATCGGCAGCCAGAGAACTGGGCAGCGATGCCACAAAATCCGGGTCGACAATAGCCACGTCCGGGGTTAATTCGTAGTCCGCCAGAGGATACTTGATATCCCGGCCCCGGTCCGTAATCACTGCAAAGGCAGTTACCTCAGAGCCGCTGCCGCTGGTCGTCGGTATTGCCACCAACCTGGCCTTGCGGCCAAGTTTGGGGAACTTATAGGTTCGCTTGCGGATATCGAGGAACTTAAGCTTTAAAAATTCAAACTCAACCTCCGGGTGCTCGTAAAACAGCCACATCCCTTTGGCCGCATCGATGGCAGAGCCACCACCCAGAGCAATGATTGTATCGGGCTGGAAACGCTTCATGATATCGCGGCCTCTCAAAATCAGGTCCAGCGAAGGGTTGGGCTCAACCTCACTGAAGACTTCCACCTGAGGCTGTTCTGTTCTTTTCTCTAAATGGTATTTCACCTTGTCGAGGTAACCAAGCTGTACCAGCGGTGGATCGGTCACGATAAAGGCCCGCCTGATCCCCGGCATTTTGGAGAGGTACTGGATTGATCCCCGTTCGAAAAAAATCTTCTCCGGTACCTTAAACCACTGCATATTGACCCGTCTATGAGCTACCCTTTTGACATTCAAGAGGTTAACCGCGCTGACGTTAGCGGTAGTGGAGTTTCTGCCGTAGGAGCCGCAGCCCAAAGTCAAAGAAGGCAAGTTGGTATTGTATATATCTCCTATAGCCCCATGCGAGGAGGGAGAATTAATAATTATCCTGCCCACCGGTATCCTGCACGAAAATTCTTCGATGATACCGTCATCGGCCGAGTGAATCACAGCGGAATGGCCCATCCCGCCGAATTCCACCATCTGCTCACAGCGTTCAATACCCTGCCGGTACCCATCTACAACATAATAGGCCAAGATCGGACTGAGCTTTTCCCGTGACAGGGGGTGTTCCGGGCCAACCCCGGCCAGTGGTACAACCAGTATTTTAGTTGCCTCCGGTACACTAAACCCGGCCATCCGGGCAATTGTCGCAGCCGACTGGCCCACCACCTCGGGACTCATCGAGCAGGTTTCCCCGCAGGTGGCTATACTCTCCAGGCACTGCGCCTCCTCAGGTGAAACAAAGTAACAACCGTTATCAATCAGGAGACCTTCCACCTCATTTGCCACTTCGCGGTCGACGATTAACCCCTGCTCGGAGGCACAGATCATCCCGTTGTCAAAAGTTTTGCTGAGGATTAAATCGGTGACGGCCCTTTTTATGTCGGCGGTTTTTTCAATATAACAGGGCACGTTGCCCGGTCCCACTCCGAGAGCGGGCTTACCGCTGCTGTAAGCAGACTGGACCATTCCTGTTCCGCCCGTGGCCAAAATCAACGCTACTCCCGGGTGTGACATCAGCATCCTGGTGGCATTCAGTGAGGGTCGCTCAATCCAGCTAATGCAGCCAGCCGGAGCCCCGGCGGCCACTGCCGCCTCCAGTACGGTTTTCGCTGCAGCCACGCTGCTGTTCTGTGAACCCGGATGAAAGCTGAAAACAATTGGATTTCTGGTCTTAAGCGAAATCAGAGACTTAAACAAAACGGTGGAGGTGGGGTTGGTGACCGGTGTAACCCCGGCAATCACTCCTACCGGCTCGGCTATCTCAGAATAACTTTCTTCCTCATTCTCGTGAATCACACCCACAGTCCGGTGGTCTTTAATACTATGGTAAACGTATTCCGTCGCAAAAATGTTCTTGGTAATTTTGTCCTCGTAGACTCCACGCCCGGTCTCCTCCAGCGCTAGCTTGGCCAGTTCCATATGCTGGTCCAAACCAGCCAGGGTCATGGCCTTCACAATCCTGTCCACGTCCTCCTGGCCCAACTCCCCCATCTGCCGCAAGGCTTCCTGTGCCTTTTCGACCAGGTTGTCAATCATTTCCCTGTCCCTAGCATCGTCTTCCCCTTTTCTCCCCGTCATGCCCATCCCTTCCTTTTAAAAGAACTATATAAAAGAAGTATTTCCGCCAAGAGAAGTAATATTCCGCAACGGGGTGGTCAATAACTCAAATGCTGCCTTGAAGCTGCTTTCAACTGCGGCTATTTGATAAAAGTATAATTATACCTGTAAACACTTATCAATGATTGTTTAAGAAGATAAGATATTGTACAATAAGAAAACAAAGGAAACATATTCCAATGTTCTTCAAAAACGCGCCAATAGCTTTTATAGGAGAATAAGGGGGCCTTGTCTTGCTGAACTGCGCAAAATGTGTGAGGTATGCCTGTAGAGAGGGAAAGCCGGACAACTTACCTCAGAACTGCCCGATGCGGTCCTATGAGGGTGTATATGAAGAGGCCGGGCAAGCCTACCAGGGAACAGACGGCCACCTGGCCTATCTTGCGGCCAAAGTCGAGGCAACCGGCTACGGGGTATGGCCCAGACTACGTGAGATCATGGAGTTCTCAAAGATGGCTGGTTTTACCAGGCTTGGTCTGGCTTTCTGCGTAGGGCTTCGCCGGGAAGCCCTGGAGGTTACTAAGATACTGGAGAACAATGGTTTCACCGTGCTCTCTGTTATGTGTAAGACCGGGGCAAAAGCCAAGGAAGAGTTGGGCATACGGGATGAAGAGAAGGTCCACCCCGGTCAGTTCGAAGCCATGTGCAACCCCATCGCCCAGGCCATGCTCTTAAATATTGAAAAACCCGATTTAAATATCCTGCTGGGCTTGTGCGTCGGACACGATACCCTGTTTATCAAATATTCGGACGCGCCAATAACAGTCCTGGCTGCAAAAGACCGGGTTACGGGCCATAACCCGCTGGCGGCCATTTACGCCTCCCATTATTTCAGCCGCAAGCTTAAGGTGGATAAATAACCAATAATAGCATCCTATTCGATTCAAAGGGGATGGGCCAAGGTTATTAGAAAAACCCGGCACAGGTCGTGACCTTTAACCGGGTTTTTAGCTGTATAACTTTATTTTCATAAGTACTTCCCCGTGTCGATATCCACAAAGCTGATGGTGGTGTACGGAGGCAGCTTCACTTTGCCCACAAGGCACGGGTAGCTGATTACCTGCGCGTACATTTTGCCTGGTTCGGGTTTGGTCAGTCTGACGTAGACCGTAGCCTGTTCCCAACTAAGTGTGGTCTTGACGAATTCAATCCCGTAACCAGGGTTGGGCTGGTCGCCAAGCGCAATTACGTATAAATCACCCTGTTGGTGTACTCCCTTCACGTTCTTTACCTCCTCAAAAAAGGTTTTTTGTTCATCGTTTAAAGAGGACATGGGCAGCATTGTAAATATCTGATCGTCAAGTTCACAATACACGTTAAAGACGCCTGTGCTTGCTTCTCCCTTGGCATTTACCGCCACTGCCCAGAAGTGGGCCATAGTATACCCACCGGGCAGAGTGTAGGTGATGCTGAACTCCTGGTTATTACTGTAAGCGGTAGCGATCTTCACCGGTTCCTGATTTGTCCCGGTAGGCGTCAGGTAAAAATCAACCTTTTGGGCATTGTCAGACTTGACCCAGGCGGTAAAGGTGCTGGGTATGGTATACCAACCGGCGTCCCGCTTCGTGTAAGAGATGCCGGAATCCCTTATTATTGGGAGTTCCATGTTAATCACCACCGTCCATGCAGCTTCGTTCCACTGGACGGTTGCGCCCAGGGTCTCCGCAATAAAGCGAAGCGGGACATATATCCTGTCCTGCTCGAGTACTGCCCCGGAATTAAGAGAAACCAGCGACCCGTTGACTTCAGCCGTATCCTGGCCGGGAATCAAGGTAATGGCTTTGCCGTGCCCGCTAATACAAGCGGTAGCGCTGCTGTCATCCCAGGTCACAGCAGCGCCCAGTTCCTGGGCCACGAAACGGGCCGGCGCCTGCATCCGACCTTTTTCATCTAGGAACGGCTGGGCGTCAGGAAAGAGCATTTCCTGGCCGTTGATCAGAATTTGCGGCGACAGTTCATTGGTGGAACCTTTGGCAGCCACCGTACCGTAAAAGGTTAGAACAGCAAGGACCAGCAGGATGGGATAAACTAACATTATTTTGGCGGGCAGCTTGCAATGCTTGCTCAATCCAAATCCTCCCTTTCTTCAACCTCGTAACTTTAATTCTTTATGTAAGACGGTCGCCAGTATTGTCAGGTTCATCCACTCCGACATTATAAGTAGAAATAACAATCACGTAATTCTACAGCAGGATGCGCCTGGCAGCAGCCGTGACCTTCGCCTTCAGCCAGGCGCCCAACCTGGAAAAGTCATTCCTGCCTTGCAATAGTTGCGGCAATAATAGTTGAAGCAATGTGAAAAGTGTTTTTCAGAAAATAATTGCAGGATTCACTATTTCTCGGGAGAATATTTAACAGAATTAAATTTTTTCGAGGTGTGCTATGAAATACATAATATTGCTCGGAGACGGCATGGCTGACGAACAGTTGGCCGAACTTGGCGGTAAAACACCGCTTCAATATGCCTCCACCCCCCACATGGATTTTGTCGCGTCATACGGTGAAATAGGCATGGCTGGCACAGTACCCGCAGGCTTTCCTCCCGGCAGCGACGTAGCCAACCTTTCAGTATTGGGTTACGACCCGCGCCTCTACTACTCAGGCCGTTCACCATTGGAGGCGGTCAGCATGGGTATCAACCTGGACAGTGACGATGTGGCTTTTCGCTGCAACCTGGTTACCCTTTCCGAAGAGGACAGCTATGAGGATAAGACTATGGTCGACTACAGCGCTGATGAAATCACCACAGCAGAGTCCGGAAAACTGATTGAGGAAGTAACAGCCCGCCTGGGAAATACAGATTTAAAATTTTGCCCCGGTTTTGGTTTCAGGCACCTGCTGGTCTGGAAAGGTGGACTTACAGGCGGGGAACTCACACCTCCCCATGATATTTCGGGCAGGGTGATCGGACCTTATCTGCCGAAAGGGCCTGGCGGAGAAATCCTCATGAACTTGATGAGGGAAAGCAGCGCCTTTTTGCCCGCACACCCGGTTAACGCTGCCAGAACCGAAAAGGGCTTGCGGCCTGCCAATGCCATATGGTTTTGGGGCATGGGCAAGAAACCGCAGATGCCAAAATTCTATGACCGGTACCGGCTTAAGGGCTCGATTATTTCGGCGGTGGATTTAATCAAAGGGATCGGTATCTGTGCCGGCTTCAATGTGGTTGAATTGGAGGGAGTCACCGGGACTGTCAGCACCAATGCCGAAGGCAAAGTGCAGGCTGCCCTGGATGAGCTCAGCAAAGGCCAGGATTTAGTCTATGTACATGTGGAGGCGCCGGACGCGGCATCGCACCGGGGAGAGCTTGACACCAAGCTCAAGGCCATTGAAATGGTTGATCAGATGCTCGGCCGCTTGCTGCATGAGCTTGACACGTACGATAACTATAAGCTTATGGTCCTGCCCGACCACCCCACCCCGCTCGCAACCATGACTCATTCAAGCAACCCGGTACCCTTCGCCATATACAAGAAGGGACAGACTAAAAAAACAA
>JAQVOH010000017.1:20743-34430 GCA_028702695.1 Desulfotomaculaceae bacterium
CTCCGCTCGCTCCGGAAAACCCCAAGCCCGCAAGTCAAGCCTTTTCGAGCAATATTCTTGAGACAGGTGAGGCAGATGACGAGACATATGTCTCCCCAAGTGTGCATTTTCATTCTCTGCTGGTGCCGCAATAGAAAATAACAGCACAATCGTAAGCCGTAAGGTAGGGTAAATATTCATTTTACGCCTTACGACCTACGACTAAATAAATAGGGATGCCGGCATCATTATGCGGCATCCCTTTATCTTTAATTAGTTGTTCTTCATGCGCTTAAACGTGCCTGGCCAGGTTGAATCTTTGATGCAGGGCGCGGACGGCTTGTTCGGCTTGTCCAGCCTTGATGATACAGGACACCTTGATTTCGGAAGTGCTGATCATCTCCAGGTTAATCCCTTCCCCGTAAAGGGCCTCAAACATCTCGGCAGCAACACCAGGGTTGCTGACCATTCCTGCGCCGACAATAGACACCTTGGCCACCCCGTCATCACTGGTAAAACCCTCCAAACCAACTTCAGGCTGCAGTCTTTCCACGACTTCCAGGGCTTTCTTCAAATCACTCTGCGGGCAGGTAAAGGCAATATCATTCCTGTCATCACGCATAGCGCTCTGGATGATCATATCAACATTTATTTTTTCATCAGCCAGGGCCTTGAACAGGATATAGGCAATGCCAGGCCGGTCAAAGACGTCAAAAAGTCCAATTTTAGCAACATTGTAGTCGCAGGCAACACCAGTTACCACATGTTTTCTTTCCATATCAGATACCTCCTTAACCAACGTACCGGGATTGTTGTTGAAGCTGGAACGCACGTGCAGCGGCAAACCGTACTGCATAGCCAGCTCTACCGCGCGTGGATGGAGCACTGCCGCCCCCAGGTTAGCCAGTTCGAGCATTTCCTCATAGCAAACCAGGTCCAGCTTGCTGGCTTCAGGAACAACGCGGGGATCTGTGGTATAGACCCCGTCAACGTCGGTATATATTTCACACATATCGGCCTTTAAAACAGCAGCCAGAGCAACCGCGGTGGTATCCGATCCCCCCCGGCCGAGGGTTGTTATATTATGATCCAGGTCAATTCCTTGAAATCCGGCCACAACCACAATATTGCCCTGCTTGAGCTCTTCCTGCAGACGGTCGGTCTTAACACTAAATATTTTGGCCTTGGTGTGGGCGTTGTCGGTAATAATCCCTACTTGTCCACCGGTCAGGGATAGAGCAGGTCGCCCCATCTCATTAATGGCCATCGCCAGCAAAGAAATGGAAATCTGCTCCCCAGTCGACAGGAGCACATCCATCTCCCTTTCCGAAGGGCTGCCGGTAATCTCGCCGACCAATTTGATTAAATCATCGGTTGTATCACCCATAGCCGACACAACCACCACCACACTGTGGCCTTTATCCCTCTCCTGTATTACCCGGCTGGCCACCCGGCGGATCCGTTCAGCGTTGGCCACTGAACTCCCGCCATATTTCTGAACTACCAGCATAAAAACCCGCCTTCCTGTCAGGCAACCGTTGCCAGACATCAAAAATTAAACGTGTTAATTTAATACGAACTGCTCTACTTTATCTCCAAAGCCCTGGCGCCAACGGGACTGGGTTTCAAAATCAGCACGCGGCATTTAACGCCATTTTGGCGAAAGGTATCGCCCATAACTCTGGCAATCAAATCCAGGTTGGAGTCGGCAAAGGCGATCACTGCGGGACCTGCCCCGCTCAAGGTCACCCCTCTGGCCCCAGCCAGCTTTGCCGCCGCCAAAACCTTCTTAAAACCGGGAATCACCGAGGAACGCATAGACTGATGGAGACGGTCTTCCATAGCCGCTCCCAGCAGGCTCAGGTCACCCTGCTGTAGGGCCGCCACCAAAAGCGCCACACGCCCGACATTAAAGGCAGCATCCTGAAAGGCTACCTGGGAAGGCAGCATCTCCCTGGAAGCCTTCGTGCCCAAGGGGAAATCAGGAATTGCCACAACCCCTTTTAAGCCTTGCGGGGGCTGTATTTTAAGATATTTCACTTCTCCATCGGCCTGGGCCGAAACCACGATGCCCCCGAGTACTGCCGGAGCCACATTGTCCGGGTGCCCTTCCAAAAGGCTAGCCAGGTTGATGATTTCTTTTAGTGATAGTTTCCCTCCTGAGAGAAGGTTGGCGGCAATCACTCCCCCGATGATAGCTGAGGTACTGCTGCCTAACCCCCTGGCAACCGGGATTTGGTTGGACAGGCGCAGCTTTAAGCCGGCCGGGGAGTAACCCACCTCTCGAAACACCCGTTGGGCAGCCTGGTAAACCATATTGTTTTCATCCTTGGGAATTTCGTTAGCCCCTTCACCGGACACCTCGATAACCGTACCTTGAGAGATAGGGATGATCTCAACTACGTTATATAGTTCCAGCGCCATCCCCAGACAGTCGAAGCCAGGACCAAGGTTAGCCGTGGTGGCCGGCACCTGCACACGAATCATCAGGCTGCAGCCCTCCTCAAGTCTTTACTATTCCTCTACCCTGATTACGTTTGCTATATCGTTGACCGAAGACAATTCTTTGATAATTTTAAGGGCGTCCTGCAGGTTTTGCTCTAATACCTTGTGGGTAACCAGGACTATTTCCGCAGCCTGCCCGGTGGTATGTTTTTGAATAACTGAAGCCAGGCTTACGTCGTTATTACCCAGGACGAAGGCGATACTGGCCAGCACCCCGGGACGGTCGTCAACATTGAGGCGGATATAATACTTGGTTGAGGTCAACCCCATCGGTTTGATCGGCTTTTCATCGAAGCAGGTACAGTTGTACAAACCCGGCACGTTTCTCAGTTTACTGCGGGCCGCGCTCATGATATCGGAGACAACGGCGCTGGCCGTGGGAAGTTCACCAGCCCCCCGGCCAAAAAACATCACGTCACCAACTGCATCCCCGGTGACAAAAACAGCATTATAAACATCGTCAACGGGAGCAAGTGGATGTGTTTTGGGCAGCATAGCAGGGTGCACATGCACCTCAACCCCTGCTTCACTTTCCTTGGCAATGCCTAAAAGCTTCACCACGTAGTTCAGATCAGCCGCATAGCTAATATCTTCGGCGGTTATCCGGGTAATTCCTTCAACATAGACCTGCTTCAAGGAAACCCTGGTATTGAAAGCGATGGAAGCCAAAATCGCCAGCTTGCGCGCCGCGTCATAACCCTCAACATCAGAGCTGGGGTCAGCCTCGGCATAACCCAGGAACTGCGCTTCAGCAAGCGCAGTCTTGAAATCAAGGCCTTCCTTGCTCATTCTGGTCAGCATATAGTTCGTGGTGCCATTTATGATGCCAATAACCTGTTGAATCCGGTTGGCCGCGAGGCATTCCTTAAGCGGCCTGATAATAGGTATCCCGCCGGCCACACTGGCTTCAAACAAGAGGTCGCAGTTGTTCGCCTCAGCTGCCTCAAACAGTTCTTTGCCGTGCTCAGCAATCATGTCCTTGTTGGCGGTGACCAGGCTTTTTCCATTTTTCAAAGCTTTCAGAGCATATGACAGGGCAGGTTTTATACCACCCATAACCTCAACAACAACGTCAATATCAGGGTTGTTAATGACTTCGTCGACATCTGCCGTTAAAACTCCTGCTTCCAATTGAACACCCCGGTTTTTGGCAGTGTCACGAACCAGTATCTTTTTAATTTCGATAGGCCCACCCACTTTTTGCTCGATGCCGGAGCGGTTATCAGTGAGGATGCGGTATACTCCCCGGCCAACAGTACCCAGTCCCAAAAGCCCCACACCAATCACATTCTTGGACAACTGGCTTTCCCCCTTTATCCTGAACTAAAAATATAAAAGCAGCAAAATTCGGCTTGCTAACCCAGAGTTATTAGCTCCTATTTATGCCGCCAGGATATATCCCCAGACTTGCTCTACCATGTGACGAAACCGCACATGGGTATGGCGACATTATAGCACCAGGTGCGGCGGCAAGCAACACTAAGGAACCACGGTTTAGATAATATTCTCCATTGTTCTTATTAACGGCATTACAGGCAATTTGCTAAGACTAAAACACATGATCTAAGCTATTAATGGAGAAAATATCTCTGTTCATGTTTACAACACTCACTCTATTATAAGAAAGCACATATCACACATACACCATAATTTTTTTGTTATGGGTGCTTTGACCAACATGAAGTCAAGTATCAAAACCACAATTTTTGGAGAGATTATCGAAGTATAGCATAAAGCCATAGACGTCTCAAGGGGGAGTGACGGTCATCAGCGCGGAATTATTTATTAGTGTAACAGCGGCCCTGCTTGGCTTGCTGCTGCTGGTTTTCGCCGTAGACTGGCGCTATTTCAGGGATTGGGTGGTGGTATTCCTTTATAAGTGTCTTATTGACAGCCTCTGGGGGGGGCCGGTTGTAAACCTTAACTTTCTGGAGTACCCTTACCGGCAGCTACCACGTTTTTTTGAAATAAGTCTGTTGTTTGAATTTTGGGTCTTCCCCATACTCTGTGTAATGTTCAACCAGGTTACCAGAAAGCAGGGCTTCCGCCTCATTCTTACTTACGCCGTGCTATTCAGCGCAGGTATTACCGCGATAGAATATCCTTTGGAACTCTACACGGATTTAATCCATTACAATAAGTGGAGCTGGTATATTACTTTCGTTACTTTAGTCATAACACTTCTGTCCTCCAGGGCTTTTATAGCTTTTTACCGCTGGGGCTGCGGTTATTTCGGAGACAGAAGGCTTTAAAAAATAAAAACCGGCCGGGCGACCGGTTTTTATTATTATATTATAATGCAGATGAGACCACCCGAGCCTTCGTTAACGATTCGCTGAAGCGTTTCCTGAAGCTTGAGCTGGGCGCTTTCCGGCATACGTTGGAGTTTATTCTGGATACCCTCACGGACCAGGTCGTGAACCGACTTGCCGAAGATCTCCGACTTCCATATTTTTTGCGGGTTATCTTCAAATTCTTTAAGCATATATTGCACCAGTTCTTCGCACTGTCTCTCGGTTCCAATGAGCGGGGTTAGTTCCGTGGTGATATCGGCTTTAATCAAGTGTAGGGACGGCGCCGTTGCCTTCAATTTTACCCCGAAGCGGCTTCCCTGGCGGATTAGTTCCGGCTCTTCCAGGACCAGTTCATCAATGGTCGGGATTACCACCCCGTAGCCGATGTCCCTGACCTCTTCCAGAGCCTGGGACACCTTATCAAACTCCCTCTTGGCCACGCTTAGTTCTTTAACCAGGCGGAAAAGCTCTTTTTCACCCTCAATAACAAAGCCGGATTCCTCACTTAGCACTTTGTAAAACAGGGAGGGATCGGAAGTTATGCTGATGGAGGCCGAGCCCGAGCCCATATCCATGCTGCGCAAGCTGACCTGGTCCACAAATTCGTAATCCCCCAGAGACTCCACGGCCATGTTCACATCCCTGAGACGACGGACATTTTTAACAGTCTCACGAACTGATTCCTCAAACTTCTGGCGCAGCCAGTGCTTGAATTCCAGTTCTTCTACCCAGGGCGGCAGGCTGATATTCACCTCATTGACCGGAAACTCATAAAGCAGTTTTTCCAGTATGTTTAAGATATCGCCCTGAGTCATCTGGACACAATCGACCGGAATGACAGGAACATCATATTTTTCGCTTAGTTCCGCAGCAAGCTGCAGAACTTCCTCGCTGGACGAGTTGATGCTGTTGAGGAGGACCAGGAAAGGACGGTTAATGTCCTTCATCTCCTCGATAACCCGTTCCTCGGCCTCAACATAATTTTCCCTGGGGATCTCAGTAATCGAGCCATCGGTGGTCATAACTAGTCCCATGGTCGAATGCTCGGATATTACCTTTCTGGTTCCCACCTCTGCTGCATCCTGGAAGGGAATTGGTTCCTCGAACCAGGGGGTGGAAACCATCCTGGGACCGTCTTCCTCCTCGTAACCCAGGGCTCCCTCAACCCGGTAGCCAACACAATCAACCATGCGCATCTTTACATTCAAGTTAGGGGTTATCTGAATTTCCACGGATTCATTTGGCACAAACTTCGGTTCCGTGGTCATTACCGTCCGTCCGGCTGCACCCTGGGGTAATTCGTCCTTGGCCCGCTCCCGCTCATGAACATCTTTCATATTCGGGAGTACCATTTGTTCCATAAAACGTCTAATAAACGTTGACTTTCCAGTGCGAACGCCCCCAACCACGCCAAGGTATAAATCCCCCCCGGTGCGTTCCGCAATATCGCGGAAAATATCGGTCCTTTCCAATGAACACACTCCCTCCTTTAAAGAATTCTAAAAATTATATAAAAAAAGGTTGCATCCCTCCCCCGCTCACGCGAAAAAGATAAATGATATTGCCGTGAACCCTAGTCCACGTCTATTTTTTTCCAGTTGTATACAATAACAATATATATATATGAGCCTGTTGGACGAATATGACCTGGAAATATTAAAACCAATAAAAAATTATCCATTATTTACCTTGCAATATACAAAAAGAAAAGCCACCCCTGATGGGCAGCTCCAGTTTCAAAAGCTTTTTTTAAATTAATATGATAATAATCTTTTTACACCTGACAGGTCCCACCAAAACCGATTTTTATGTAGCCCTGCTCGACGATTACCGGGAGCAAGCGAGCTCCGCCGGTTAGTTCAAGCATCTGCTGTAGGGCTTCCTGCTCTTTTATAACATTATGGTACTCGTAAGGCTGCTTACGCCTGGCCAGGTCCTCCTTTGCAGCCACGGTATAGGAACAACCGTCTTTCCCGAATACGATAATCCTGTTCAACATTTCGATCACCCCGTCATATTATCAAACAAACTATGTTTAGTTATAGCGGGTGTTCTTTTGTAACTAAAACTGGCTTTTACCCAGGACGGCTGCGGCCAGGGCAACCTCTTCCATTTCGTGTTTTTTACCCCTGGTCATGAGCTTGTTAACAGCAGTTTTAGGCGAAAAACCCTCGAACAAAACCTCGTACATCTGCTCGGTAATGGGCATATTAACCCCATAAAGTTCGGACAGTCTGCGAGCAGCCCGGGTAGTACGAACTCCTTCCACGATCATGCCCACTTCCTCCAGGGCCTCCTCCAGTGACTTGCCCCGGCCTATAGCCATCCCGGCACGCCGGTTACGGCTATGCATGCTGGTACAGGTTACAATCAGGTCACCAACCCCGGCGAGACCAGCAAAAGTCAGTGGGTTGGCGCCCAGGGTCATGCCCAGGCGGGAGATTTCAGCCAACCCCCTCGTCATCAAAGCTGCCTTGGTATTGTCACCAAAACCCAGCCCGTCAGCAATACCTGTGCCAAGGGCGATGACATTCTTTAGTGCGCCCCCCAGCTCAACGCCAGCGACATCCGGATTGGTATAGACCCTTAAATTATCACACATAAACAGGTCCTGCGCGTATTCAGCACTGCCTATACTGGATGATGCCGCCACCACCGCTGTGGGTACCTGCCGGCCCACTTCCTCAGCATGGCTGGGCCCGGAAAGCACTACATACCGCTCCAGAGCCTGTGGGCCGGCAACTTCCGCATAGGCCTGGGATAAACGGCGCAGGCTGTCCTCCTCAATCCCTTTGGCAGCGTTGATAATCAGCTCCGTGCCGGACTGATGAGGGAGAGCGGATTGGAGCACCTCCCGAAAGGCGTGGGATGGTACAGCGAAAACAACCGCATCCACTCCGCGCACTGCCTCTTCAATATTAACCATGACCTCGACCGCCGGGGGCACGAGCACCCCTGGCAGATATCGTGTATTTTCCCTTTTTACTGTTATTTCATCCGCGAGAGCGGCGTGTCTCGACCACATCCGCACCGTGTACCCTTTGTGTGCCAGTAGTACCGCCAGGGCTGTAGCCCAACTACCGGCTCCGGCAACCCCAATAATTTTTTTCACCAATTAAACCTCCAGACTACCTCAACTTCCGTTTGATTTTTGGTTCGGTACCGCTGGCTAATCTTTTAATATTCGGCATGTGCTTATAGATCACCAGGGCCGCTACCAAAATACCCAGGACAAGGTAGGGCCACTCCAGATGAAACGCCCAGATTAATAAAGGTATGGAAATAACTGCAACAATGGACCCAACTGAAACGTACCCGGAAAGCCCGACCACGGCCAGCCACAGGAAGGCAGCAATAAGGCCGACCGGCAGGGCAATGGCGGCTATTACGCCCACAAAAGTGGCAACCATTTTGCCGCCCTTAAAGCCCAGGAAAACCGACCAGCTGTGTCCCACCAGGGTAGCTATACCGGCTGCGGCTACCACTACCACTTCAGCCCCTCCGAAATGTTTAGCCAACAGTATTGTCAAAACACCCTTGCCTAGGTCTCCGGCCCAGGCCAGCACCCCTGCCGCCGGACCAACATTACGCCAAACATTGGTCGTGCCGACATTGCCGCTGCCATAGTTGCGGATATCGATCCCTTTCCAGCAGCGGGCAACCAGATAGCTGACCGGAATAGAACCAATCAGGTAGCTAGCTACTATAACTAAAAAAAACGTCATAAATCTGCTTCTCCTTACTCTTCCTTTGACCGCCTGCGCAGGCTAAAGCGGATCGGTGTCCCTTCAAACCCGTAAGCAGCACGAATTTGGTTTTCGAGGTAGCGCTGGTAGGAAAAATGCATCAATTCCGGGTCGTTTACAAACAAGACAAAGCGTGGTGGTTTGACCCCACTTTGGGTGGCATACAAGATTTTTAGACGCCTGGTCTTATCTGTCGGCGGGGGATTCTGCTGAGTTGCTTCCCTGAGCAGGACGTTTAATTGGGCGGTAGTGATGCGGGTGGCATGCTTCTCAGCCACGAAATCGACCAGTTCCAGCACTTTTAAAACCCGCTGTCCAGTCAGCGCAGAAGTAAAGAGAAGGGGAGCATAGGGCATAAATGCTAGTTCCTGACGTATTTTTTCAGTATGGCGTTTCATGGTCTTGTCGTCTTTTTCCACCAGATCCCACTTGTTCACCACGACAACTGAGCCTCTACCGGCTTCATGAGCGTAACCGGCGATGCGCTTGTCCTGTTCGGTAACCCCCTCAACGGCGTCAATAAGTACTAATACCACGTCACACCGGTCAATCGCCCGTAAGGAGCGGATTACACTGTATCTCTCAGTACCACGGTCGACCCGGCTTCTGCGGCGTATGCCGGCCGTATCGATGAGCATATAGCTTTTGCCATCCTGCTCAAAGGTGGTATCGATGGCGTCGCGGGTGGTACCGGGGACACTGCTTACTATGACCCGTTCCTTCCCCAAAAGACTGTTGACCAGAGATGATTTGCCCACGTTAGGCCTGCCGATAACGGCAATCTTGATTATGTCCGGAGAGTCATCGACCATCTGCTCAGAAGGAAGCATTTCCACCAGCTTGTCCAGCATATCGCCAGTGTTCAGCCCCTGAGCCGCGGATACGGGAATCGGGTTCCCCAGACCAAGCTGGAAGAAATCGTATATCTTTTCGGGAGAGTCAAAGTTCTCAACCTTGTTTACCACGAGCACAGCCGGTTTATTGGCACGGCGAACGACCGAGGCCACTTCCATGTCGTCCGGATTTAAGCCTTCTCTGGCGTCTACCACCAACAATACTGCGTCAGCTTCACGTATAGCCAACTCAACCTGAGCCCGGACATGACCGGTAATTTCGCTTTCTTCCTGAAAGTCAAGTCCTCCCGTGTCTACCAGGGTAAAATGGCGCCCTGACCATTCAGCATCCATGTAAAGGCGATCCCTGGTTACCCCGGGTGTATCCTCTACAATGGCCACGCGACCTCCTACGATGCGGTTAAAAAGCGTCGACTTGCCCACATTGGGACGCCCCAGTATGGCCACAATCGGTTTGGACATATTCTTGTCACCTTTCTGATATAAGTCAACTCTAATAAATCAAACAAATCAGGCACCCAGCACTTAACTAGGCGCCATTACTACATAAAAGCCATGTTAAGTGTACAAATACTATTATAACCATTCTGGCGCAAGTATGGATGCGCCAACCATAATTTTTCATTCGAAAAAGTATTATTTCAAGAATCCTTACCTTCAACGCAAAACTCTGCTTTGTCCGGCCCTTCCAGCAACACCTCAACCAACTGGCGCGGCCCCCTGACAAAAGCCACCCTGGTTTTTAGATACCCAGCCAGGTCAGCGACAGTGAGATTATCTAAAAAGAGATTCTCTTCCTGTTTCAGCATGATCGTGGGGAGGACCAGCAGATCGCCTATCTCTCGCGGGTTAATTTGGTTAATTAAGTCCTGCCCTGTAACCAGTCCGGTTACAGTAACCTGCTGCCCAAAAAAGCAGTTTTCTATTGTTTTAACGGTAACCTTTAGACCCCTGATTCTATTTAGCCTTACCGCAACCTGTCCCAGCACGATAGCACCCAGAGCGCCGGTGGCAATGGTAACTCTTAGCGGCTCTATCTCCAGGGGCAGACTCTGTTCGACCTCCTCCCATTCCTCCAAAAAAAGACGCACCAGCCCCACCCCATTCTCAAGCTGTGGAAAACCGGCATAGCGCTCTGACGCAGGGACTTGTTCTCCAGCCAACAGGTAAAACTCATCCGAGACAAAGACAAAGGGATTGTCCAGACTGGCCAGGAACTCTTCCTGCTTTAAGCCCACCCACTTGACAACCTGCTGCGCTTCGGTGGGCGTAACAGAGCTTAATGGGTATAAGGACTCCCTGAATTGGGTCAGTCCGACCGGCACCACTGCCAGGGAACTGACCGACGGCCATAAGCCCGCCAGGTCGGCAGCTGTGTTTTGCAGTTCGCTGCCGTCATTGATGCCGGGACAGAGCACCACCTGAGTGTGCATCTCTATCCCGGCAGCTGCCAGAAACTTAAGCTGTTCCATAATAAGCCCCGCCCGTTTATTGCCGAGCATGGTCCTGCGCAGCTCCGGGTTGGTGGTATGGACGGATATAAAGAGGGGACTCAGGCGCTGCCGGGCAATTCTCTCCAGTTCCTCATCCCCAACGTTGGTAAGAGTGATATAATTACCGCTCCAGAAGGAGAGTCTGTAATCATCGTCTTTGACATAGAGGGATTTGCGTAAGGCGGGCGGCATCTGGTCGACAAAACAAAAAACACACCGGTTGGAGCACCTGGTGGTGCGCCCCAATCCCCCTTCTGTAAATTCCACACCCAGGTCCTCGTCGTAGTCCTTTTCAATATCAAGGACCCACTCCTCGCCGCCAGCTGTGATAACCTCGATGGTGAGATTTTCTTCCGTCTCAAAAAACCGGAAGTCGATCAGATCCCGCACCTCTGATCCGTTAATGGAAATGATACGGTCCCCGGGCGCAAGTTCCATTTCAGCGGCAATACTTCCGGGTACGATCCGCGCAATAATCAAACCCCGGTCCTGCATACGGCACTCCCCCTTGCTCTCAAACCATTATCTAAAATTTCCAGAATCTAGTCAAGGGATTTTCCGAGGCCGTCTCTTACGACAGTACTCAGCCGGGTTAATTCTCCGTACAGCTTTTTAATACCAGTATAGGTTAAAAACCACCCCAGGGGGGCAAGAAAGCCTGATCTGTTGAAAAAGCGTCCGGCCAATAAATAAAAGTTGTCTCCAACCCCACTATCAACCATGAGCAAATTACTGCGGGGAATTTTATTAATCCTGAGAAAGCTTTCAACCAGACGATAAGGCATGCCCCGCTCCCCTTTTATGGAGAGGGCGTAAATCTCATTGCCATGCCCATCTTTGCCCATTACAAAGATCCTACCCTCTTCGCCGTCTTGCATATTCAAAAATGGCAGGTTCCGAAAATTGCCGGCACCCGGGTCTTTCCCCGCCGGAAGCCGGCCTGTATGAATGGCTCCGGCCACTGCAGCCACGGGAAAGCGGCTGTTGCTGAAGTAAAGAACTTTTTTCGCCATCTGCCCTCAAATTTTCCTTGGTTTTTTTAACCAGCTTAACCAGCTTAAAGTAAGCAACCCGCGTCCCCATGATCACAATTGGCCGCCCCACCCCGATTAAGCCCAAGCGCCGCGAAAGAAATCCACCAAACATCATAATCCAGTTGACCTGGCTCATAGCGTTAACCAGGCAGTAGCTTGAGGCAGGAACACCAAAAATTTCTGCCAGTCCGGCAAAAACCTTTTCCAGGATTACCGGCCGGTTGCGGCGAGCGGTAAGGTAAACTTCATGCCCGTACTCGTCGATCCCCATGAAAAAAATACGGCCGTGCTCGCAGGCCTCCTGCTGGTCATAGAGCGGTATTTGCAGAAACATTTCCGCTCCTGGGGTATGGTCTTCCGGCAGCCTCCCCAGATGGATAGCAGCAGCGGTTACTGAGGAATGGGTACCCCCATAACAATGGTAAATAACCTTCATCAGTGCATTACCAGAATCAATGAACCGTTTCCCAGGTCATGGGCAGTTGCGTCAAGTATTCTGGACAGGTAATCGGCAACCTTCTGCTGCTCTTCTTCATCGCGGGCAAAAAATATGGGTGCGCCCCCGCCTACCATATTCATCTGCAGTGTTACAATGGCCAGAATGGTACCAACCGACTGTTCATTCATGAGGATTCACCTGCTTTTTGACTTCTTTTATTGAAACTCCCGCTTGCAAAGGCTTGCTCCTGGCGCTCTCCAGCACGGGGGTCAGCTTGACCGCCGCGATAAGCTGCTCCATATCCTGCTCGACCGGCATGATATACAACCCGACTTCGCCTGTATCGGGGTTTTTCCTGGCCATAGGGGTAAATTCTGGGATGTCCACATCTTTTTTGGTACCCAGGACGACCGCCGCAGTAAAGGCTATGGCATTACGCTGGCCGATATCATGTATAGTGGCTCTGGCGTTGCCGTCCCTGGGTTTAAGCTTAACCGCCAGGCCATCTCTTAAAATTTTCTCACGCATTTCCTTTATACCTACATTCATGATGCCGATTTCGTCTACCATCATAACAGCACCCTGAAAGCTGAGCCGGGCCGGTACCACATCGCAGATACTGCCGACCACCTGGCCGGACATGAAATACATGCTAAACAGTACCGCCACGATGGCAACTGCAAAAGCCGCTGCCGGCCCGCCAAACTGGGCCGCTAGGCTGGTAACGAAAGCGGTTCCCATTACCAGGTAATTTCTGGCCTCAAAGGTACGGGCTATCCCTTCAATATAATCGAGACCTCTTCTGACCAGTTCCGTTCTTTCCAGGCTCTCCAGGGTGCGCCGCTCGATATTACGGATTTCCCTGAACTGCTGCGCCGCCAGAGCTAAAAAAGTAGCCGCAGCGAAATCCGGCTCCATTATTGCCGGAATCGCCACGGCCCCCAGAGCTGAAGCAATAAACCCCAAAAAGAGGTGGCCCAGGTAACCGTGCGGATAGCCCGGGTACTGCCGGTAGTCAATGCGCAGTAGGATCACCCTGGTAACACTCCCCGCTACTACACCGGCCAGAATTACCAGCAGGTATTCGGGTATTAAGTTAAACATGGATGTCCCCCAAACCTAGTCTTTGGTTATGTCGTCTTTAGCATCCTTAAGCGCCTTATTGGCAAGAGGGTCGTATTCTTCTTGCCCCTTCTGACGTCCAGGTATTTCTTCAGTTTTCACAGTTTTACGATTTGCCGGACGCGGGCCAAAAAAGCTGGTAAACTCCCGTCCGAAACCTGAAATCCGCTTTTTGGCATTTTCCAAACTACCGGAACTGATCAGCAGGAAGCCAACGCCAC
>JAQVOH010000097.1 GCA_028702695.1 Desulfotomaculaceae bacterium
AGTGCCAGTTTTATCTCCAAGGTCAGGAACCGCAGCGCCAAAAACACATTTATTTTGGATGGAAAATACCTGGGTGTCGACCAGCACGGGATCCCGCTTGCCAGGGAAAAAGAGCTGGCTTCCAAGGTTTTGGAATACTTAAAAACACAAGAGGTTATCAGCCTGGAGCGCCAGATGGGCCGTCATCCCAACTTCAATCTCAATTGCCGCCTTTACATAACCAAAAAATATGCCCGTGTCCCTTATATGTGGCGCAATATGCTTTTCGAGCCCAATCCAGTCAAGTCAGAGCCTGATCTCACCACTATTTTTGTTCCCGAGTGGCCGGAACGGGTTGTTTTTGTCCATCCGGAAGCAGGTGTAACCTTCATCCTCGGTACTGACTACATGGGGGAGGTTAAAAAATCCTTTTTGAGGATGGCGCTGTATATTTGGAAGCAAAAGGGCGGGATCGGTTTTCACGCAGGCAGTAAGGTGCTTAGAGTTAGAAAGCCAAATGGCAAACTTGAGGATGTCGGCTTTATTATGTTCGGCTTGAGCGGGACCGGCAAGACCACCCTGACCATCCACGACCACGGCCTGAAGGGTGAGGAAAAGGTTATCATCCGCCAGGATGATATGGTGATGATGGACGAAACAGGCTACTGCTATGGGACTGAGAATGGTTTCTATATTAAAACCGAGGGACTGGAGCCCTCTCAAAAGGTTTTATATGATGCGGCAACTTCCTCTAATGCCATTTTAGAGAATGTCAAAGTTTTGGATGACGGGACTGTTCTTTTTGACAATTCGGAACTGACCTCCAACGGCAGGGGGGTCATCCTGCGTGAGGAAGTTGCCGGCACAGACGATAGAATTGACCTGGATAAAGCAAACAGGATTGTTTTTATTACCAGGCGTGATGACATAATCCCCCCGGTGGCAAAATTAAATGCTGAACAGGCCGCCGCCTATTTCATGCTGGGTGAGTCGATTGAAACTTCGGCTGGTGACCCTACCCACGCTGGTGAGTCAAAGCGTGAAGTTGGAACAAACCCCTTTATGATCGGCAAAGAATCGGAAGAGGGGAATAGGCTCTTGGATATTCTAAGGAAAAATCCAGATATCGAGTGCTACCTGCTTAACACAGGCAGTGTTGGGGTTGGCGGGGATAAAAATGGTAAAAAAGTAACGATCAAGGTATCGACTACTATCATGACGGAGTTGGCCAGGGGCACTATCAAGTGGGGTTACGACCCTGACTGGAAGTACCAGATTCCACTGGAAGTTCCGGGGATAGAGATAAGTGAATACAACCCCTCCAGCTATTTCAGCCCAGCCGAACTAAAGGAACGGGTTGCCAAACTGCGCCGTGAGCGTATTGAGTGGCTCAATAAGTACCCCGGCCTGCGGGAAGAAATCATTCAAACCGTTCTATAGGATTTTGGCCCCGTAATAATTTAGATAAAAGCCCTGTTTAGGGAAAACAGGGCTTTTTTGTTTTTAAGGACAGGTTTATTATATATTATAAAAACCTTTTGGGTTATGAATGCGCAAACAGATTTTAAAGACATTTATGTAAATGTTATTTTCTGTTAGGAGTTGACACTTTTGGCTTTAGGGGGGGCTCAAAGAGAGTTGGCACAATTCCGTTTGGGTTTAATGCAGGGCCTCTCTATTTTCCTCGGTTATCTCCCGGCAGCTATAGCCTTTGGAGTACTGGGGGCGTCCACCGGTCTTGCGAATTTTCAGGTTGCAGTGATGTCTGCTTGGGTGTACGCCGGGGCAAGCCAGTTTATGGCCTTGAATCTATACCAAAGCGGAGTGAGCACGCCTGAAATAATTCTGGCGACATTCGTCCTGAATTTTCGCCACGCTTTAATGAGCACTGTTCTATCAAAAAGAATACAAGGGAGCAGAGCAATCAGGTGTCTTCTCTCCTTTGGAATAACCGACGAGACCTTTGTGCTTACCACCATCAGCAGTTCCGTAGGATCAGGGTCAGAAGAAGCAGTGCGGGAAATTACAGCAGCACGTTTTGCCGGGGTGGCCGTAATTGCATACAGCGGTTGGGTTATCGGTACTGTCTTTGGAACGGTTTTTGCGGACATCCTGCCGCAGTTAGCCATGAAAAGCATGGGTATATCTATATATGCAATGTTTATTGCTTTGCTGGTCCCGTCCATGAAAAAATCTGGCAGGATTGCTATGATAGCCTTGCTGGGAGCTGCCCTTAACTGGATTTTATTAAGTGAGCTCAAATTATCCGCCGGTTGGAGTGTTGTTACGGCGACTATGCTGGCATCCGCCTGTGGCGCGTTGTGTTACAAGGGGGAAAAGCAGTGAAAATTTATTTATTAATAGCCGGTATGGCTTTGGCCACATACATACCAAGGTTGCTTCCGATGATACTTCCCGAGAGGTTACAATTTCCTGCTTGGCTTGACCGCTGGCTTCAGCAGGTGCCCTACGCGGCTTTGGGTGCTTTAATCTTTCCGGGAGTATTGACCTCTGTAGACGGGCAGCAGCCCTGGTTGGGGTTACTGGGAGGGGTTACAGCCGGGCTCCTGGCACTGGCTGGATTGAATATATTGATCGTACTGGCAAGCGCCATAGCTGTGGTAGCTTTTTCGTTATCAATTTTCTAGACATTAACGGATTCTCTTGAATTGGTACAATCCTTTATCCACTGGTGAAAATATGACCATGGGAATTAGCCCCGATACATAGGCTTTGGTTTATTGGCAGGAATAGAATTCCTTTTGCCGAATATTTGGGAAAGGTGAAAGGAGTTGAGCTTATGAATGTAATTGGCGGCGCTTTTTATGTTATCCCTATAGTAGCTGTGTATGTGTTCATGTTGGTAGTAGTTTGGCGATTTATGAGAGCCCATGAGTCAATTGCAGAATCAATCAAGAGTATAGCTGAGAATATAAAGAAGGGGCCGTAAGGCTCTTCTCTTTTGCTGTATTGGAGGTTTTGATAAATATGTCAGGAGTGAGCAGGATGCCAGTATCCTGGCGCTTGGATGGATTTGCCTTGTGGCGTGGATGCTAGGGACTGGAGGGTAGGAATATAAGAGAAATTAGCCAGATGAGATCTAGCTTTTCTATTTACACTAGATTAAAAAAAGAAAACACAGGGAGTATGGATTGTCTTATAATATAGACATCCCTTTTAAAGCTTACATTCCATGCTAGGGGGAATCAAATGTACGACTACCACGTTCACCCCGGTTATTCAATTGACGCAGAACCTTCCGGGATTGATGAATACTGCACGAAGGCAGCCGCTATAGGAATCACGGAAGTCTGTTTCACCACTCACCTAGAAGTTGACCCGCAGCGCAAGCACCTGGACTGGTTCGTCCGCGTCGACCAAAGAATTGTACCAATGGACGACCTGGTATGGCTTGATGTTTATTTCCGGGATATCGAGAACGCGCGGCGGAAGTGGTCCGCACGCGGCCTAAAGATCAAGGCCGGCCTCGAAGTGGGATATGAACTGGGGTTGGAAAAGGTTATTGAGCGGGTAGTCAGGGGCTACCCTTTTGATTTTGTGATGGGCTCCGTCCACTGTCTGGACCATCTGGCGATATCATCATATAAGGAAAGCAATCTGTACTTTCCCGGCAGGCAACTGAAAGCGGTGGTTGGGGAGTACTTCAGGGTCCTGTCTGAGGCCGTAAGCTCGAACCTGTTTGACTGTATCGGGCACCTGGATCTATATCGCCGTCATGGCTGTCGTTATTGGGGGGCCGATATATTACATGCCCACGAGGAGTTTGCGGAACCGCTCCTCAAGTCTATAGCTGCCAGGGGCATGAGCCTGGAGGTAAATACCTCCGGTTTGCGCCGCGGCCTCAACGATTTTCATCCCTCCAGGGATATCATTGAAATGGCTGTAAATTTAGGGGTCAGACTATTTACGGTGGGTTCCGATGCCCATCGACTGGCGGACCTCGGGCATGGGCTGGAGAGTGCTCTGGAACTACTGACCGGCTATGGTATTGGACCAGTTTCTTATCTGCTGCGACAGCCAGTTCATGGGGAGGAAAAAGGTGGACAAACCCCCCCCCTTACCATAAAATAAAATTAGGAAAATCAGGAGGCAAACCCCATGAATAAGCGTTGCGGGAAAATCGTAAAATGCGACCAGGAAGGCAACATCACCGCTACCTTTGGAGCTGACCTCCTGCTTGAGGGCTCAACGTCAATCCCCAATATACTTCTAAAAATCTACTCAAGTATTGGTATCTCCGATTACCAGATGATGATCTTAATCCAGCTGATCAGGCTGCATGTGGAGGAAAAGGAGCTTTTCCCTTCCCCCGAAAAGCTTGCCGAATCCATGGAATCAGACCCAGCCAGGATTAGGAAGGAGCTGGCCGTTTTGCTCGAAAAAGATATTATCACGGTCAGCCGGTTCTATGACGGTACCCGCAACCTTATCATGGAGGGGTACGACTTTGAACCCTTGTTCTTAAGGGTTTCTGATATCTGGGCCGGTTTACGCGCCGAAGAGATTGAGGAATCTGAAAAGCTAATTAAAAGTACGGCTGCTTTCGAGGATAACCGTAACAATCGGTTTGATGATCAAACAATCGACCTTATTTCATTGTTTGAAAATGAATTTGGACGTCTTTTGTCCCCCATTGAAGTTGAGCAAATTGACCAGTGGGCAAGTGAAATGGAACCATTGCTTGTTGTTGAGGCTCTGAAAAGGGCAGTTCTGGGGGGTAAACACAACTTCAAATACATTAACACCATTCTAATAGAGTGGAAAAAGAACAATATCAGGACGCTGGATGAAATTTCACGCTACGAACAGGATTTTCAAAAACGACGCTCCAGGCAAAAAAGCACGAATGGGACAAACCCGGGTGGTGCAAGCAGTAATAACGCAAGCAGTAATAACGATGCTAGGAAAAAGGCTTTTATTCGGACACTTTATATATAGGCTTAACATTTCGTAAGAATATTTAATGGATGCAGGTGATAGGGTGGGCTGCCAGCTGTGCGGTGACCGTGGCTTAATTATCAAGGATGAAGGGGCTTATCCCTGTCAGTGTGTGAAAGAAAAGGCAGCAGCAAAGCTTTTAAAGGATTCCAGGCTGCCGCCAAATCTCCAAAAGTGCACGTTTGACACTTTTAGATCCAAATACTACGCCAGAAATTGCCTTGACCTGGTAAATGGGATATCTTACTATGACCTGGCTAAACATGCATTTGAGGCAGCTCAAGGTTTTGTCAAAAGATTTTCTGCGGACCACGGCGCCGACGGCCTGCTATTTACAGGGCAGGTGGGAAGTGGTAAAACATTTCTGGCCTGCTGCATTGCCAACGCCCTTTTGCAAAATGGAAATACTGTCCTTTTCGCGGTGGTACCCGACCTGCTGGATCAAATCCGTTCGACCTTCGATACGGGTAAAAATACCGAGGACCTTACTGAGTTTGACCTGTTGGACACTGCCAGGCAGGTGCCGCTCCTGATTTTGGACGACCTGGGGGCTCATAATTACACGGATTGGACCAGAAATAAAATCTATTCAATCATCAATTATCGCCTCAATCACCGTCTTCCGGTCATCGTAACTACCAATATCAGCCCCGAGGATCTGGAAGGCTATCTGGGAGAAAGGACCACTTCACGCTTGCTGGAAATGTGCAGGCCCTACCGGCTTCTGGTAGATATGGATATACGCGCTATACAGCGCAAAGAGAAGGATTATAAAACCCTTTAAATATATAAACTACGCTGAGTATGATCGACTAAGAAGGCATAGGAAGTGATTGGCATGAAAACTGCTGTGATATTACTTAGCCACGGCAGCCGGTCCTACGAAGCAAGGACAGTGCTTGAGGCATACCAAATTATGCTGAAAAAAGCCGGTTGCTACGATCTCGTTGCGACAGCTTCGCTCCAGTTTAACCAGCCGGATCTCCCTGCATCCGTGGCAGAAGTGGTTAAAAAGGGCGCCAAAAGAATTGTGGTTGCGCCTTTATTCCTTGACCAGGGAAGACACGTCCAGGATGATATTCCTGAAATTATTCAGGGAGAAAGAGAGAAATTCCCGGAGGTTGAGTTGACTCTGGCAGGACATATCGGCGCTGACGAAAGGGTGGCCCAGGTTGTTATGGACCGAATCAGGGAAGTTTTTGATTAAACATATAAAAAGTATGGAAATTATTGAGGAAAGCCTGCCCCGGGCTGGCCAAGCTACCTCGGGGGATGTTTTTATTGCCGCAAGCTTGTACTAGTTTAATAGACTCGTTAACGAAAAAGTACCCGTGGAGGGTATATTTTTTATCATTTTTGTTAATAATTCTTTATTATGGATAAAAATAAATGTATATTAAGCTTTTTGCTGGCAAAAATACCTTTTGGAGTCGGGAAAGGAGGAAAAATGAGTAAACTGGTTCCCAGGACTATGATCATGACGGCTGTGTTAATCACAACTGCCTTTATGATCGGAAGCGTGGCGGCCTCAGCGAACGAGGCTTCCCAGAACAATAATACTCAATCTTCGGCAAAAACCGGTTCCATTGCGGTAAGCTACACAGTTCAAGAGGGGGACAATCTTTGTTTAATTGCCCATGAACATCAGATCACGGTACGTGAACTAATGAGGGCCAATAACCTCAGCGGCAGCTTGATCAGGCCAGGGGATGTACTGCAAATTCCCGAAGCGCTGTCTTACGAGGGGCGGTTGTCTCGCGGGGATGTACCAAGGGATGAATTGATGCTTCTGGCCAGATTAATCCACGCTGAAGCACGGGGTGAAAGCTTTGAGGGCCAGGTGGCTGTTGGCGCCGTTATCCTAAACAGGATCAACAGCCCGTATTTTCCTAAAACAATACCGGAAGTAATTCTGCAAAAAAACAATAGGGTCTACCAGTTCTCACCTGTAGAAGATGGTTCCATCAACCTGGAACCTGATGAAAAATCTTTAAAGGCTGCTGAGCAGGCTCTTTCGGGGAAGGATCCAACAGATGGTGCGCTGTTCTTTTACAATCCAGATATCAGTCAGGATACCTGGATCCTGACCCTGCCGGTTGTAACCAAAATCGGTAACCATGTTTTTGCAACCTGCACATAAATAGAGGCGGCCGTTAACTGGTCGCCTCTGTTGATATATGGTCGAAACTCAAACCTTTAACCTGTATGTTCACGGATTTTACCTGCAGCCCGGTCATATCCTCCACGCTCTGTTTAATTTTTTGCTGTATTTGGATTGCCACCTCTTGGAGGTTTAGCCCGAAAAGGATTACGGGAGAAACGTCAACAGTGACAAACCCATCATGCTCCACAATGACCCCGATTTTACCCGCGCTTTTGACGCCCTTGACTGATGTGGCGGCGTGTCCTGCTATGGCGCTCAGGGCGCTGTTGGCAATGGTCAGCCGGCCGTTATAGGTAAAAGTAGGTCTGACCATTGACTGTTCAAGCCAGTCTTTCCTTCCGGTGGCGCTACCTTTTTTGCGCATAAAAACCTTGAGAGGGTCGACCAGAGTATTGGGAAAGCTTTTTTTTACCTCCAGGGTAGGAGCAGGAATGACATGTTTACTGTAGCAGGTCCGCAAGTATTTGGCTTTCCTGATCTCCTTTTCGCTGGCGACTTCTTCAATTCTGATAATCCGGCAGGGGATTGGAAGTCCCAGGCGTGAGGCAATACGTTCCACCATACCCACTGAAGTACCCAGGAGCAGTAGCCTGTTCAGATCAAGCTTGCCAAGGGACTCTTTCATAATTTCTGCATGCCTGTCATCCATAAATAGAGCTGACCTGATGGCTGATATCCGGGTGGGTTGCCGTTTGGCCGAACTCCCGGCTAGGATACGGTTGCCCTGGATTAGAAGGCCGTCATCAATAATGGCTTGGGCGTCAATCTGGTGGGCAAGGTTGACCGCGCGGTGGCTTTTACCAGTACCGCTTGGTCCGACCAGGGCGTAAACTTCCAATAAATGCACCTACTTTTAAAAAAGACTAATTTCCTTTTGATGATAGCATATTCATCTTGTATTCAATAGTCAAGCTAAACCCGTAACGCTGGATAAAATATCAGCTTTCAAGTCTTTAATGATTGTTTTAATGTGGGTGCGAATTCATTTACACCGCTCCAAAGGAATTCAGTAAATGGTTTTCACCCTTAGAGGGTGTTGCTAACAAAATTCCCGGCAGGAATAGGAGCAAGGTGACAAATACGGTGAGAGCAAAAAAAATGTTGTGCATGTTATTTATCGCCACTACCATAGTGTTGGTCGGATGTTCTACTCGTTCCTTTACAGACGCTGAATTTCCGGTTCCTTCCAAAATTATGGATGTCAACGGGGCGACAATCGCTATCGTTAGTGAGGAAAACAGCGTCCCGGTTTCTCTCGATAACATTTCTCCCTACATGCAGCAGGCTATCGTGGCCATTGAAGACGCCAGGTTCTACCAGCACCACGGGATCGACCCGGTCGGCCTGGCCAGGGCTTTGTGGAGAAATATCAAAGCCCGCACAATCGTTGAAGGTGGCAGCACTATATCGCAGCAACTGGTCAAGAACCTTTACCTGGACCCGGAGCGTACCGCGGTGCGCAAACTGGAGGAAATTTTCCTCACTATCCAGCTGGAAAGAAAGCACACCAAAAAAGAAATACTGGAAATGTACTTAAACAAAATTTACTTTGGGCAAGGAGCCTACGGGGTGGAAGCCGCTGCCAGGACCTATTTTAGTAAGCCGGCCAGAGACCTGGGACTTGCCGAAAGTGCGATGCTGGCGGGAGTCCCCAGGGCTCCCAGTATATATGCGCCCTCCCAGAACTTCGAGGGGGCCAAAGCACGCCAGACCACGGTTCTTAACAGGATGGTAGAACTTGGGATGGTCACCCAGGAACAGGCTCTGCAGGCCAGGGAGCAGTTTCTGCAGCCATCCAAGACGTCTGCCTCGGTGAGGAGTGCTCCTTACTTTTCCAATGAAAT
>JAQVOH010000098.1 GCA_028702695.1 Desulfotomaculaceae bacterium
TTATGCCCTCTCCTTTGTCTATCAGTACACCGGAAAAATGGGCATTATTAAAGCCTCATTATATATTTGACGCATGCTACATTCCCAACATTGCAAGTTTAAATTAAAGAGAACTGGGGGCCTATCATAAAGTGTGCCCCCAGTTCAATACGACAATCTTAAAGCTTAAGAATATCTATACTTTTTCTTAGATTGTACCCTTAGCTTCGAGGTATGCCTTCAAGCCACCCCAATTTTCCTGAAACAGTTCGGCTGCCATCAATTTCGGACCGCCTTCAGGGATGATCGGCATGAATTCCATTTGGTCCAAAATCTGAGTCTGCAGATCGATGCCAGGCGCTATTTCTGACAGAAGCAGGCCCTCAGCAGTACCTGTAAATACACATCTTTCTGTTATATACAGGAGTTTGTGTCCGCCTTCAACGGCTTTCTTCAAGCTGAATGAATTCTGCGGAATATGATTAACGAACTTCTTAAACTTACCTTCTTTGTCTATAACCAGCTTGCCGTCTTCGATATGCGTTTTAATGCCGCCTGCCGTAAATGTGCCTACAAATACCGCGAACCTAGCTGTAGCGGCGATGTTCATAAATCCGCCTACGCCCTTTAATACGCCGCTCATTAAGCTTGTATTCATGTCACCGTTTTTGTCTGCTTCGCCTAAACCGAAGGCACCGAACTCTAATCCGCCGCCGTCGAAGAAGTTGAAGTGGTCGCCCTGGTCAGATAAAGATTCGACATTGTAGTGAGCGCCGAAGTTTACGCCTGCTGCGGGTACCCCGCCGATAGCGCCTGATTCGGAAATCAGAGTAAGGGCATCGCTGAGGCCTTCTTCAGCTAATATACTGCCAACCATCTGAGGCATGCCCAGACCGAAGTTTGCTTTTGCGCCAAGAGGAACTTCCATAGCTGTTCTTCTTAATGCGACTTTAACTCCATCGAACTTGATAGGATCTGCTCCGGTTGATACGTCGACCTTTGCTTCGCCTGTGAATGCGGGATTGTATTTTGCGCCTACAGTGCTGAGGCGTCTTTCTGGCTGTGTCTCAACAACTATATAGTCTACATAGATTCCGGGAACCTTAACCATCTTGGGATGGATTGTTCCGTTTTCAACGATCTCTTCTACCTGAACAAAAACCTTGCCGCCGTTAGCTCTTACAGCCTGGGCAATTGTCAACATTTCGAGATTGTAAGGCTCTTTGTCGGTTGAGATGTTTCCGTTTTTGTCGGCCTTAGTTCCTCTCATCCAACCGATGTTGAGCTCCATGCCTTTGAAAAACAGCATTTCTTCTCCCCTGAAATTAGGAAAGTACTCAACAAATTGCTCTTTGCTGTCTTTAGCTAACTGGTTGACTGCTCCGCCGTCCCAACGGGCGTCGACAAATGTGTCAAGACCGCATTTGGACAAGGTGCCCTTCATGCCTCTGGCCTGGTCCTTGTAAACCTGTAAAAGCGTACCCAAGGGTAGGTTCCAGCCTGCTATTTTATTGTCCATCAATTGTTGAGTTAAGAAATCGGAGCAAGCAGCGTGCGAGCAAACCCATCTTTCCATCAAACCGGTATGTGCCATATGGTCTTCGCACCGGCAAAAACCATTCTCTTTAGTAACTGCAAAGCCTCCGCCGCCTGCTGCATGGGTATAGCCAATGCTTTTTGGATGACCTGTATCTAAAAATCTCTTTTCGACTTCCATTAATATTTCTTCCGGCGTTCCTGATGCTCCAAATGTTGCAATTGCAATGTTATCCCCATCGTTAATCAGGTACGCGGCTTCTTTAGCCGTGATAACTTTTGGTTTTGCCATATATAATCCCCCGCCTAGTTAAATTTCAAACTTATACTGTTAGATGCAAAAATCACATAATTAACTTTATAAAGTTTTTTCTAGAATATCCTATCTTCAGTTGCCCAGGTCGGGAACCATCTGTAGTACTCTTTCGGATTCGCTTTGTTCAGACCAGCATAGGTAGCTTTGACGAGTTGGATGCCCTTCTTATTCCGCAGAACCATTACGTCACCTTTACCTTCAAGTCCTACGATTGCTTTTTCCAGGGCTGCATCATCAGTATCAACATATTCCTTAATGTCTTCCAATGTCATGTGCAGACCCGGGTTAATTCTATAGTCTTCAGCCAAGACAGCCAGTACATTTTCCTCGCTCACAGCTAATTTATTAGCAACAGATCCCACTGCTGGCACCGGTACACCCAGTTTTTCATCGATAACCCGGCGCGGCATCTGGATATCTTCCTTCATCATCTTCAGACAATTCCTGAAAATGACCATTCTGCAGGCTTCCACAGTACCACCTGCAACATGCTCTGTCTTGGCAACTTCATAAATATTTTGGACAGGATAGAAACGGTTCACGCCATCGCCGCCCATTATCTGAGTAGCCTGTTTAGCCGACTCTAGAGTGAGCTCAGCACCATAGGCCTTAATAGCACTGGCTTCGATAGAGACATCTTCCTCTCTGTCCCAAAGCCAAGCTGTGTAATACACTGCAATCCTTGAAATTTTCAACCTGATCACCAGGTCCGCAATCTTATCCTGGTTAGCAGGGATATCGGAAGTTGCCTTACCGAACTGGACCCGCCGCTGCGAATAAGGAACAGCGTTGTTTAACATTAGACGCTGCCAGCCGATGGTACCGGAGGCAATGACCGTTCTTTCAAAGTTCAGTCCTGCCATCATGATCTTCCAGCCTTCACCCTCAGCACCGATCCGGTCGGCCTCGGGGATGACCACATCTTGGAAGTCTAGAGAGCCGTTTTGGACGTTCTCAAACGCCAGGATCTCATTCAATTTTTCACAAGTAAAGCCTGGTGCGCCTTTTTTAAGCATAAATGCAGTAACATGCTTACGCTTTTTAAAATCTACCGGATCGTCGCTGGTCCTGGCATACACAAAATAACGATCAGCTACACCGGCCGCAACGATAAAGCGTTTTTTGCCGTTAAGAATGTAATTGCTACCTTCTTTTTTCGCGGTTAAGGTCAACCCGGCAGCATCAGTACCTGCAGTCATTTCAGTGATAACCACAGCTCCGATTTCGCCACTGGCGATAGCCGGTAAGTACCTTTTCTTTTGCTCTTCCGTGCCAGCCTCAACAATCTGCCGCACACCGCCGTTCATATTGCCCACTACGATCCTGCCGATACCTGGCATCATGGTATGAATTTCTTCTGCCAGGATGCAGGCGCCTGTAGCACCTAGTCCCAATCCACCATACTCTTTGGGAATGGCAGCGCCCATAAATCCTCTTTCGCCGATCATTTTGTATATTTCATAGGGGAATTCTCTCGTCCATCTAGTTGCCGCGTCTATCGGAGCTACTTCCTTTACGAATTCCCTTACCTCTTCAGCAAAAGCTATTTGCTCTTTTGTCCACCAGGGAAATGGTTGCATAATATAGCCTCCTTTTTGTATATATCAATTTTTCTAAATTCCAAGATAGTATACTGCATATTACTATATGGAATATTACTATACGTGAGAATCTCTCGATTATAGAATTACCTGGACTATTTTTTACAATAGCCCAGGTAATTAAGATACTTAGGATTCTACCACTGACGCATTGGCAGCGGATTGGGAACTTCCCAATCTTTAATTTCCTGCATCCAAGGTGCCCTGTTCACAAAGTCATCATGAGCAAGGGGTACAGGAGGATGGCTGACCCATTTCGGGTCGAATTCTTCCTTCACTTTCAGCAGCCAGGTATGATAGTTCGGCCCGTACATAGGACCGGTCAAAAATAGCGGCTGGTGAGGTCCTAACAAAGATGTATAGTAACGGTGCTTGATGTTCATCTTCGAGGTATCTACATAGAACTGGTCCACACCATTGACATCTTCGCGATGATCCCAGTAAATGAGGAACTCGGAGTAGCCCTGGTGGCCCAGTTCGAAGTTCTGGAACCAACCCGGATCGCCGAAGTCCGGCATAAGGGGCGGTGTATATTTCTTCTTAAGCTCAGCATAGGTACTACCATGTTGCACAGCCTGTGTCATAGACTCAATAATATAGTCAACTGATACGTAAGAACCGCACATGAGCCACATACCTGCCGAGTCGGCGTTTTTAAGCCAGGATTCATCCGAGGGCTTAGTACGTGTCTGGGTGCCGCCCACCTCGGCCATAATGTCGTTCAGTACTTTTTCCTGATAAATCATGTCATCTTCAGAGGTATAGCCGATTAGCAGTACCCTGACGATGAAGAAGTCTCTGATGCTTTCCTCGTTCTCAACGAGCCAGAGTTTCCAGAACTCTTCCTTGTCCTCAGCTTTAGCGATAGCTCTCCAGAACTTGGGAACCTTCGTACAAGCAGCGGCAATTTCAGCATGGCCGATTTCAAACATCGCTTTGACCTGAGCAGCTTTGTTGGGTACCAGGTAGTTGTTCCATTTAATACGCTTGTCCGGCAGGGCCAGAGCAGTGTTAGGAGCAATACCGGTCGGAACCAGTGTTTCAGGCTGGAATGGCAGGGTTTTGATCGCCATTTTGGTGACAATACCCAGGCAACCACGCAGACCTGTGAAACCTCTCAACAGGCCTCTGAGGTCTGGACCAGGACCTTCGCCCCAGAACGGGTCGTCACTGACTGCCAGCGATCCCATCTCTACATAATCACCGTCGGGCAGAACCAGTTCGGTGCCGAGGATACGTCTGTGAGGCAGACCAATCCTGTGACTCAGGGGAGACCAGCCGTCACCAATCAGGTTACAAATAGCCGAACACTGCGCACCGCCGCCGCCGATAACAGCATAGGCGCCTGCATTAAAGGCTTCCTGCTGGCAGCTGGCGAGGGTAACACCGGTGCCAACATTATAATAGAAGTGTTTTACATCAATATCGAATTCATTATGCCGCTTCATGTCGATGATCAACTCGTTCTCCACATGGCAGTGGGTACGCGGGCCATAGAAACCAGTTGAGTACGGCACGTACGGTACATCAAAACGGTTGCAAATCTTGACGACTTTTAATATTTCTTCTGTATTTTTCGGAAGACAAACAGCGTGCGGCAGAACGGTCATAACACGCTCATAGCCGGTACCGTTTTCATATCCTGCAGGGCCGGAACGATATCCCGTCATAACAGCCGGATCTTCTGAAATATACCTTTCTCCTACAACTGCTTGAATAGCGTTGTATGCTTGTCTGTTTATGCTCATTGTTACACCTCCTTATATTTCAACTGAAGCAGCGATAAGCTCAGCAATGTCCATAGCCTTGACATTATCACCGTTCTCTTTGGCAATTTCGCTAAATTGGCTCTTGCACCACGGGCAAGCAGATATAATAGCCTCGGCACCAATCGATTGAATTTCTTCAAAACGATGGTTCCCTGTAACCTTGGCATAATCAGGGAATGCTTGTTTCGCGCCTCTGCCGCCTCCGCAGCAGAATGCATTCTCACGGACCCTGACCAGCTCAGCGAAGGTGGCTCCGGGGATAGCATTCAGCAGGTTACGGGACTGCTTGTACAACCCTTGTCTGCCACGCCTTCTCCTCAAACCGGGATAAATCATGCCCATCCAGCCGCGCTCGCCCTTGTACGGTACCCAAGCGTCGCAAAGTCTGCCGACGCTACAAGCGTCGTGGTAGGTAAAGCGCATATCCACCGGTTTGGTCAACTTCAGTTTTCCATCAGCTAACGCCTTATCGGCAAATTCAATCAGGTGCAGTACTTCAAAACCAAGGTCTGAAGTGGCAATATCAAGCATTTTAGGATAATCAACTTTCCACATACGATAGCATTCAGCGCAGGAAGTGACCAGAGTTTTTGCTCCAGTAGCTTTCACTGCAGCGACATTGGCCTGGGCAATCTTCTTGGCATCATCAAACATGCCGGCAGAGAAAGGAACGTTGCCGCAGCATTTTTCATCTTTTAACATCATGAAGGGAGTGCCGGTGGCTTTAAATATTTTAGCTGTTGCTTGAGCAATGTCCTGGTTAACATAGGATGCGGAGCATCCGGCAAAGTATAGGACATCAGCTTTAGCCGCAACTTTGACGTCTGCGGTAACCCACTTGGCCCTGTTTTCGGTTGCCCCGAAAATATTGTTTTTCTTGACGATATTTTCGTAAATTTTCTTGTGGGCCGGCAGAGGAGCGGCACCGTCTTTGACGGCTTGGACCCTCAAAGCCTCAAGAGATAACTCAATTTCCAGGTCGAGGTTACGTTTGCAACCCACGTCACATGCCCCGCATAGCGTACAGGCATAGAGGATTTCCAGAAGTTTGTCAGTCCATTTCAGTTTTCCTTCTTCAACGCCCAAGCCGATTCTCATCTTGCCCATAGCGCCGTAAGCATCAAAGTCATTGTAGAAATTGCTTGAACATCTGACATTGAATTTGACGCCAGGGTTGTAAGAATGCTCTACCCAGTAGCAGCCTTTGCACTTGATGCAATGCTGCATATCATAGACAAAATTCTTCAGGTTACTGATATCAAACGCTACTGGCGTTTTTGGTGTATCATAGCGGTCACCTAATTTTTGGTCGACTACTGACATATTTGTTCCTCCTTTCTCCTTAGAAACACAAGTTTCCGGGATTCATAGTATTTTTGGGGTCAAACACTTTCTTCACGCGTTTCAAGGTCGTGGTGTAGTTGGTTGCACGGTCATATACCATCGTAGCAATTTCGCCATAAGGGCGTGAGAAGAAAGCACCAGCGTTCATGAGAGCCTCTGCGGCCTCACGATTGATTTTGGCAACCATGGCTTTTTCCGTCTCATCTTCCGGGCTGTAGAACAGGCTGAACTCAACCTGACTGGCACGGTTGTGCTCGATAGGCTGGATGTATTTGCCGATATCAGCGATGGGATAGCCGTTTTTGGCAGCAATGCTATCCATGATTTCGATGAGTCCCTTAACTTTGCCTGGTCTGCAGATGAAGAAGATATCCTGGCAGGCGCCTCTTAAGCTATCCTTCCAGTACTTGACATCTGCCGGCCAAGGAGCCCGCAGCATAGGCATAATCTTTCTTGCCATTCCCGGGAAGCCAGCGAGATTATCCACAAGCTTGATGCCCCTGAATTCATTTCTCAAAACTTCACCCAGGAACTTCTCTTCGTAAGCGATTTTCTCTTCCGGCCTTCTCATGACACCACTCATGGTCAGGATAAGGGTATATGGAGGAAGAGTGGCGCAAAGCTTTTCAAATTCATCTTCGTTATGGGCAGCGATGCCAGCTAAATCAACATTGTTAAGCAGGAGGCATTCCTGGCCAATCCTTCTGGGCAGGATCCTGTGCAAGAAATCATTAGCAAGTTCAAGATCGGTAATGGGCGCAAAGTAGATTTTATCTATTTTGGTCTCAGACTCAATCTTCGCGCTCATCCAGGTCACGATACCCATAGTGCCCTGGGCTCCCTGCATAAAACGGTAGAAGTCAAGGCCTGGGCCTGAGGGGTTGGCGCCTCTTGATTTTGAATCCGGGAAACCGTTAACACTGGCGGAACCACACCGGAAGATCGTGCCATCAGCCCATACAATTTCCAGTGACTGGGTAGGCTCACCATAATCGTAAACGATGTTTGTCGGAACCACTCTATCCAATGTATCGGTCAGTACCGAACGATCCGGGCGGGGCAACAGCGGCATAATGGTCCTCATGCCTTGCTCCTTTAAAGCAGCGGAAAACTGGCTCCATGTGACACCGGCCTCAAACCTGGCCAAGCGGTTCTCTTTGTCGATTTCGAAGATTTTATTCATCCTCTTCATATCGACAACAACGCCACCCTGTTTCGGAATACTGGAACCGTATAAGTGTGTCCTTGAGCTAACGGGCACAACGGGAATGTTGTTTTCATTGCAATATGCAACAACCTTCCCTACCTCTTCCGAGCTGCCCGGCCATACAATGGCATCTGCCATCCCTTGCGGAAGGAGACTCAAATCCCGCGAATATAGTTGAAGATCAGCTACAGTGTCACTAACGTTCTCCTTCCCCACGATCTTTGCTAACGCGTCCTTCATACTCATTGTGTTCCTCCTTTCAGATGAAAAAACTTTTAGTCATGTATTCCCATGAACCAGCCTTGAGAGCATTCAACAAGAAGCTCTTTTAAGCTGGATGGAAAGCAAGTTTGGTTTCCATAACGCTCTTTAAAATTAGCTACAAAAAATATTTAAGTTGATTTGGTTGCTTCCATTCCCCCTTTCACCTGCAAAAAATTACCAAGACTCATAAATCCCACTACCACTATTGCTGATAATAAGATACTTGATTCTATTACAGCACATAGCACTAATCTAAAAAAAATACATGAACTCTAATTAACTTTTTACAAATCTATATTGCAATGTAATATATTATATAGTAGTATAAGATATATTATTTTTCTGATTAGCTTGTACATTTGAGAACTTTTATAATTTAATTATAACGGGAGTTGCTTGCTCAATCTATTGACTCTTTTGACAAACCTTACGCATAAAGAGGAATTTCTTTTGTTCACACTATACAAAACAATTATGTTGCCGGATACGCTGGCAACATAATTGTTACTTTCATTGGATAGATTGTGCATTCCAGAGGTTTAATGGCTAGTTCAAAAGCTATATTTGTATCATTATTATACAAATATAGCTTTTTTTGCGCCAACATTTATAGGGTTTAAGCAAGGCGATTCGTTCGCTTTTTTCACCTTTGGAGAATTTCAAGCATTCCGTATTTACAACGAAACATACCTGTTACAACGGAACCATCAACTTCCTCAACTGCTTCCTCTGGATACGCAAGCTTAGCTTTAGAAGGAACAACCCCAAAACCGGTCCCGTTCCAGACAATCGTCATGG
>JAQVOH010000099.1 GCA_028702695.1 Desulfotomaculaceae bacterium
AAGACCCGACAGATCCTGGTGGGCTTTGCAGCTGAAACAAGGGAACTTGAAAAAAATGCTCTTCGCAAGCTGGAGATTAAAAATCTCGATCTCCTGGTCGCCAACGATGTGACCAAACCAGGCGCGGAGTTTGGTTCTGACACTAATATTGTCAAACTGGTTTATCCAGGAAAAAGTATTGTCCCGCTGCCAAAAATGGATAAGAAAACTTTGGCTGACCGGATCTTGGATGAGGTGCTTAACTTGAGAGCAGCAGGTCAATAGATATGTAGACATCCTCGTGTGGTATTCATGTAAGTTGATTTCTTGGGCAGTTCCACATGCTGCTATTGCGGTACCAGCAGAGAATGAAAAATTAGCGATGTGGGTGCATCGGAATGATTTTACAGGTAGTGAAGTTATAGATATAACTTCACTACCTGTTTTCGTTTAAAATCAGTTGGGGGCTAGCAGCAAGGAGTATTTTATCAAGTGATTATTAAAAGCAGGAATGAACAGAAAAAACTACCAGAGGTACCAAAAGCAAAAGGTTTAACGGCAAGTGAAGCTGGGCTGCCCTTGGCCCTTGGAAACACGGGATCGAGGCTCTAGGTCAAGGGCGGCCACGGCTCTTTTTTAAATCCCATGAAAACAGGATAAAACCCGCCGTTGCCTGTGTCTATTTCAGTGGGGCAAGCTTAGGGCTGTCCTGCACTCGCTGCAAACTTATAAAAGTTATGTAACATATTGGATATATCTGGCATATCATAAATCGACCAGTTACAACATAATAAGTTTAAGGGGGATTTTATTATGGATGAAATTATCAATGAGGATTCACAGTTGTCCGAAGTATTAGAGATACTTGGCAAGGTAAAACCAGAAACGGAGTTAGCACGTCACTGTCCGGGTAGCGGTTGTGCCAGCGAAAGTGTTTTTTCCTTCAGCCGTTGTGGGAACTATTACTGGATCGTTCTTATGTGCGATAAAAGGACCTTCGCCTTTAAGCATATCAGCCCTGATTGGATCAGGACTTATTCCAACCTGATACTCTCGTCTGCGACAGTTTGTGTAGAATGGAACATGAACCATTATATAACCGACTGGTCTGTTGAACAGGATAAATTCTGCGGTCATCATGCGGACAGAAAGATGGTACGGGCGGTATAAGCAAAATGGTTTAGCTGCAAAATTTGTGTAGTTCAGGTCAAAAACAACTAAAATTAAATATTCCCCATTAATGTTAGGGTATGTAACAAGGCATACAGTGGTTTAATATAATATAACAAATCCAAAGAAAGGGGATAACAAAATGAGACATAGTGTTCAAGCTTCCAGTTTGGCCGAAGTGGTAGACAGAATCTTAACGAAAGGCATAGTTATTGATGCTTTTGTGAGGGTAGCCCTCGTCGGTATCGAGCTTTTGGCTATTGAAGCGCGGGTCGTTATCGCTTCTGTTGAGACTTGGTTGATGTACGCTGAAGCTGTAGGACTAACTGCTGGACCACACCCACACCCACACGCTGCATAGTGGAAAGGTTGCCGGGACCATTTAATGGTCCCGGCAAAAAACCAACACTTATTGGAGGAGGTCGTCCCATGTCATTAACAGCAAGTATGCACTCCTGGTGTGACACGTATAAAAACGATTGCAAAGATAGAGCGGCAAATATTGATGGCATAATAAAACAAACAAGTGATCTTGTCAGCAAGTACTATGACAACAGGCTCCGGTTGGGTGCGGAAACGAAAAAACAATTAAAAATACAATATTCAGAAAACGAAAAGAAGGTCTCGCATATTTTAAATGAGTACAACAAGGACCGTAGCGGTGCTGCTGACGCATTGTCGACCATGAGAAAATAGTTTTAAAATATTAAGGAGTTAAGCATGGTCATAAAAAAAACAATTGAAGCTGTGCAACATTTTTTCTGTGAAGTACTAGGCAAACCAGGAAGGATTGTTGGGTGCAGTCGGGGAGAAGATTGTTGGAAAGTACAAATAGAGGTACCTGAAGAAGTAGAATACATGAGAAGACACGCTAAAGGCGATCTAATGGCTATATATGATGTACTTGTAAATCATGACTATGAAGTAATTTCTTTTGAAAGGGTAGCCCTTATGGAGCGTGGCTCACTGATAATTTATCCCGTTGAACCCGACAAGGAAGAAGAAAAAGCCTAGAAATAAAACAGCCTTGAAAGACTGCAAAACAGTTATATAGAGTTCGTTTTATATTGCTTCATGAAAGATGTTTTTCTTCCCTGTTTTCTTCTTTCAGAAGAAAACAAATTTTTTTTACTTAGAGGGGTGATATAAGCTGCTCAAACAAAAGCTTTCTGACAAGAATCAAAGTTTTGTGGAAACAAGATTTTTGAAAGAGATTTCCGAAAGAGCTCTAAGGTACCTTGATGCAGGACTTTCAATACATTTTAGCGGACCATCAGGGACAGGAAAAACTTCACTTGCTCTCAGGGTTGCCAGGAACCTTGAGAGGCCTTTTAGTATCATTTACGGAAACAGTGACTTCAGCTCAGCCGATTTGATTGGGGGTAACTACGGTTACCGGCGCAAAAAAACCGTTGATAACTTTATCCACAATGTTTATACGATTGAAGAAGATTTTCAGCTCAGATGGCTTGATAAACAACTAACCAAGGCCTGCCGGGAAGGGCATGTTTTGGTTTATGATGAATTTTCCAGAACCCGCCCTACCATAAACAACATATTACTATCAGTATTGGAAGAGGGCGTTTTATTCCTGCCAGGTTTTGATGCTGATAAACAATCTATAACAGTCCACCCTGAATTCCGTATCATCTTTACCAGTAATCCATTAGAATACGCAGGCGTACACAAAACACAGGCCGCGTTGGAAGATCGCATGGTTACGATCGAGCTGAACGAAATGGACCGTGAGACTGAGGTTGCAATAACCATTGCCAATTCAAACCTGAGTGATGAAGCTGCCGAAAAAGTTGTTGATATAGTTCGGGATTACCGCGTCATTGCCCCATCATCAAATACCTGTACCGTCAGGACCTGTATCAAAATCGCCAAGGTTATGTCTAATGAACATTTAAGTGAATACAGAGGCAGTACAACAATGAATATGGTGGCGGAAATACTGTTTTCTGAAAGCAGGCATCAGGTACTTAATCGAAAGGAGTTATATCCTCAAGTCCTTTCACTTATTAAAAAACATTTATAAGGCATACCCTGTGACCACTAATGAAGCGGTAACCATTATAAACACAAATAGGTGAGGATAAATGAAGATCTCCCAAGGAATTTATGCATACTGTCTTATTCAGTTGGAGCAGGGAACAGATTTGCGGACCAAGCTTCCCACTGATCTTTTTTTTATTTCACATAGTAGTATTGCTGTCATTGTAAAGAAGGCAGCACAATCCAGTTGGCAACCCACCCGAAAAAATATACTCAATCACCAAAAAGTTATTACGCAATTGCAAGAAATAATCGACATCCTGCCCCTAAGATTCGGCACGGTCTTCAAGAACAATAACGAGGCGGAAAAAATACTGGATACCAATTTCAAAGAAATAAACCGCTTGTTGAGAAAAATCAAAGGCCGGATAGAGCTTGGACTGAAAATATTCTGGAAACAAGATGCCTTCGTGAAAGAAATTGGAGACAAAAAGATTGAAAAATTAAAAAAAGAATATGGGGTAAGGAAAAAGGACCGGTACGCAATCGCTTTAGAGGCAGGCAAGATTATTGAGGAAAAGGTTTTGGATAAGAGAGATGAATATGTAAGGTCGATTTTTAAGCCATTAAGAAATCTGGCAGATGATTCTATTCTTAACCCCGTTACCGGAGAAAAGATGGTTTTCAACGCAGCATTTCTCATAAAAAGTGATCATATTACAGTTTTCGATGAAGCTGTAAAAGAACTTAATGACAAGTACCAGGATAAATTTATTTTTAAGTATTCAGGACCCTGGACCCCCTATAATTTCGTGAAGGTTAGCTGGTGACCCGGGAGGTACTTTATGTTTTTAGTTGATGACATACTCTTGTCTCCATTCAAGGGGCTCATGTTTATATTCAAAGAAATTCACAAAGAGGCCATGAAGGAGTTTTGTGACGAAGAAAAAGTATACGAAGAGCTCCGTAGGCTCCAATACTTGTTAGATATTGGGGAAATTGGCGAAAAAATGTATGACCGTATGGAAAATGATCTGATAGAACGCCTTCAGGAAATTGAAGAATACAAGGAAAAAATGGAAGAAGAAGAATCTGCTGAAAGCTCAGAATAACAAACTAGCCAACATCAGATTTTCTGCCTATTAGTTATTGCTGCCTCGTCATCTTTGACATGGCATACCATATACTATAACAAACGAAACTTGTAATATGCTTGGAAAAGCTTTTTTGAGAAGTTTGCGGTAAACTAGCGCAATTAGCTGTTTCCGGCCAATTTTTACCTACCTGCTAATTCCCGGAGGAGAAGCTTGTCCTATGGGAAGGCAGTTTAAGCGTATACCGGGGTATTAGCCGGCTTAAATATGGCCGGCCGGAGGTGGTTATCAATGAAAAACGATGGTGATGGCGGTATTCTGGGAAATATTTTGAGAGGCATCAATGAGATGGTTGATCTGGTACAAAAAATGGACTCCGAGGGAAAGACGGAAATCAACAGGACGGGGACCTTCGGCAACTTAACGGATCGTAAGGGGCTCGGCGGTTGCTATGGTTTCACCGTGAAGACTGGTTTACCGGGAAAAAAGCTACCCTCTGCCCGCGGCACTGTGCAAACCGGCGCTCAGCAAGATATTGCCTTTAAAAATAGTGAGCCGGTGATAGACGTATTTGACGAGGGTAATTTTGTCCGGGTTGTAGTAGAAATACCTGCTGTTTCAGATGAAGATATAGTCCTTCACATTAAAGAAAATGTTCTTTATTTAACCGTTTGGGCCAAGGATGAGCCTTTTAACAAATCCATAGCTCTGCCTCACCGGATAAAACCAGACACAATGCGAAAATCCATACGTAACGGCATCATGGAAGTACTGTTCGACGTGCAGGACTAAGTTTAAAGCAGGTGATGTATTTAAATTGAATGAGCAGCTCACTTTTCTAGTGGCCAAGGCTTTGGGCAAGGATGTCGGCAGGGGTATCGCCCGGCTGGATCCCGCCGACATCCAGGCGATGGGGCTGGAAATCGGGGATCTGGTGGCCATTGGCGCCGGGCGACGGACGGCTGCCCGGATCCTGCCTGCCCACTCCGAGTTCAGGGGCAAAAAATTACTGCAGATTGATGGTATTATCCGGGAAAATGCCGGTGTAAGCCTGGGGGACACGGTTCCCGTCAGCGCTGCGAACAGTCGGAACGCCAAAAAAATAATCATGACTCCCATCGGCTCGGGAACTAACCAAATGGACGCCACCTTCATCAACCGTTCGCTGCAGGGAATGCCTCTGATCAAAGGAGACAAGGTACGTATTTCAGTACTTGGCTTAAGAAACCAGGAATTCGTGGTAGAAGATACACTACCCGAAGGTTTTGTGCTGCTAAAAAAAGACACCCTGGTAGAAGTCATCCAGACCAAAGGAGCAGGCATTAAAAAGGCCAATCAAATCACCTATGAAGATATCGGCGGCATGGGTAAGGAACTTGGCCGGATTCGGGAAATGATCGAACTGCCCCTCAAGTATCCTGCTATATTTCAGCACCTTGGTGTTGAGCCACCGAAAGGTGTGTTATTGAGCGGACCTCCAGGCACCGGTAAGACGTTGATCGCCCGGGCAGTGGCCAACGAGTCAGGCGCCTACTTTTTATCCATTAACGGGCCGGAAGTCATTAATAAATTCTATGGAGAAAGCGAAGCCAAGTTACGTGAAATATTTGAAAAAGCCGCCCAAAAGAGCAGAAGCATTATCTTTCTGGATGAAATTGACGCTATTGCACCCAAACGGGTCGAGGTTACCGGCGAGGTCGAAAAACGGGTAGTGGCCCAACTGCTTACGCTAATGGACGGCATAGCCTCACGCGGCCAGGTGATCGTCATCGGCGCCACCAACATCCCCGATTCACTGGATCCCGCACTACGGCGACCTGGTAGGTTTGACCGGGAAATAAATATTGGTGTGCCCGATCACAAGGGAAGGTTAGAGATCCTGCAGATCCATACCAGAGGCATGCCCTTGGAAGAAGACGTCGACCTTGAGCGGGTAGCAGAATTAACCGGTGGCTTCGTAGGAGCGGACCTGCTTGCCCTCTGCCGTGAGTCAGCCATGCATCGAATAAGAGAATATTTGCCCCAACTGGAGCCGCTCACCGAAGGGCTTCCTACTGATCTGGTCGCCATGCTGAGAGTATCCATGCAGGATTTCCTGCAGGCTTTGGAAGAAGTTGAACCGTCGGCAACCAGAGAATTTCTGGTGGAAGTACCTAATGCGGACTGGGAAGACGTTGGGGGACTGGACGAGATCAAGCAGCACTTGCGGGAAACCGTTGAATGGCCCTTGAAGTATGCAGAGCTCTTTGACCAGGCAGGCGCCCAGGCGTCGCGAGGGATACTTTTATATGGACCGCCAGGCACAGGAAAAACTCTGCTAGCAAGGGCGCTGGCGAACGAAGCCAACGCCAACTTTATCTCGATCAAAGGCCCCTCCCTTTTATCCAAATGGGTGGGAGAATCGGAAAAGGCTGTACGGGAGGTTTTTCGTAAAGCGCGACAGGCTGCACCCTGTATCGTTTTTTTTGATGAAATAGACGCTCTGGTCTCTTCCCGGGGAATGGGTGGTGGCGCCGTGGCAGAACGGGTGTTGAGCCAGTTATTGACCGAGATGGACGGCATAGAGGAATTACGACGGGTGGTTGTGCTGGGGGCCACCAACCGGCTGGATCTGATCGATCCGGCCCTGTTGCGACCAGGCCGGTTTGACCTGCAACTGCAGTTGGGACTTCCCGACTGTGCTTCCCGCAGGCAGATCCTGGCTGTCCACACCCGGAAAAGACCTGTGGCAGAAGATGTGGATTTGGATGGGCTGGCTGCTGAAACAGTGGATTTCTCCGGTGCAGACATCCGTCATCTATGCAACCGGGCGGCGCTTGCTGCAGTGAGGGAGTATTTGGCCCAAAATTCCTGGCCACCACCGGCGCCTCCCACCATAGAGCTATGTAATAAGCATTTCTGCCTGGCCTTGGCGGAACTTAGGGTTTGGGCGACACAGGTTGCGCTGGACAACGAACTATTAAAGGATGATCAATAGAGGCGTGTAGCAACAGTAACCCGGGCGTTAGTGAACTCGTCCAGCTAAAGCTGGACAACGAGACTTCGGTGGGGGAATCTACCCCAACGAAGTAGAAAATGTAACTCCCACTTATAGAAGTGGGAGTCTTGGAATTGGATAAATGTCAATGGAACGCAAGGCAGACGGCTAAATGGAGAGGTTGGAGGTTTTTGCATGGAATCAGGGCTGCGACCCAGAAAGCAAAGAGATGAAGACACGCTGGTGGTTCTGGTAGACCGCCTGCTGGACAAAGGCATCGTTATTAATGCTGATATAGTAGTGTCCGTAGCAGGGGTGGAATTACTGGGAGTAAAAATAAGGGCAGCACTTGCTTCCTTTGAAACAGCAGCCAGATATGGGCTGGAGTTCCCCTCCGGTACAAATATTGAGACTGCGGCCTGGAAAGACGCCATTATCGAGAGAGAAAGCTGCCCGCAATGTGAAAAACGGATACCCAAGGAGGAACTCCTGACCGAGGGATGCCCGTGGTGTGGGTGGATTTCGGCCAAAGCGAAAAAACGCCAGGAAGCAATGGCATTTTTGCCTGAATAGCGCCACAGGAAGGGGAGCAAAAATGAAGCAATTCCTGGCTGCACTGGATTGCCGGAGCAGGGCCATCTGGTGGCACTTGTGCTGCCATGGCCATGCAAACCTCAGCGACCTGGCACACGCAGCCGGTCTGGACAGTGATATGGAGGTTATACTTAGCCTGCGCCAGGTAATTAACCCCATTGCCACGGTCACTTTAGGTGAGCCGGTTATAGAATTTGCCTCCTGCCGGGTTGATCAGGACACAGGTGAAAAAATATATTTCCACTGGTGGCTAAAGCCCGCCTTTTGGGTGCAACCTGCCAAGGGCCAGCCCCTTATTGACGTATTTGAAACTGGCAACGAATTGGTAGTAATTATTGACCTTGGCGACAAGTTGGACTCCTGCCACCCGGAAGTAACCTGCCGGAACGGTATCGTAATGATTAGATTTGACCATTCAAGAGACCAGTAATCTTTTTTTGATTTCCGAAATAAATAGCGAGGTGCGGCCATGACTTTAGAAATCGATTCGGATAATTTAAAACACGGTTTACTTGGACTGGTCATAGCCCTGCTGGAAATTATCAAGGATGCTCTAAAATTGCAGGCCCTGGCGCGCATGGACGACGGCAGCCTGGAAGAAAATGAAATCGAGCGATTGGGCCGGGCATTGTTTGATTTGGACCAGGCGATTGAAGAGATGAAATTGGAGCAGGGTGTAACCGAGTCAGTTAAAAGTGTTCGGGATGGTCTAGACCGTATAGTAGACGACGTGGTTGACCGGATCCTTAATCCCCGGCGGTGGGAAGAAGAAGTAGATTGAGGGGTGAAAGAATGAATTTCCGGGCAGACGACGGTGCAAAAAAGGAATCGGACCAGGACGCGCTTACGATGAAGGCATTGGTACACCTGCTGGTGAAGGCTGAACTGGAAAGAATGGGACTGGAAAAAGAATTACGAATTGCAGTTCGAGAGATTGTACAACTAACCGTGCAGGACGCTGTCCATATCGTGCTGAACGAAATGGCTGGTGTTAAAGCTA
>JAQVOH010000100.1 GCA_028702695.1 Desulfotomaculaceae bacterium
AGCCTTCAGCTTTCCCTTTGATGCCAAACATTCTGGGCACGCTGGGACCAGTAATATCAGCATCCAAAATCCCCACCTCAAAGCCTTTTCTTCTAAAACCACAGGCAAGCAGGGAAGCCACTGATGATTTACCAACGCCTCCTTTACCGCTCATAACGGCAATTACGTTTTTAACAGAGCTGAATTCGTTAATGGCCAGTCTTTCTATGCCGGTTTTGGAATTATCAACTACCTTCTTGTCCATCCCAGCGCCGCAATTTGAAGCTGGTTCTGCACCACAACTGCAGCCTGAATCTGTAGCAGAATCGCAATTGCATTTAGTATCATTTCCCATAATTGTTCAGTTCCCTCCTAATATTCGCACAGTTTTTCGCCGTGATACTGTGACACCTTTAATTGCTATATAACATGTGTAGCACCCGCTTACACTTGTTTTTCTAATTACTGAATTACCTGGTACTTGAGGTCATCCAGACCAACTCTATTTAAAACATCAAACTATTGCCGCCGATTTTAGTAACTTGCTATATTTGCTCTGACCCCTTACCTAACATATCTGTTCCATATTTATAAGAATTTTATGAACATGGTTTAATGACAATTATACTAATCATAATGAACGTATGTCAATAATAAATGTAATAAATTTACCCGCTGCTGACATTAGTCTTTCTTGCTGCTGTCATTACAAAACTAGGTTTTTAGAAAATATTCCTTCTTCAATAATGCCGGGTTAGAGAGAAGAGCATTATTGCTTGACAATATTGCAATGATAATTATAATTATTTTCTATACGAAATGTTTTCATGCGAAAAATTACTAAGCGAAAATTTTAACATATGAAATATCAGGACGGGGCGATAATCAATGGAAACTGTTAATAAGAAGGTAGAGATAGCTAAACTTTTTTCTGAAGTGAACAAAATTATTAAGCGCAGTATGCGTAAGAGTTTTGATGATGTCGGAATAACGATACCGCAAAGTTTGGTTATTGGTACCTTAACACAATTTGGTGAAATGAAGATTAGTGAATTAAGCAGGAAGATAAATTTATCTAATAGCACCATTTCCGGCATACTCGATAGATTGGAAAAACGTCAGTTAGTGATTAGAACAAGGAGCGAAGAGGATAGAAGGATAGTATATGTAAAAGTTTCACCAAATTTTGGAGAAATCCACAAAGAGTTTCATGAAAAAGTTGAGCAAAGCTTTGAACACTTGCTTAGTGCAGGAACACCTGAAGAGATTGGGAAAATAGTGGAAGGATTAAATACTTTTAAGAAAATTTTAAATGATTGAAATGAATGGTATGCCAATTTTAGACTGAATCTTTTTCAGAGAGGATGTTATGATGCTAAAAATATATAGATTTTTAAAGCCATTTACTACGATGGTGATAGGCGTATTGGTGTTTGTGTTTTTACAAACGTTAGGAGATCTTTATCTTCCATCGTTGATGTCAGATATCATTAATGATGGGGTCATGCAGGGCAATACGGATAAGATTATGCAGATTGGCAAATTAATGCTTCTTATCGCTGGAGGGGGAGCTGTTTGTGCGATATTAGCCAGCTTTCTATCATCTAAAACTGCTGTAGGTTTGGGAACAATCCTGCGCAGCGAGGTATTTGGAAGGGTTGAGAGCTATTCATTAAATGAATTTGATAAGATGGGTACCGCTACTCTTATTACCAGAACCACAAATGATATCAACCAGATTCAAATGGTTACCGTAATGATCATGCGGATGATGATTAGTGCCCCAATGATGGCCATTGGCGGTATTATCATGGCCTTACAGCAAGATAAGACACTTACCTGGGTGCTTGCAGTTGCGATACCTATTCTTGGCTGTGTGATTGCGTTAATTGCATCGCGGATGATCCCACTCTTCAGATTGGTGCAGGTAAAGATTGATAAAATCAATCTTGTTTTACGTGAAAAGCTTACCGGTATCCGCGTAATTCGTGCTTTTGATACCATAGAACATGAAATGAAGCGTTTTGATGCAGCAAACGTTGATCTCACTAACAACTATATCAAAGTCAATAGAATCATGGCGTTCATGATGCCGTCCATTATGCTGGTCATGAACTTTACATCGCTGGCTGTCCTTTGGTTTGGAGGCATACGTATCAGTAATGGCAGTATGGATCTAGGAGCGCTTGCTGCGTTTACTCAGTATGCCATGCAAATCATGTTTTCCATGCTGATGCTGGCCATGATGTTCATCATGGTTCCACGCGCTCAGGTTGCTGCCGTGAGGATTAATGAAGTTCTTGATACTGTGCCTGATATAACCGACGCCAAAGAAACAAAAGATTCTGTTACCGGAAAGGGTTACGTGGAGTTTAAGGATGTCACCTTTCGTTATCATGGCGCAGAAGAACCGGCTTTACGAAACATATCCTTTTTAGCGAGGCCCGGAGAAGTAACTGCAATTATTGGCAGCACAGGCGCAGGTAAAACAACGCTGATCAACCTGATTCCAAGATTTTATGATGTGGATAGCGGAAAAATTCTGCTCGACGGGGTAGATATAAAAGAAATGTCTCAGGAAAATCTTCGTTCAAGAATCGGTTTCGTACCACAAAAAGCAATTTTGTTTGCGGGAACCATAACGGACAACATTAAATTCGGTAATGCGCATGCCACAAAAGAAGAAATTCAGCATGCCGCTGGAGTGGCACAAGCAACCGAGTTTATCGCAAATACAGAGGATGGCTTTGACCACGCCATTGCGCAGGGCGGCACCAACGTGTCAGGTGGACAGAAACAGCGTCTTTCTATTGCACGGGCGCTCGCTAGGAAGCCAGAAGTGTATATTTTTGATGATAGTTTTTCAGCGCTTGACTTTAAGACTGACGCGCGTTTACGTGCCGCCTTAAAAAAGGAAACGACGGAAGCAACGGTAATTATTGTAGCCCAGAGGGTTGGTACTGTGATGGATGCTAATAGGATCATCGTGCTTGAAGATGGGCAGATTGCTGGCATAGGAACGCACAGGGAGCTGTTAAATACCTGCAGGGTTTACCAGGAAATTGTGTCATCGCAGTTGTCAGAGGAGGAAATTGCATGAGTGCACAAAATAAAAATCAGAGACCCGCGGGCGGGAATAGAGACGGCTTCGCAATGCCTGTAGAAAAAGCCAGGGATTTTAAAGGAACTTTAATAAGGCTTATAAAATATTTAAAACCGCATAAAATGAATTTAATTATTGTGTTGATATTTGCCGTTGTCAGTACCACCTTTACGATAGCTGCCCCGAAAGTAACCAGCAAAGCCATGAATAAATTGCAGGATGGTTATATGGCAAGGGCAATGCTACAGCAAATGACACTAGCTCAAAGTAAGGCGGTTGAACAGATAAACCAGTATCTAGAGCAAATACCAAAATCTGAGGCCCAAAAAAGCCAATATTTACCGGCTGCTCCTGAAACAACTATGGCTATTGAAGAGTTTATGCGGCTTCCGATGCTGAGTACCGTGACTGATGCTGGTCAAAAGGCTGATATATGCCAGAAAATCCTATCACTGAGTGAAAAAATGCCGATGAGCGGAAACAATGGGCAGCAAGGTGTTCAATGGACACAGGAGCAAGTCAATGGGGCATTAAGAGCAATACGGGAAACAAATGGGGAATATGACTTTCACTACATTGGTGTAATTGCCTTGATCCTGTTGAGCATGTATTTGTTAAGTGCATCCTTTAGCCTGATCATGGGCCTTGTGATGTCAGGAGTAGCCCAGAAAACTGTACGTGATCTGCGAAGGGCTATCGACAATAAGCTTGCCAGGTTGCCGCTGAAATATTTTGATATACACCCTCATGGTGATATATTAAGTCGTGTTACCAATGATATTGACACAATAGCGACAACGCTGCAGCAAAGCTTGACTCAAATTATTACATCCGTGATTACAATTCTCGGATATATCATCATGATGCTGACAATTAGCCCGTTGCTTACGCTGATCATCCTTGCTACACTTCCCTTATATATTTTTGTCACTGCTTTCGTCGCCAAGAAGTCTCAAAAGTACTTTGCAACTCAGCAAAAAGAACTGGGTGAACTAAGCGGCCATGTCGAAGAGATGTATACAGGACATAAAATAGTGAAGGCCTTCGGACAGGAAAAAGAATCCATTGAAAAATTTGAAGCTATCAATAACAGATTGAACAGTGCAGGGTGGAAAGCCCAATTTGTATCAGGTATCATGTTTCCTCTGATGAATTTCATCAGCAATCTAGGATATGTGGCTATCAGTATCGTGGGAGGTATTTGGATCACAAAGAATATTCTTGGGTTGGGAGATATACTGGCATTCATTCAATACTCCAGATCATTAGCAATGCCAATTGTCCAAACCGCTAATATTGCCAATATCATTCAATCCACTATCGCCTGCGCGGAGCGTGTGTTTGAAGTACTGGACGAACAAGAAGAAATATCTGACAGTTCTGCAGTGCAAGTAATCAAATTTCCAAAGGGCGAAGTTAGCTTTGAACATGTGTGTTTCCGCTATCAAGAAGATCTACCGCTTATTGAGGATATGAACTTGGATGTAAAACCAGGACACACGATCGCTATTGTTGGACCGACTGGTGCAGGTAAAACTACACTAGTAAACCTGTTGATGCGTTTTTATGAAATAAATGCAGGTAAGATAAGAATCGACGGTGTTGACATAAAGGATATAAAGCGCAGTGAGTTGCGGAAAATGTTTGGTATGGTGCTGCAAGACGCCTGGCTGTTTAACGGAACCATCAAGGACAATATTGCCTATGGCAAAGAAGGTGCAGCGATGGAGGAAGTAGTGCGTGCCGCAAAAGCTGCTCACGCAGACCACTTTATCAGAACGCTGCCGGAAGGCTATCACACCATTCTGGATGAAGAAGCAACCAATATTTCACAAGGACAAAAGCAGCTGCTGACAATTGCGCGTGCAATACTTGCAGATCCTGCAATTATGATTCTTGATGAAGCCACCAGCAGTGTTGATACCAGAACGGAAGTATTGATTCAAAGAGCGATGGCAAGTCTCATGAAAGACAGAACAAGTTTTGTTATTGCACACAGACTTTCCACAATCCGTGATGCAGAACTAATTCTGGTTATGAATAAAGGTAGTATTATTGAATGGGGCAACCATAAGGAGTTAATTATCCAAGGTGGTTTCTATGCAGATCTTTATAACAGCCAGTTTACCGGGGCAAACCTTGATACTGAAGCTGTATAAGCATGATAGTGACTGGTATTGAGAGAGGGGAGTTAATAGCAAATTGCCTGTGAGATTGTAATAAATTATGCAAAAACCCCGCAAAGACCGGGGTTGTGATAAAAGCCTGATGGATAAAGTTAAATGCTGAGGGCTATTTCATCACGGTCAAGCTGTCCCCTGATATTTTGCACCCTTTCAATAAGAGCTGTGTTCCCGGTAGCCGCCCGCTCAATCTGCCGTAAAAGATCAATCTCCCGCCGGAAGATTGAGAATATATCTCCTGGTTGCATCGAGGACATCTCCAATAACTCCGTAAAGCTGGCGCCATTGTACCAGGCATAGGCAAGGGAACCGGGTAGATTGGACCAAATGCAGAATCTCTCCGGAATGCCCATCTTTAGGAGATCGTGCCTGATCAGGTAGGTTTGTTGCAAAGCTGCGAGATCTAGGCTTTCGGTACGCGTGTTCTTGCCGGGGATAAATTCGATGCCGGCGAGAATTGCCGCAGCGTCCGCCGGTTCGGTATCCTCAAGCAGACCAGAGAAGGCTATTTCAGTTACCAGTATTTCCTGTACGTGCAGTTCCAGGGCGAAAATGCCGCGTGCAAAAAACTCCCTGCCCTTAACATAACCAAGCTTTTCTAAAAGATCCCGTACCTCCTTGTATTCGGTAAAAACAGATTCTACCTGTTGTGAAATTACCACATATTCCTGCTTTAGTGTCTGGTAGTAGGTTTGGACCTGTCTCAATCTTTCTGACAGGGCCATGCATTTTTTCAAGTTAAGGCATTTTTTAGGTGTAGCAAGCGCGATCTGCTTTTGCAGCAAATCTTTTTCCCGGTTTTTATTTTTCCAGCGTAAGCGCTTTAACTGTTTACGCGCCTTAGCCCGCTCAACAGGACAGGTCAGAGTCCCGTTTTCGGAGCACAACCCGGCCTCAATTTCTGAGATTCGCCCGGTGAGGACCTCTATTTCCTCCTTCAAGAGGACCTGTCTCTTTTTTAATTGGTACATTCTAAAATTTTCGTTTAAAAACCGGTCAATTTCTTCGTCTGTCTTATACCGTAGCAGACTCAGTACTGTGTTAGGGGAGATTACCAGTCTGCCGGAAACGGGTTCAATAGCATTATCATCAAAAAAGCCGGTTTGCTCCGGGAAACGGCTGTCAACACGAATGAAGGCATGGCCAATCCGGTCAAAACCTCGTCGGCCCGCCCGCCCGGCCATCTGAAAGAATTCCCTGTTTTGCAGAATGCGGAAGTCATGTCCATCCCACTTTCTTGTCGAATCGAAGACGGCGCTGGCAGCGGGGAAGTTCACCCCAGCGGCAAAGGTTTCAGTGCAGAATACTACCCAGAGCAGACGGCTGGCATAAAGGTTTTCCACCAGGTACTTAACCGGCGGCAGCAGTCCGGCGTGGTGATAAGCGATACCCTGATGGAGCAGGCGGCGCAGGTTTCTCCAACCAGGCCCGCTGAAAGCGCCCGGTTGCTCAGCCTCCGCCTCCTTGATTTTGTTGCCGACTTCTTTTTTTTCTTGGGCATTTAGAAAGTCCCAGTCCCGGCCCAGCTCTTGTGCCAAAACCTCAGTCCGCCCCCTGCTGAATACAAAGAAAAGGACCGGCAATTTATCTTGAATTGATTCAACAATCTCACTGCAGGAGACTTCTGTCAGTTCCACCTGTTTCACTCCTCAATCCAGCGCTTCTTGTTCCGCAGTGCTTTGAGGTATTCGACCAACTCTTCAAGTTCGCTGCGGGCTTCTTTCTCTCCGACAATCTGGCCATTGGGCAGGATCCATTGGGTGGAAAGAGGTACGCGCCGTCTTTTTTCCATGATGACCACGACATTGCCGCCTCTAACCGAGCTAATCCAATCTGCCATTTCATCAGCGTTAGGGACTGTTGCGGAAAGACCTAAAATCTTTACATGGTTAGGAGCAAATAGTATGCTCTCTTCCCAGGTTGTGCCGCGCTCCGCATCGTCAAGGTAGTGGATCTCGTCAAACACCACGTAAGAAATTTTCTCTAACTGATCGGGTTCACTAAGGCACCAGTTGCGAAATATTTCTGTTGTCATAATCAGCATCGGCGCTCCAGGATTGATACTGACGTCACCGGTGACAAGCCCAACTTGCTCATCTCCAAACAGTTTCTTGAAATCCCGGTACTTTTGGTTGGAAAGGGCTTTAAGGGGGGAGGTGTAAATCATGCCCAGACCGGATAACATTACATCGCGTGCCAGCATTTCGGCCACCAGCGTTTTGCCGTTACCGGTAGGAGCCGATACAATAACCGATAGTCCTGCCTGAAGGGCTTCAGCTGCCTCAATTTGAAAATCATCCAGGACCAGGTCTTCCACCAGCGCCTGTTCTTGTGCCCTGCGAGGCGGTTTTTTCTTGGCTCTTAAACGTTCTTCGCTCAGGGCGCCAGTATCCCCCTGCTCCCGTTTATGAGGTTGTCCCCAACTAAGAGTAAGAGCAGGCAACGCCTGGCGAAGCGCTTCGAGGTCCCTGCGCAGCAGCAAGCCGGTATCAGGCCCGGAAACTTCCTTTTTGGATACAGTGGCCAGCCTTCCTTCCTGAATCAGCCGCCTGACTTGACTGGTGCTGATTCCCAGAAGGGCAGCGGCCTGGGGAATCTTTAATTTTTCATGTTGTTTGGTAAGTTCACGCAGCCTAACCCCGTTCCTTTGTAACTCCTGTATATCCGAGTGCCACAAGCGTGTCCTTTCGTCCAGAGTAAAGGAACCTAAATGCCCTGCATTGATTAAAAAAGCTAGGGTGTCTTCATCCACGCCGAGAACTGCGGCGGCTTCCTTTTCCCCCAGGGAATGTTCTCTGAGGAAGGAAGGAGCGCTGGCGGTATATGGAGGAGCAAAATACCTGCCGCTGATCTCCCCAAGCTGTTCCACCAGGACATCACCTGGAAACTCCCGGCGCAAGCACCAGTACTTGTGGTTTTCAAAGGATGCGGTGAGCGAGTAGCTATCGGCTATGGACGCAAATTCTTTAGTTCCCAGTCCGGCTTCCCGCGGGTCAAAGAAGGGTGTTGTCAGGGTTTCAAGTATCTCCCGGCAGGCTTTAATTTTCGCGCGCCGTGCCAGTTCATCCCGGCCTTCCGGGCTATCTGCGGTGGTAATTAGTGATTGGGGCAGCCGCAACAAAGGAGCCTGATCATTTTCGGCTGCAATTTTATCTAAAATTTTTTTATGTCTACGAAACAGGCGGAGCAAATCAGAAAGGCGTCTGGGTTTCTCACGAAGGTATTTGAGGAGAAATTCCCAGGCGCCGTCACTGTCGGGCAGAGTGAAACGGCCGTCAGGCAGTTGAGGAAAGTGTCGCCAGACCAGGCTGTCAAGGTTCTCCAATCCGGTTATGGCGATTATATCAGCCTTGGAGCGGGGTTGCCCATCCGCCAGAAGTTCACGTACGGAATTTAACAGAT
>JAQVOH010000003.1:0-46269 GCA_028702695.1 Desulfotomaculaceae bacterium
TCAGCTTATTACGATTAAATGGTGTGAAATCCATTGCTTCCGGTTTGCGTAATCTCAGTTGGAATGCTGAACGTGCATTGGAGTTAATTGGTGTTTAATTGCTTGGTGTGACTTTGACGTGGTCCTGGATAACACTATTAGGAAACTCAGTTTTAAAATAATCCAATAGCTTCTTCATTCAATATACCTACCTTACGGTCAACTTAACAGCATTTTTCACAAGATAATCAAAGCTCGAATTCAATTTCACCTCTTCATGTGAAATGAGAACATATTCCCATGGTTTACCGCCGTTCACATTGTTAAATTCCGTAGCGGCTCTGCAATATTCAGTGGCAGCATGAGCTTTTTTTATAACAATTTCATCTTCCAACTTCCTGCTGTCTTTAATCTCAATCATATAAATTTTTCCTTCAGTCTCCACCACAAAGTCCGGCTTGTATTGACTGTTGCTGTCTCGATCATAATAAATATTGAATTGTTTTATATTGGGACACATCCATTTCAAAACAACGCTGCCATTTTCTAATACCGCTGCAAAAATCCGTTCGGTATTACTATCAAACTTATACATTGAATGGCAGCTTTTCCTGAAACCTTTAAATATTTTTGACTTGATATCCTGTGGGGGAATATTGGCCTTATAATCAAATATATCATCGGATATATATTTTCCTCCGAAGCCGACTTCAATTTTGCTGAATGGCCGCATGGCGGTTGCATCATAGCTGACTTTCTCTTTATAAAAATGCTCGTTCATTTGGGAATAAATATTATCAGCAATACTTTTCCTGCGTTGTACCAGCACTTTATTTACTTCATCATCTGTTTCCAGGTAAGATTTAAAATGCGCTTTAAGCTGGTCAATAAGGTCAAAGATTAACTCGGCACATTGTTCATAATCCACATTTTCATGAACCAAGAATGCGTGGTTCAAGCTTTAGTTCATCTTCTTTGCCTATCCATGTCAATTCCAGCTTTTGTTTATAACTCACAAATGTATCCCCCTACACTATTGCGTAACGTATTGTAAATATGTGTTCCACTGTTGTTCTGCCTCTTATGCGGTGGCGCATTTCCTCCTGCAGTCGTTCGTTTTCCATCTCTATTCTATCTTCTTCCTCGAAATGCTCGCGGCGTTTTCGTTCCCGCATTTTCTTGAGTCTTTGTTCCTCGGCCTTTTTTTCAACCAACTCCTCCAGCGAACAATCACTGGAGGATAAGCTAATTTCGCGTTTTTTCTCCTTGATAAGTCTATCTATATCTTTTAGTTCCTGTTGCAGGGCAATTTTTCTCTCCTCGCTCCAGGTATCCAGCTTTTCGCATTCGTCAAGGAAATATTTCTTGTTTTGCGCTTCAATTCCCTTTAACTTCGTTTCTTTGGCCTGATCTGACAAGACATATAAACGCTGGGGTATATCCAAATCATTATTAACCATACAAATAGCCGGTAATTCCATAATACGATTGATCATATCTCCGGGAATTGCGGTATTATCATCACATAGGGTAGTAATTAGCAGATATTCCTCTGTCTCAAAGCTTTCGTTAGACAGTTTGTTTATCGTTATCCAGCCGGACTTGCAGTCTGTCACATCAAAAAAGCTGATATTTCTGCCTGAATTAGTATAGTCAAATAATACTTCCCCGACTGGCAGGGGACGAGCCTGGCATCTTGCCATCAGTTTTTGGCACAATGGATGTTCACGCCGCAGGAACTGCTCTTTCCGTTCTTCGCTATCTTTCCAGCTGAGATTATAGCAACCGGTAAATTCGTCATTTTCATCATAATAAAGACGAGTTCCATTTAATGGCTTAATGGCTTCGCCACCTTCACACAGCACAAAGTGATACAGCCATTGTCCGTACTGACCAACACTTTTAATGGTATTATCATCGCAGTTCTTAAGCCTGCTGGCGACTTCTTCATCAAAGTTTTCCAGCAGGGTTTGCCGGGCATGTGACATTGTGGCGTCAATGCGCTCTTTATATTCCTCCTGGATTTTGTCAAAGGCCGCTTTGATTTGTTCAGCCGTTTTACAGTTTTGATAAATATCTGCAATACGTTTTTCAAAATCGACACCCGATTCAATGCTACCCAGCACTTCATCCGATGATCCAAATAATCCATTAAAAAGTTGGAATTTTTCATCCAAAAGTTCGTATACCCGCTTATCTGCTTCGTTGTTATTGTTAAGAAAATTCACTACTACCACATCATTTTTCTGTCCATACCGGTGGCAGCGTCCGATTCTTTGCTCAATTCTTTGGGGATTCCATGGTAAATCATAATTCACCACCAGTGAACAGAATTGCAGATTGATACCCTCTGCTGCGGCTTCCGTTCCAATAAGAATACTTGCTCTATCTCTGAATTCCTCAACGACAGCAGCCTTCATATCTGCTTGTCTTGAACCGGAAATTATTTCTTCACCTTTGTGACGGGTCAGCCACTCTTTATATATGCGTTTGGAATTAGCATCTGAATTTGACCCGTCAAGAAAAACTATCCTTCCTTCATAGCCATTCTCAGAAAGCAAATTATAAAGATATCGCTCCGTACGCCTTGATTCTGTAAATATAACCGCTCTGCGCCTGCCGCCTCGCTGTTCCGTTTCATCAAATCCTTTTTGCAAAGCAAACAGTAATTTCTGCCCCTTGGCGTTAGTTTCGATACTCTTCGCCAGACCAGCAAATTGCTTTAGTTTGTCCAACTCCAAGCTTATACCCTGGCGATCTTGAATAATATCTCGTTTTACATCATCAGAATTTAATTCCAATTCCTCCAATAGCTCATCAAAGGAATCATAATCATCCAGGTTTAACTCTTCATCAACTCCCTGAAGCAACTTCTCCAAGCGGTGTATTAGTGAATCCAATGTCCCCGAAATTGCATAGGATGAGGATGCCAACAGTTTCCTTAGTATCATGGTCATTAGGCTGCGCTGGCTGTTGGGTAGCGCATATAAGGTTGGCGAGCGAAGATACTCGGATACATCGTTGTATAGTTGTTCTTCATCTGGAGAAGGTGTAAAGGGTTCCAATATTGCAGTTCGTTGTGTATAGGAGACGTATTCGATTACCTGTTTCCTTAACGTGCGTTTGCAAAACTGCTTTATCCTAGCGTTCAGGAATACATTCCTGGCTTCTTCGTTATCAACATTGACATATTTCTCCCGAAAGGTTTTAGGATCGCTAAAAACACGGTCATCTATAATGCTGACCAATCCATAAAGCTCCATTAGATTATTTTGGAGCGGGGTAGCCGTCAATAGTAATTTGCGTTTTCCATCTAAAGCGGTTTTCAACTTATTGCCGATTACATTGCTCGGTTTGTAAACATTTCTCAATCTATGTGCCTCATCAATAACGACTAAATCCCACGGAGTGTTATGTATCTCTATCTGCTTCCCGGCTGCAAAATTGTATGAACAGATTACAACGCGATCTTGCTGTACAAACGGATTACGAACCCCTTGTTTTTTAATCTGGTTGAAGTTCTTGTTTTCAAGGATCATCGACTTGATGTAAAATTTTTCGTCCAGTTCGGAAAGCCATTGGTTTCTCAGTGATGCAGGCACAATGAGCAGGATCTTGCGTTTATGTTCTGCCCAATATTGAGCTATACATATGCCAGCTTCTATTGTTTTTCCCAATCCCACCTCATCAGCAAGCAATGCTCCATTAGTTAGCGGTGATTGAAAGGCAAAAAGAGCAGCATCTACTTGATGCGGGTTTAAATCTACCTTGGCTCCGGCCAAGGCAGGTACTATACTGCCATCATTGCTTGGTCGTCTTAATGTCAGCTGTTCTTGGAAATAGCGTGACTGATAGGGTGTATATTGACACATAGATGTTCCCTCTAATCTTCATTTTTAACGAATAGACCGGCCGTTTATTGCTTTTTACTTTGTTATAATTTCCGGGTTTAATGCTACCATAATCTTCTATATTATAACTCAAAATCCTCTATAATTTTACGCATTTATTCGTTTATTCGATAAAGTACATACCCATAAAAGTTCCCTCAAGCTAAAAATCTTAGGGAACATTAATCCTAAAGGAATCAGGTTGTGGCATCGTTTATTCCAGCCATCCTATCAGTTCCATCCTATAATTGGAATCGAATCTGAACTTGTCAGCCGCTTTAATAATTTTTTCAAGATATCCTGGATAAGGCTGTCCAAGCGAATCGTCAGAGCTATATAGACCATTGCTGCACATTGTTCTCCCGTTTGAATGTTTTCTGCAGTGATTGATTTCTGTTTTGAAGTAGAAGTTGGATGATATCCCTTCGTAATGGTCAAGAGCTTCCTCATCAACAGGGAACACACTCCACAGTATGCCATCTACAAAACTATCGTCATTTCTAATAATACTTGCCACACCCCGGTCATTAGTTGGACATCTATGTGCCATTTGGCTCTCATCCATGTTTGAGCCATAAGCAAAATATAGTTTTCCTTCAAACTCATTAGCCATAAACTTGGCTTCAGCAATTATCTCCAGCAAAACACCTTGGTCATCTTTTTTATCAATATAAGCCTTGGCTCGTTTACCTAAGCGTCCATAAAAAGTATACTTATTGGCAAAATCAATGTAATCATTGAAAATCTCTTTCATGGCATAAAACAGCGCACTTATATGCCTTGCGTGTGTTGATATAATTAGAATTTTACTACTTTGTTTTAATCCGTCAGCATCAACAGATAAATTATTATCTGATTCCCAGGCGTTCAATTCATCATTACGTTTAAACTTGACTATTACATCCGCACCGCCCCAAAGCCGTATACCTTTCTCAGATTGCCATTCTCCCCTTCTAATACAGTTCTCAAGTTTGTTCAGTTCATTATAATCATTTCATTGCCCCCTCATTTTTATTATGGTTCCATCTTACTTGTTTACGCTGAGGGGTTTAATGAAACTGAGATTCATATTTTAATCCCGATCTTTAACGAGCTTAATGGTTACAACTTTATCCAAATCAACCTCTGCTTCAATTTGTTCATGGTTAGTTACCCGTAATCTATTTACGATAAAGCCATTGCGATTATCCTTAGCAAGGTCTATTCGGCCTATCACCGTTTTGATTCCTTCTGCTGTATCGTACTCGATTTCACACAATGCCCCGGATTTCAGATAATAGGCAAATATTTGCGATCTTTTCTGTTTCAAGTTTTCATTAAGAATATCTTCCTCATATCGATAGGCTTTTTTATGTTCATCACTGAAGTAAACATTTGTTGCCTTCGCCTTCTCGAAAATACGCTTTTGTCCATAATTTGATAATTGATCATAAATACAATCAGAAACATAATTGAAAACGTCTTCAAAAGCAGTTCCTTTGCCGGTCAGTTTCAAGCCAATAGTCAAAGCATAGACTTCGCTCAAATATTAATCTAGCATTCCCAATCCCATATAATTCCTCTATCATAAACCTACGACTGCTTCTTAGTATAGGTTAATCTCGCCGATTTTAAGGGAATCTTTTTATATCCGGCCATATTAAAAAGCACCTGCCATTTCATTTCAGCAGATGCCCTTAAATATAAGCAAACGATTCGTCTTTACTTGTTCATCCCAACCTCAACAGTTACCTTCTTACCCTTTTCCCCGATATAATCCTTGCGATATAGCAGTACACAGCACTCCACGTGGTGAGTCCAAGGAAATATCTGACAGCTGAATAACTGCAGTTTGATAAACCCTTTCAATTATTTCATTTCCCCTTCAATTGCCCATTTTCAAAATTCGTTAACTTAACCCTCACCAAACACCCACGCCTTCTCCACCCTTTCATTCTCCTTCAAGGGCTCGTCCCCCTCCATAAAGCTCATGAACTCCTTTTCCTCGACGTCCAGACTAGCGTCGCCAGGCCTTTCCTGCCTGTTCTGCCCCGTGGTTGCGGCTGTCTGTCCTTTGGCGTCGAAGTCGAGCAGGTTGACCTGGACCGGGCTCAGCTCTACCAGCACCTGCTCGTTGGGCTTGAACTGCTTTAGCTCCAAAAGGTTCTCGTCAGTTAGTGCGATGTCCTCCAGGATCACCCGGATGGACTGCGACCAGCCTTCGGAAAGCACCCGGTTGACGATTTCTATTTTCTTCACTCTTGCCGTAAAGTCTGCTTTTCTCATCGCATGCTCCTTATTTTACCATTATTTAGACACGCCTGCCGCCAGCACGGTGACAGCAGAGGATGAAAACCTAACGATGTGAGTGCATATATACTGCATTTCTATGGGGTCTGTGCGAATGAATTCGCACCTACATCTTTTGGAGCTGCGCCCTTAAGCTCTTCCCGCTCCACCGGGTCAAACTTGCGCTCGGCCAGGATGCGCGTCACCTGCTGTTAGTCTACATAAGCCACCTTATTGAGCCCGTCCACAATGGACTTGACGCAGTTGTCCAGATCAGGTAGTGTTCCGATCCCCCGCCGGCCGCCCTTTGTGTATACTTTGGCCTGCGGGTTGAAGTATACGGCAATTTCCATTTCCACCGGTCCGGTCACGGGCTTTGACATGCCGCCTGGCCGCACCTGGCCACGCCTTTTTCGTAGTTTTCCGTTTCCGGCGGCGTGTATAGGATCACGCTGCGGCCGCGGTAGCCGATGCGGGGGCGTCCTTTGGGCACCGGGCGGCCGGGGATGGTAATATCCGACCAGTCCAGGACATAAAAATAATCAAGTTCCCCCTGAGATAAAAAATGATGTACCCTCCCAGTTTTCCAACCCGCAACACGGGTGGATAAATCCTGGGAAGGTACATCACGAATCGTTAGCCACGGACAGTATTCAGTACCGTGTCCCTGACTGCGTCCATACTTGATAACGCTGTACAAGTCTATATCTATATTTTCTCGTTATATAACTTTATTTACTAGTATCTAACATTATTTTACTAGTCTACAACTTTATTTTTCGCAAACACCTATTGTAAATACATTTACTTTTTTAACAATACATTCTTTATTTTAAAAATACGTTTACTATTTTAAACCCACAAAATATCTCAAAAAACGTCTCCACTTACTCCACAGTCACCGATTTCGCCAAATTCCTCGGTTTATCGACATCGCATTTTCTGGCCACAGCAGTATGGTAGGCCAGCAGCTGCAGCGGGACCACGGTCAGGATCGGTGCCAGTACCTCGTGGGTCCTGGGGATATAGACCACCTTGTGGGCCACCTTCTCCACTTTCTTCAGCCCCTCCATGGCCAGAGCCAATACGGAGGCGCCGCGGGCGTTGACCTCCTGGATGTTGCTGACCATTTTCTCAAAGAGAACTTCCTGAGTGGCCAGGGCCACCACCGGCGTACCCTCTTCGATCAGGGCCAGGGTGCCGTGCTTCAGTTCGCCGGCAGCATAGGCTTCGGCGTGGATGTAGGAGATCTCCTTCAGCTTCAGTGAGCCTTCCATAGCCACGGAGTAGTCGAGGCCGCGTCCGAGGTAGAATAAATCGTTGCTGGTGGAGATTTCCTTAGCAAAATCTCTGATCACTTGAGAGTCATTCAGAATATCCTGCATCTTTTCGTCCAGGTTCTTCATCTCGGCCAGGAGCGCGCTGATTTCTTCAGGCGCCATCGTCCCGCGCAGGCCCGCCAGGTGCAGGGTAAGGAGATACATGCTCACCAGTTGGGTGGTATAGGCCTTAGTTGAGGCCACGGCAATCTCAGGACCGGCCCAAGTATAGATGACGTCGTCGGCCTCACGGGCCACGGAACTGCCCACCACGTTCGTCACGGCCACGACCCTGCCCCCCTGCCGCTTGGCTTCCCGCAGCGCGGCCAGGGTGTCGGCGGTCTCCCCGGACTGGCTGATGATGATGACCAGGGTGCCCGGCTCAATAATCGGCTGGCGGTAGCGGAACTCGGAGGCAATATCGACCTCTACCGGCAGCCGCACCAGCTTTTCAATGACGTATTTACCCACCAGGCCGGCGTGATAAGCCGTACCACAGGCGGCAATAAAGACTTTCTTCAAGCCCTTGATTTCTTCCGGGGTGATTGTCACCTCGTCCAAATTAACACGCGAGTTGTCCTCGGCAATTCGGCCACTCAGGGTATCCCTGAGAGCTTTGGGCTGCTCATGAATTTCTTTCAGCATAAAGTGGTCGTAGCCGCCCTTTTCGGCCTGCTCAGCGGCCCACTCTACTTCAAAGATATTTTTACGGATTTCCTTTTTGTTGAGGTCCATAACCTTGACCCCGTCCTTTTCCAGCACAGCCACTTCCCCATCATTGAGGATATAGGTGAACCTGGTGTGCTTCAGAAGAGCCGGGATATCCGAGGCCAGAAAGTATTCACCCTCGCCCAGACCCACTACCAGCGGGCTGTCCTGGCGGACTGCGATCAACTTATTCGGCTCTTTAGAGGAAACCACCGCCATGGCGTAAGAGCCCACCAGCTTCGAAACTGTCATCAGCACAGCTTCTAAAAGGTCCCCGTCATAAAAGTGCTCGATCAGGTGGGGCAATACCTCGGTATCGGTCTGGGAGACGAAAATATGGCCCTCTGACTCGAGCCATTCCCGCAGGCTGAGGTAGTTTTCAATGATCCCGTTGTGCACAACGGCAAACTGTCCTGTGCAGTCCGTGTGCGGGTGGGCGTTGGCGTCCGAAGGCTTGCCGTGAGTGGCCCAGCGGGTGTGCCCGATGCCGACGTTGGCGCAGTATTCATGACCGTTTAATTTATCCTTGAGAGCGGCTAGTTTTCCAACCCTCTTTAATATTTCCAGGTTTTCTTCACTCGTGATTGCCACTCCAGCGGAGTCGTAGCCACGGTACTCCAGTTTTTCCAGTCCGTCAACCAGAATAGAAACGGCCTCTTTGGGACCGATATAGCCTACAATACCACACACGCATACATACCCCCCCACGTTCCTCTATTTAAACCCTACCCTGTAACCATAAGATAGTTTAGATAAAAGTTGACATTTCCATCCTATATCAAGCGTTCAGCTCGCAAATCATTTGGTACACTTGCAGACATGGGTGTCGAAAATAAAAATACCGGGCATGATTAGCCACGGCATTCCAATCGCGTATTTCGGGATACACCAAAAGGAAACACTTACCCCCTGAAAAACTTAAGCCGCTGCTGCCGCCGGCACATTTGTCCCACCGGTTACCAGGTGGTTTTGTCGTGCCATTAACGGTCCGGTCGGACCGGGGGGCACCCGCCGAAAACCTCGATAAACCCCCTCCTCGTCAACCCTCGCAGATGAAGCGAAACTGGTTTCCCAATAACTTCACCAATCCCATCTGGGTAGGGTTCAGGCGCTTGCATATTCTATTAAGGCTGTTGTTAGCTATTGTGTAATCGATTTACCACCATCCTTTAATCAATCTCTTTCACTATATTCGACAACCTGTCAGCTATTTCCTCCAGTAGCAGCATGTCTCTTCCTTCAGCCATTACCCGTACCAGGGGCTCTGTGCCGGACGGACGAACCAGGATGCGGCCGTTGCCACCCATTTTCTTTTCTTCCTGTTTGATAGCATCTGACAGGACAGGGCTGTTCATCACCGCATTTTTGTCGGTCACCTGCACGTTCACCAGCAGCTGGGGCAGTCGCTCCATCTGGGACGCCAGTTTGCTCAGCTGTTTGCCGCTCTCCTTCATCACAGATAATAGCTGTAGTGCGGTAATAATGCCGTCACCAGTGGTGTTGTAATCCAGAAAAATAATATGGCCGGACTGCTCTCCCCCAAAGCGGGCTCCGGTACGCAGGAGTTCCTCAAGGACGTAGCGGTCGCCGACTTTGGTCTCGAGCACGTGAATCCCGCGATCCCGAAAGGCCAAATGCAGGCCCAAGTTGCTCATAACCGTAACCACAACCGTATCCTTTTCCAGCTGCCCCTTGGCTTTCAAGTGACTGGCGCAGGCAACCATAATCTGGTCACCGTCGACCAGCCTGCCTTCGGCATCCACGGCCAGAACACGGTCGGAGTCCCCGTCGTGGGCCAGGCCCAGGTCCGCCCCTGCCTCAATGACAGCTTCCATTAGATCCTCAGGGTGGGTTGAACCACACCTCTTATTAATATTCACCCCATCCGGGTTGTTAAAGATGGGCAGCACTTCAGCCCCCAGCTTCTTATATATAAGAGGCGCCACGTGAGAAGCCGCGCCGTTGGCGCAGTCCACCACAAGCTTTAAGCCCCGCAGGTCAGTGCTGACTGTGCTGCAGGCATAGTTCACGTAACGGTCGGCGGCGTCGGTTATCTGGCAAGTGCGTCCTACGCCACCTCCCACAGGGGAGGTTACGGAGGCGCAGTGTTCCAGCACCAGAGCCTCAATTTCAGCCTCGGTTTCGTCTGGCAGCTTGTAGCCACTGGGGCCAAAGAACTTGATCCCGTTGTCTTCCACCGGGTTATGCGAAGCCGAGATGACCACTCCGGCCGCCGCTTGTAAATCACGGGTCAGGAAAGCAATAGCGGGAGTAGGCATAACCCCTACTTTTAGAACATCAACACCCGCAGAACAAATACCGGCCGCCAGGGCAGCCTCAAGCATATCTCCCGAGATCCGGGTATCTTTACCGATTACTATACGCGAGCCAACACCGTTTCCGGCTAGGACAGACGCCCCGGCCCGACCCAGCATAAAGGCAAGTTCAGGGGTCAGCTCATGGTTGGCTACACCTCTTACCCCGTCAGTACCAAACATACCCGCCATAAAACCGGTTCTCCTTTCATCCAGGCAAAATTCAACAACCTATTATAACTTTAAGACCGGAGCCTTGTCAATTTCTCCGAATCTATGCTATTGTATGTCAGCCGCAGGTCACTGGCAACAAAAGATATACCGACAATTTATGGTTCTGGCTTGGCGGTATCTCCGCTGTCTCCTCCCGGCGAAGGGAGCGTCTCGTCCAACTTACTGATTTCTACCAGGACTTTGACTCGGACAGGTTGTATAGAAGTTACCCCTGTTGGCGTGAGCAAGCCAACTTCTTTGGTCACATTTTTGTCAGAGCCCTGGATATCAACAGGTTCGGTGCGGATCTCGGAAATATTGCTGATAACCTCCACCGGCCCGTAGATTTGGACGGTGGCCGGATCGCCAGCGCTCTTTATTACCCTAAACCCAACCGCCACGCTGCCGGTAGTCTGAGGCGCCACCGGTATGTTCTTGGAAGCTACAGCGTTGACTATAGGCACAACCACCTGCACCGTAGCCGGACTCACGGTAACATTCGGAGCTCCCGTGTTAAGTGGTACGTTCATAGTAACGTCACTGGAGGCGTCCTGAATGTTAATCACTGCGGATGCCTGACTGATATTGTTAACTATGCGGGAGGGTCCCCATACGATCACCGTTTCCGGGCTGAATGTGGGCGCCAGCGCGGAATAGTTCTGGGCCGGCGTTCCTTTCAGACTGACCGCCACGGCAATTTGCCTTTCCACCAGGCGGTCTAATCCAACAGTGACCTCTTCGGGACTGACCTGGGCCACCCGCAGGTTGGATGGAGAGCTTACCTGTACCGGCAGGAGCACATCTCCTGTCTTGTCTTCCGGCAGGTTGACAATTGCTCTGAAGTCATCTGGGGCAAGATTGGCCAAATCATTACGGTTGCCCTGCACTCTGACCCGGACACTCTCAGGCAGGCCACCGGTAATGATATAGTTTTGGGCCGGGCCGGTGTGCTCCAGGGTTACATTGAGGATTTTTTCTCTGACCGGGTTTTGTTCGTTGCTCACGTAAATCCACATGACTAATGCCAGAAATACTGCAAGCAATCTTAGAGAATTGTTTTGCCAGTCCAGACGACCCAAGTGAACTACCTCCTGAACCAGAGTGATGAAATAGAACTGCCGGCCTTCAGGTTTAATAAAGATGAAAGCCTGTCCATCAGGCTTGCTTCGTCCAGGTATCGCGTCAGGACACCATCAACGGCCAGGGCAACGCTGCCGGTCTCCTCGGAGACGATAACTGCCACTGCGTCGGAGTGCTCTGTGATGCCGATGCCGGCCCGGTGCCTGGAACCGAGGTCGCTGGTCAGGGAAGGGTTTTCGCTTAGAGGTAGAAAACAGGCCGCCGCGGCCACGCGTTCCCCACGGATTATTACCGCCCCGTCGTGCAGTGGCGTTTTGGGAATAAATATGTTAACCAGAAATTCGGCCGAAACCATCCCGTCTATTTTGACCCCAGTATCGATATATTCCTCCAGACCCGTCTCCCGTTCCAGGACCATCAGTGCCCCCATTTTATTTTTGGAGAGCAAGGTAGACGACCGGGAAATTTCAGCAATAACCTTGGGGGGGTCCGTTTCACCATGAGTCATGGTAGTAGTTGAGAGAAATCTGCCGCGCCCCAGCTTTTCCAGGGCTCGTCTAAGCTCCGGCTGGAACACTACCGGCAGCGCCACCACCAGGGCGGTCATGGCCTGCTTTAGCAGCCAGTTGGCGGTATTGAGGTTAAAAAAGCTGGAAAAGGCAGTGAGGACCAGCAGTACAATCAGGCCTTTAATCAACTGTACCGCCCTGGTCCCCTTGATTAATAGCATTATCCTGTACATAACAAAAGCAACGATCGCAATATCGATAACGCTGCTCAGGTTGAATTTAAGTACTGCTTTAAGATAGTCCAAATTCGGGAGCCAAAACTGCTCCACCGGTATTCCTCCCTTGAAGTACGCAAAAATAGTATTTCTGGCGAGCTCGTAAAATACCCGCTACCCATATGTTTATTTCGGTAGCGGGAACGCGTTTCCTGCAGGAAATCTTTAATAATAACAAAGCATATGCATTCAACCTATATCCGCGTAGACTCCTCTTTGCTGTTCTCCTGGCTTACGTGCTCCCCTTTCATCAGCCCGTAAGCGATGCTGTCGGCCAGTGCCTGCCAGCTGGCCTCAATGATGTTCTGGGAGACCCCGACCGTACCCCAGGAATTTTGGCCGTCGCCGGTCTCGATATGGACGCGCACGCTGGCCCCGGTGCCGTCCTTCTCATCCAATACGCGCACCTTGTAGTCGTTAAGGTGCATCGAGCCAATATTGGGGTAGAAATTCTTCAAAGCTTTGCGCAGGGCGTGATCCAGTGCGTTTACCGGACCGTTGCCTTCCGCCGCAGTGTGCACCACCTGGTCACCCACACGTATTTTAATAATAGCCTCGGCATAGGTGGGGTTGTTTTCTTTCATTTCAACCAGTAGTCGCAGAGCCTCCAGGGAAAACGGCTCGGTGTAGTTGTCATGGGCTTTGCGCATGAGTAGTTCGAAAGACCCCTCTGACCCCTCAAACTGAAAGCCCTGGTTTTCCAGTTCCTTGATTTCGTCCAGAATGAGCTTGCCTTCAGGACTCTGCCGGTCAAAATCAAGGTTCAGCTCCTTATACTTGTAAAGCAGGTTGGACATGCCGGAGAGCTCGGAGATCAGTACGCGGCGGTGGTTGCCCACCAGTTCCGGCTCAATGTGCTCATAGGTTTTGGAATCCTTCAAAAGCGCGCTGACGTGGACCCCGCCCTTATGGGCGAAGGCGCTGACTCCCACATAAGGCTGCCGGGCATCCGGGCTGACGTTGGCTACTTCACTGACGTAATGGGACATTTCCACCAGGTGTGACAGCTGCTCGCGGGGGATGGTATCAAAGCCCAGCTTCAAAGTGAGGTTGGGAATGACAGAGCACAGATTGGCGTTACCGCACCTCTCACCGTAACCGTTAACCGTCCCATGCACCTGTGACGCTCCGCTCTGCACCGCCATGATCGTGTTGGCTACTGCCAATTCACCGTCGTTATGGGCGTGGATACCAATAGGGATCTTGAGCCGCTGCACGGCCACTTCCACTATTTCTTTAAGCTCCAGGGGCAGGCTGCCCCCATTCGTATCGCACAGGACCAGGGTGGAGGCCCCACCCGCCGCCGCTGCCTCAAGCGCGGCCAGAGCATAAGCTGAATTGGCCTTATACCCATCAAAAAAATGCTCTGCGTCAAAAAACACTTCCATTCCGTGGCTTTTGAGGTAGGCAACCGTGTCTTGGATCATGGCCAGGTTTTCTTCCAGAGTGGTACCAAGGGACTTGGTCACGTGAAGATCCCAGGTCTTGCCGAAAATGGTGGCTGTGCCGACCCCTGAGGCAAGGAGTGCCTTGACGTTGTCGTCATTTTCGGCCGTTAGTTTAGCCCGGCGGGTGGAACCAAAAGCTGTAAGCCTGGCATTCTTGAAGTTATAACTACGAATCCGCCAGAAGAAATCTGCATCCTTGGGGTTGGACCCCGGCCAGCCGCCCTCAATATAATGGAAGCCCATCTTGTCTAGGCGCTGGGCGATTTTTATTTTATCTTCACAGGAGAAGGAAATGCCCTCAGCCTGCGTGCCATCCCTTAAAGTTGTGTCATAAATCTGTACTGAGGGCATTAAAAAACCTCCAATTTAATAAACTTGTTACTGCTGTCCTTGTATTTGCCTAATAATCATATTACCCATCTCTTCCGTGCTGACCACCTGTTTGCCTTCTTCCGTCAGGTCGGCGGTGCGATAACCCTGGTCAAGCACAGCTGCCACGGCCTGTTCAATGCAGTCCGCTTCCACACCCTGTTCCAGGGAGAAACGCAGGAGCATGGCTGCCGATAGGATGGTAGCAATGGGGTTGGCGCAGTTTAAGCCGGTCAGTTCGGGCGCGGTGCCGTGGGCAGGCTCGTACAACCCTATTTTCCCGCCCAGGCTGGCGGAGGCCAACATCCCCAAAGAACCGCCCAGCACGGAGGCCTGGTCGCTTAAGATATCCCCGAACATATTTTCAGTCACCAGTACGTCAAACTGGCCCGGGTTCTTTACCAACTGCATAGCGCAGTTGTCTACATACATATGATCGAGTTCCACATCCGGGTACTCCCGGCCCATCGCCACGGCCACTTCCCGCCAGTAGCGCGAGCTTTCCAGCACGTTGGCCTTATCCACCGAGGTCACCTTGCCACGGCGCAGCCTGGCCAGGTCAAAGGCCATGCGGAGGATCCTCTCAATTTCCGGGGTGGTGTATTCCAGCGTATCAACCACGCGGGTGCTGCCGTCAGGCAGTTCCTCCCGGGACTTCTTGCCAAAGTAAAGACCGCCGGTAAGTTCCCGTAGTACTAACAGATCGAGACCGGCAACTATCTCCGGTTTCAGCGTGGAAGCGTTGGCCAGTGAGGGAAACACCTTAACCGGCCGCAGGTTGGCGTACAAGCCGAGTTTCTTCCTGAGAGCCAGGAGTGCCCCGAGTTCAGGCCGCAGGTGCAGCGGCAACTCATCCCATTTGGGGCCGCCCACGGCGCCAAAGAGGATAGCATCGCTGTTAAAGCAGAGTTCCAGGGTCTCCTCGGGTAGAGGCACGCCGGTCGCGTCATAAGCTGCTCCACCCACTATTCCCCAGGTAAACTCATAATGCCGCCCAAAGCGTTGTCCAACCGCTTCCAGCACACGGACCGCCTGCGCGATAATTTCCGGGCCGATCCCATCGCCCGGCAATACAGCTATCTTAGACATAATCTTCCCCTTGCTTCCTTGGTGTATTAATTCACCTTTTCTTTAACGTAGTTAATCAGTCCACCCGCGGCGATAATCTGCTGCATGAAAGGCGGCACCGGGGTGGCTGTGTATTTTTTGCCGGTGGTAAGGTTTTCGATCACACCGGTATCCGCGTCGACCGAGAGCTCATCGCCCTCGCTAACCTCAGCTGTCGCCTCGGGCGATTCAAAAATAGGCAGGCCGATATTGAAGGCGTTGCGGTAAAAAATTCTGGCAAAAGTACCGGCGATAACGCAGGATACCCCGGCGGCTTTAATCGCAATGGGAGCGTGCTCCCTGGAACTGCCGCACCCAAAATTTTTCCCGGCCACAATGATGTCGCCAGGCCGCACCTTGACAGGAAAGCCCGGGTCGGCGTCTTCCATACAGTGCTTAGCCAGTTCATCCGGGTCGGAAGTGTTCAAGTAACGTGCCGGAATAATGGCGTCGGTGTCAACATCCGCTCCAAACTTCCAGACCTTTCCCTTGAGTTTCATCTATAGCACCTCCGTGGGACCGGCAATGCGGCCCAATACTGCTGATGCCGCGGCAACGGCGGGATTGGAGAGGTAAACTTCACTCTCTGTGTGCCCCATCCGGCCAACAAAGTTACGGTTGGTGGTAGACACACAGCGTTCGCCACCCGCCAGAATGCCCATATGTCCACCCAGACAGGGCCCACAGGTGGGTGTGCTGACGGCGGCGCCGGCTTCGACCAATATTTCAAACAAACCTTCCCGCAGGGCCTGCAGGTATATTTCCTGGGTACCCGGGAAAATGATTAAACGCACGTTTTTATGCACCTTTTTGCCTTTTATCACACTGGCCGCTTGTCTGAGGTCTTCCATGCGGCCGTTGGTGCAGGAACCGATGACCACCTGCTGGATCTCCACGTTCCCCACTTCGCTTAAGGGGCGGCTGTTTTCCGGCAGGTGGGGAAAGGCCACCTGGGGTTCAATGAGGGAGGCGTCGTAGCGGCGCACCTCTTTGTAACCGGCATCCGGGTCGCTCTGATAAAACTGGTACGGACGACGGCAGCGGCCCTCCACATAGGCGCGGGTTTTATCATCAGGCGCTACAATACCGTTCTTGCCGCCCGCCTCAATAGCCATATTGCACATGGTGAAGCGACCGTCCATGGACAGCTTCTCGATGGCAGGACCGGCGAATTCCATCGCCTGATACCGCGCTCCGTCGACACCAATGTCCCCGATAAGGTAGAGGATCAAATCCTTGCCGCCCACCCAGGGCTGCAGTTCACCTTCAAACACAAATTTAATTGATTCAGGCACTTTCAGCCAGATTTCCCCCAGGGCCATAGCCGCCGCCAGGTCAGTGCTGCCTACACCGGTGGAAAAGGCGCCCAGTGCGCCGTAGGTACAGGTGTGTGAATCAGCGCCGATAATCAGGTCGCCGGGGCCCACCAGCCCTTGCTCGGGCAGCAGGCAGTGCTCAATGCCCATGCGGCCAACTTCAAAGTAATTAGGCAGGCCGTGCTTTTTGGCAAACTCCCTCAGCACCGCAACCTGCTCAGCCGACTTGATATCCTTATTGGGGGTAAAGTGATCGGGAACCAGCGCTACCCGGTCCCGGTCGAAAACATCCTCCACCCCGATTTTTTCAAACTCCCTGATGGCAACCGGTGCTGTGATGTCATTGCCCAGTGCCAGATCAATGCGGGCGTTGATTATCTCTCCGGGAGAGACTCTCTTTTTGCCTGCGTGGGCAGCCAGGATTTTCTCGGTGATGGTCATCGGCATGCTGGTGTTTCCCTCCGTTCACTCATTAATAAGATTTATAGATGTTTAAGCTTTAGCTGAACGAATTTACTCCTGCTCCGCCTTTTTGTCCTGCTCCACTTCCCATACCAGTTTGTTCACGGCATTGACATAGGCCTTGGCGCTGGCTTCCAGGACGTCGGTGCTGATCCCGCGGCCCGTGTAAACCCGCTGGCCGTCGGTGGTAATCTTTAAGGTCACGTCACCCAGCGCGTCCTTGCCGGCGGTGATGGCGTTGATGCCCCAGCTGATCATGGTACAGTTGATGCCGGTAGTCTTATCTACAGCCCGGCAGATGGCATCGACCGGTCCGTTGCCGCAAGCGGCTTCCTCCAGTCGCTGCTCATCCTTTAAAAGCCCGATGGTGGCGGTGGGCACGACCGTGGTGCCGCTGGAAATTTGCAGATAGTCGAGGGTGTAGGTATGCGGTACCAGTCGCATTTCTTCCTCGACAATGGCCTCAATATCATCATCGGTGATGTCCGATTTTTTATCGGCCAGTTTTTTGAAGCGTTCAAAGGACTTGTTCAGCTCTTCATCGGAAAGGGCGAAGCCCATGTCCTCCAGCCTCTGGCGAAAGGCGTGCCGGCCGGAGTGCTTGCCCATGACCAGGTTGCTCTTGGCTACCCCGACCATAGCCGGATTCATAATCTCATAGGTCGTGCGATCTTTCAGGACGCCGGCCTGGTGGATACCGGACTCGTGGGCAAAGGCGTTGTTGCCGACGATGGCTTTGTTGGACTGTACCTTCATACCGGTCAGCGTGCTGACCAGCCGGCTGGTACGGTAAATTTCCTCAGTGTGCACACCGGTGAAATGGTCAAACCTATCCTTTCTGGTATGAAGCGTCATCACCACTTCCTCCAGTGCGGCGTTGCCGGCTCTCTCTCCGATGCCGTTAATGGCGCCCTCTACCTGCCTGGCGCCGTTTAAAACGGCGGCCAAAGAGTTGGCGACAGCAAGGCCCAGGTCGTTATGGCAGTGCACGCTGACGACCACCCGGTCTATTCCGGGGACCTCGCGGCAGATGGTTTCGATAAAGCTGCCCCACTCCCCGGGAACGGCGTAGCCGACGGTATCCGGAATATTGATCACCGTTGCCCCGGCCTCAATGGCAGCGGCAATGATCTGGAATAAAAAGGCGGGTTCGGTACGGGATGCGTCCTCCGCCGAAAACTCAACGTCACCCGTATAGCCTTTGGCGCGCTTCACCGCAGCCACTGCCGCTTCCAGCACCTGCTCCCGGCTCATGCGCAGCTTATGTTTCATGTGAATATCCGAAGTAGCGATAAAGGTATGTATGCGGGCCTGTTCGGCATGGCGAACTGCCTCCCAGGCCCGGTCAATATCCTGGAAGTTGGTCCGGGCCAAGCCGGCTACCGTTACACCCTTTACTGCACGGGCTACGGCGCGGACTGCCTCAAAGTCGCCGGGCGAGGAGATGGGAAAACCGGCCTCGATGATGTCCACGCCAAGCTTGGCCAGTTGCCTGGCTATTTGAACTTTTTCACCAATGTTGAGGCTCACACCAGGGGATTGTTCCCCGTCTCTCAAGGTAGTGTCAAAAATGTAGACTCTGTGGCTCATATATCCTCCAATTTGGTAAGTCAGTCGTCAGACATTGGTTGCCTATATACTATATTCCTTTTGGGTCGTTTTGCATTTTCAGTCTATTGCTTCGCTGATGGTAGAACCGCTTAAGATCATCGGCATGACGTTTTCATTCGGGTCAATCATGCAGTTAATAATTACCGAAGTAGGGGAGGCCAGAACCTGCGGCAGGATTTCTTCCAGCTGTTCCTCCGTGGTAACGGTGTGGCCTTCCATCCCGTAGATTTTGGCAAGTTCGGCAAAATCGGGGTTAAACTGCAGGTCTGCTGAGATATATCTTTTATCGTAGTAAAACTCCTGCAGCTGGCGCACCATCCCTAACCTGTGGTTGTTAAGGATGAATATTTTCAGATTGAGAAGCTGTTCGGCAGCAGTACCCAGTTCCTGCATGGTCATCTGGAAACCACCATCACCGATGATCACAATGACATCCTTGTCCGGGGCGCCTAACTTGGCGCCGACCGCCGCAGGCAGACAGAAGCCCATAGCTCCCAGGCCGCCTGAAGACAAAAAACTGCGTGGCTCCGCAAAGCGAAGGTACTGGGCCGCCCACATCTGGTGCTGCCCCACATCGGTAACGACTATGGCGCTGTCATCTTTTAGTTCGTTAAGCTTTTCAAGAATAAACTGAGGCTTTAAAAGGCCGTCGCGAGAGTATTGCAAAGGGTATTCCTTTTTGAGCTCCTGAACCCGCTTGACCCAGGGAGTGTTGTCCTTGATTTCTAAAAGTGGCTGGATCGCCCTCAATACATTTTTAACATCTCCCACAATGGGCAGATGGATGCGAAGGTTCTTGCCAATTTCAGCCGGGTCTATATCGACATGGATGATCTTGGCTGTAGGCGCGAAACCGCTTATCTTGGCTACCACCCGGTCGTCAAAACGGGCTCCCACGGCAATCAGACAATCACACTCTGTTACCGCCTGGTTAGCATAGCGGGTTCCGTGCAGCCCCAGCATACCAAGGCAAAGGGGGTGTTTGCCAGGAAAGCAACCCAAACCCATCAGGGTATGGGTCACCGGGGCTGAGATGGTTTCAGCAAGCTGCAGCAGTTCCGGAGCGGCTCCTGAGATCCTAATCCCCCCGCCGGCATATATGACCGGCCGCTCAGCCTTCATGATCAGCCTGGCCGCCTGCTGGACCATCGAAGTGTGCCCCTTATAAGTGGGCTTATAGCCGGAAAGCTCGATCGTCTTGGGATAAATAAATTCAATCATGGCCTCTGCCACATCTTTAGGCAGGTCGATCAGGACTGGTCCCGGACGGCCGGTAGCTGCAATATGAAAGGCCTTTTTGACAATGGCAGGCAGCTGTTCAGGTTCTTTGACCAGGTAATTATGCTTGGTAATGGGCAGGGTGATGCCGGTTATGTCCACCTCCTGGAAAGCGTCCGTACCCACCTGGGTGGTCGCTACCTGGCCTGTGATTACCACCATGGGAACTGAGTCCATATAGGCGTTGGCGATACCGGTAATCAGATTGGTGGCGCCTGGTCCGGATGTGGCCATACAGACGCCAACCTTGCCGGTGACCCTGGCATACCCGTCCGCAGCATGAGCAGCGCCCTGTTCGTGCCGGACCAGGACGTGTTTAATGGAAGTATTGTTCAAGGCGTCATATACGGGCAGGATTGCTCCCCCCGGGTAACCGAAAATCATCTCGACACCTTCCTGTTCCAGACAGCGGACCAGCGCCTCCGCCACAGTGATTTCCACAGCCAACTCACCCCATTCAAAATGCAAATTTATATTTCATATCAAAGATCAAACATTCCCACGTCCCACTTCTCACATCTCACTTCTATTTTTTAAGCCAGGGCATCATGGAACGAAGTTTTGCTCCGACTTTTTCAACCTGCAGCTCTTTTTCCTGCCTGGCAATAGCTTTAAAAGACGGGCAACCGGCACTGTTTTCCAGGATCCATTTTCTGGCAAACTCGCCGTTTTGAATCTCGGCAAGGACCTTCTTCATTTCCTTGCGTGTTTCATCAGTGATCAGGCGGGGGCCGGTCATGTAGTCACCGTATTCGGCGGTGTTGCTGATCGAATAGCGCATCATATTGAGACCACCATCGTTAATCAAATCGACAATTAATTTCATCTCGTGAATGCACTCGAAGTAGGCCATTTCAGGGGCATAGCCTGCCTCTACCAAAGTATCGAAACCGGCTTTCATCAAGGCAGTGACGCCGCCGCATAGCACGGCCTGCTCACCAAATAGGTCAGTCTCGGTTTCTTCCTTAAAAGTGGTCTCAAAGACACCTGCCCGTGTTCCGCCGATACCCTTGGCGTAGGCCAGACCGAGATCTTTGGCTTTGCCTGTATAATCCTGGTGAACCGCAACCAGAGAGGGGACTCCTTTGCCTTCTACATACATGCGGCGAACCATGTGGCCAGGGCCCTTCGGTGCGACCATGAACACATCTATATTAGCCGGGGGCACAATCTGGTCAAAGTGGATGTTAAAGCCGTGGGAGAACATCAGGGCGTTGCCTTCTTTGAGATAAGGCGCGATCTGCTCCCGGTAAATCTTGGCCTGAAGTTCGTCTGGCAGCAGTATTTGGATAATATCAGCCTGTTCTGCTGCTTCGGGCACGGTCATCACCTTCAGCCCGTCGGTCTCGGCCTGTTGCCAGCTGGGCCGACCCTTACGCAGGCCGACGATAACGTCTACTCCACTCTCTTTGAGATTCTGAGCCTGGGCATGTCCCTGGCTACCGTAACCCATAATCGCAACTTTTTTACCCTTTAGTAAACCTAGATCCGCATCCTCATCATGATAAACTACTACCATTATTTAACATCCTCCTCTTTTTGGCTGTTATTTTTAGCACTGTTCTTTACGCCTCGCAGCATGGCGATTTTCCCAGTACGAACCAGTTCCTTGATCCCAAACGGGCGCAATGAAAGTTCAATAGCATCTATTTTGCCTTCGTCACCGGTTACCTCTATCGTGAGGGTTTTAGGTCCCACGTCGACGATGCGCGCCCGAAAAATGTCCACCAGTTGCATGATTTCAGCACGGGCCGAAGGCTCGGCGTGCACCTTGATCATCACCAGTTCCCGGTCTACATAGGCGTTGCGCGTGATGTCACTGATTTTAATGACGTCTATCAGCTTGTGCAGCTGTTTGGCAACCTGCTCCACGACCATATCGTCGCCTTCCACAATGATCGTCATTCTTGAAACACGCGGGTTTTCTGTCCTGCCAACCGCCAGGCTGTCAATGTTAAAACCTCGCCGACTGAAAAGACCGGCCACCCGGGTCAATACCCCCGGGTTGTTCTCCACCGTCACCGCCAAGGTGTGCCTCATCCTTCTACCCCCCTTATATGGTCGTGGGACATGGGTCGTGACGTAGCAGTTTAAGGGATTTCTACTGCATTCCTCTGGGGCTGTGCGAATGAAGCAACCTGCGATACATATTAATTCGCTCCCAGATTATCTCCCTACGTCACAAGTCTCATTTCTCACTTCTAACGTCTCACATCTCACTTCTCAACTACCCCAGCATCTTGCCAATGGAACCTCCCGGGGGGACCATTGGCATTACGTTTTCTTCCCTGTCCACGACGAAATCTATCATCACCGGCTTACTGGAACGAATGGCCTGTTCTAAGGCCGGGGCCACCTCAACCGGTTTGGTCACCCTAATTCCCTCAGCTCCGTAAGCCTCGGCCAGCTTGACAAAGTCCGGGTTGGACAATTCTGTCTGGGAGTAGCGGCGGTTGTAGAAAAGTTCCTGCCACTGCCTGACCATGCCCAAGACTCCGTTGTCCAGGATCGCAACATTGACCGGCAGTTCGTAATTTACGGCCGTGCAAAGCTCCTGGATATTCATCTGGATGCTGCCGTCACCGGCAATATCAAAGACCACCTCGTCCGGACAACCCACCTGGACGCCGATAGCGGCAGGCAGACCGAACCCCATAGTGCCCAGACCGCCGGAGGTAATGAAAGAACGGGGCTTGGTAAAGGAGTAATACTGGGCAGTCCACATCTGGTGCTGTCCCACCTCGGTCGTCACCCGGGCAGCGCCTTCGGTAATGTTGTAAATTTCCCTAATGATCGACTGTGGCTTTAGCCTTCCATTGTCACAGTAGCTCAGGGGATATTCCTTCTTCCAGGCCTGGATTCTGTCCCGCCAAGCCTCCCTCAGACCAGGCTGGAGAACTTCCAGCAGCTGGCACAGGACCCTTTTAACATCCCCCACAATGGGAATGTCCACTCGCACATTTTTCCCAATTTCAGCCGGGTCTATGTCAATGTGGATGATTTTGGCCTCCGGGGCGAAAGTCTCCAATTTACCGGTAACACGGTCGTCAAAACGAGCGCCTATGGCAATCAGGAGGTCACACTCACAAACAGCATAGTTGGCATACTTGGTCCCGTGCATACCCAGCATACCCAGCGAAAGCGGGTGATTGCCCGGAAAGCCCCCCATCCCCAGTAAGGTATTGCAAACTGGCGCCATCAGTAGTTCAGCCAACGCTAAGAGCTCCTTATGCGCCCCGGATATAACCACGCCGCCACCGGCGTAAATGACCGGGCGCATTGATGCCGCAATAGCCCTGGCTGCTTCCAGCACCAGGCCGAGATCTCCATCTTTTACCGAACTGTAGCCCGGCAGTTGCATTTCACCGGGTATTTCATAATTGATTACCTCGGAAGAAACGTCCTTGGGCATATCGATTAGCACCGGGCCGGGCCTGCCGGTGGTGGCCAGATGAAATGCCTCCTTGACAATCCGCCCCAGCTCGGAAGGGTCCTCCACCAGGTAGCTGTGTTTGGTAATGGGCAGGGTGATACCTGTAATATCTGCCTCCTGAAAGGAGTCCCGGCCTAAAAGAGCGCGGGAGACCTGTCCGGTAATAGCCACCATCGGAACCGAATCCATGTAGGCATTGGCTATGCCGGTCACCAGATTGGTAGCTCCGGGGCCTGAAGTAGCCAGGCACACACCTGGCCGTCCGGTGGCACGGGCATAGCCGTCAGCCGCATGGGCGGCTCCCTGCTCATGTCTGGTCAGGATATGCCTGATGTCGGAATCATAAAGCGCGTCATAAATTGGCAGGGCCTGGCCGCCGGGGTAGCCAAATATAGTATCCACACCTTCAGCTTGTAAGCTTTTCAACAGGATCTCCGCCCCGGATAATTTCACTCCACCCACAGTTAATCCTCCCGGTCATCATTCATAGTAAGAAGTCAATTAAGCAATAAAACAGGCCGGAACACGGCCGGCCTTTAGCGCCCGTTTTAAATTATTTATTATTATTATTTCTTTTCCTGAGCAATCAGGGGGCCATCCACCTTGGTCAGTTCATGAAAAGCAGCCCTCAATTCCTTGAACATGGCGCCGGGTTGGCCGTCCCCAATAAGTCGCCCGTCAACCTGGACGGTTGGGATAAGCTCGGCGGCGGTACCGGTCAAGAAAACCTCGTCGGCAGTGTAAACATCATACATGGTAAACACTTTTTCCTCAACCGTAATGTTTCGCTGCCTGGCCAGCTCCATCACCGTATTGCGGGTAATCCCTTCCAGTAGTCCCACATGGAGTGCGGGAGTAATAAGCACGTCCTTTTTAACCAGGAAAATATTGTCTCCTGTTGCTTCAGCCACATAACCCTCCTGGTTGAGCATAATGGCCTCGGGGACACCGGCCTGGGCAGCCTCTATCTTGGCGTAGATGTTGTTTAGGTAGTTTAACGATTTCACACGGGGAATACAGGCCGTAGGTATATTGCGACGGGTTGCCACAGTAATCACCGACAGCCCTTTTTCATACAACTCTTCGGGGTACAGAGTAATAGTAGCAGCTATACAGAAAACAAAGGCTTTGGGGCATTTGCGGGGATCTAGACCCAGGTCGCCAACACCCCTGGTCACCACCAGGCGGATATAGGCGTCACTCAGCCCGTTACGCCGCAGGGTCTCAAGCACAATCTCCTTCATTTCCTCCTTGGTAACAGGAATTTCTAAAGCCATAGCTCTTGCCCCGTCATAAAGCCGGTCCAGGTGATCACCCAGTTTGAAAACCCGTCCATAGTAGGCGCGGATCCCTTCAAACACCCCGTCACCATACAATAGACCGTGGTCAAAAACCGAAACTACAGCCTTCTCCTCTGGTACAAACTCGCCGTTAAGGTAAATAATCATGGTATCCACTCCCCCATATAAATTCATTATGTTTAATAATGACGACTTTTGCCTCTTTAATATTAAGATTATTTGAGAAATAAAACAACCCCTCTCCCCGGCAGCTTCTATACTGCCAGGGACGAGGGGTTAAAAAAACCCGCGCGGTACCACCCTGCTTGCCCTCGCCAACGACGAAGGCCTCTTAATGTGCTTAACAAGCACGGCTTCTTAACGGGCGCCATCCCGGCCCAGCTTACTGAATTCTTTCAGCCGGCGGCTCCAGGGTGATTTTTAAGTCTTACACATAGGCGCCGGTTTTCAGCTACCCCAGCTCTCTGCCGCCATGTTACTAAGCTTTAGTCCCCTTCACAGCCTTTACCAAATTGAATTTATAATCCAGTATATATAAACTCCCAATATGTGTCAAGGAGTATTTTTCTTTGCCGGCGCAGGTCTGTGCTGGTGTCATAACCTGTAACTTATATAGTGCATGAAAAATTTAGCTTCAGAGGAGAAGGTAACCACATTTATCCTTTATTCATATATATATAGCAAATGAATATTGGGAGGAATTCCTATGGATGCGACTAAAGAAGGCCTTGTTGGAGGTATGACCGGCGGTATGATGGACGATATGATGTGTCCACGTGACCCCCGTGAAATTCTTTGCAGGCTCATACAGAGTGAACAAATGGAAATACCCATCTATAACCGGCTTGCCCAGACTGCGCCAAGTGCCTGCCTCAGGCAAATGTTTGCACAAGCGGCTACGGAGGAAGCCATGAAGGTGCAAAGATTATGTGACCTGGCAGGAGAGTATGGCTTTGCCCCTATTGCTCCGGGAATGGGCGCCGGTCCGGGTCACATGGTAAATCCCCCCGGCGGCCCGCCGCTATTTTATAGCGAAGGAGAACAAACTGACAAAAAATAGACATAAGTAAAGGAGGTTTGAAAAATCATGCAGGATAACCTGTTTATGGACCAGGTAAACCAACTGCTTAACCTGGAGCTTCGGCAAATCCACATGGCCGCACACCTGGCCATGTTTGCTCCAAACGAGTTGGTCAGACATAAGATTCTACACATGATTGGCGAAGAGCTGGATGAAGCTATGTTTTTACACCATGTACTTTGTGCCCACAGTGATATGTGTATGCCGGTATCTCCCGGCAAGCCCTGCCCCGGCTATGGACCTGGAGTTGGCATGGGGCCCGGTATGGGCATGGGACCAGGCATGGGCATGGGACCCGGCATGGGATGTGGACCTGATATGGGCATGGGGCCTGGCATGGGATGTGGACCTGATATGGGCATGGGTCCTGGCATGGGGATCTGCCCTGGCGTGCCCTGTCCCCCTGGCGTTGGCGTTGGCCCAATCCCCGGCATTCTTCCACCGGCCGGCCCCGCAGCCACGTTACCCCCGTCAATACCCATAGCCCCACCCGGCATTGCCCCAGGTGTAACACCTGGTATTTTCCCAGGTGTTCCTTACGCGGAAAAGGAAAAGAAAGAAGAAAAATAAGGAAGACCCCGGGCAGCGAATAAATTCATAACCATATTTATCCAATTTCAAGAACTCCCACTTCTATAGTGGGAGTTCCGCTTTTTTGCTTCGGTGGGGGTAGAGTCCTCCACCGAAGTATCGATGTCCAGCTTTAGCTGGACGAATTCACTTACTCCCCGGCCATGCGCTGTCTGGCTTTGGCGATGGCTTCCCGCACGGCTTCCAAAGCCGGGCCGCCGGGCACCCGCCGGGCATCCACACACCTGGTGAGGCTGATGGCATCATATACGTCCTCTTCCACCAGAGGGGAAAATTTACTGTAATCTTCAAGGCTTAACTGATCCAGGGCAATCCTTTGCTGCAGGCAGTGAAACACCAGTTTGCCAGCTACCTCGTGGGCCTCCCGGAAGGGCAAGCCCCGGCGTACCAGGTAATCGGCCAGGTCGGTGGCATTGGTAAAGCCCTTGCTTGCCGCTTCTTTCATATTATCCTCTTTGACCCGCATGGTTTCAAGCATGGGTCTGAAAACCAGAAGACATTTTTTTACTGTATCCACCGCATCGAACAGCGCTTCTTTGTCTTCCTGCATGTCTTTGTTGTAGGCCAGGGGCAAACCTTTCAGCATGGTCAGCAAAGTCTGCAGATTCCCAAACACCCGCCCGGACTTGCCCCGGATCAATTCCGCGACATCCGGGTTCTTTTTCTGTGGCATCATACTGCTGCCGGTGCTGAATGCGTCATCCAGTTCAATAAAGGCGAACTCAGCTGAGGACCAGAGGATGATCTCCTCACAAAAACGGCTCAGATGAACCATCACCAGGGACGCGGCCGCAGTAAACTCAACCGCGAAGTCACGGTCGCTGACGGCGTCCAGACTGTTCTGGGTAATAGCCGCAAAGCCCAGCTGCTCAGCCACATATTGACGGTCGAGCGGAAAGGTGGTTCCGGCCAGGGCTCCGGCGCCCAGAGGCATTTCGTCAGCCCTGCGGCGGCAGTCGGCCAGCCGGTCCTCGTCCCGGCCAAACATCTGGCAGTAGGCCAGGAGGTGATGGGCCAGGGTAACGGGCTGGGCACGCTGAAGGTGGGTGTAACCGGGCATTAAGGTACCCAGGTGCCTTTCCGCCAGGTTAAGCAAGGACTCCTGTAGCTGGCGCAACAACCCGCTAACCTGGTCAATCTCGTCCTTGAGGTACATCCGGATGTCCAGCGCCACCTGGTCGTTTCTGCTGCGGGCGGTATGCAGCTTTTTGCCAAGGGCGCCGATTTTAGCCGTCAAAAGCTGCTCAACGTTCATGTGGATATCTTCGGCTTCAACCGAAAACTCAGCCTTTCCGGCTTCAATTTCAGCCAGCACCTCTTCCAACCCGCGCACAAGCGCCCCGGCTTCCTTTTCAGTAATAATGCCGCACCTGCCAAGCATCCGGGCGTGGGCTATGCTGCCTTTAATATCATATTTGTAAAGCCTCTGATCAAATGAAATAGATGAATGAAAATCCTCTACCAGGTGGTCGGTCTCCTTCTGGAAACGCCCCCCCCAAAGTTTGGTCATGTTGTGCCGCTCCTTCTAAAAAAACAGAAAAGGTGGTCTACCTTTGAGCATGTTCAATACTACAAAGACAGGAATGACAAAAACAGCTATGGTAAGCACGAGAATAAAAATTTTTAAGCCTTTTTTGTTGCGGTAAGGATGTTCCTCCGTTAACTCCTGGACTTCAATTTTCTCCTGTTCCTCCATTCATTTCACCCCAATGTAAGTTTTTATCTAATTTTAACATGTCCTGGTTTTTATGCAACCAGAACAAGAACATATACGCCTTTTACAACCTGTGGGCTTTCTAAGTATAAATAAGAAGAAGGCAGGCAATTTACTCACCCACCTTCTCTTACTTTTGACTCACTGCCGTTTCACGAATGACATTGACCTGCCGGATGTCATCCTCCAGCAGCTCCAGGCCGATACTGGCCAGGATTTCGTTGATTAATTCTCCTGTCATTACTTACCCCCTTCCCCATTACAAATATTGAAACACTTTCAACGGGATAGCTTATTAAGTATACCACCTAAATATTGGAAAGTCAATGATGTCTATTTGTACCTGGTGTGGTAGGTAAAAATCTTACTGCCGCACTTCTTACATTGGCAGTCCTTGGTCTGCAGTTCCCAAATATCATCACTGGTTACCTCGCCACGGCTCGTCAGGTCTACGGTAACGCTCTCCACTGCATGCCTGTTTTCACATACGAAGGTCACAGTCAGCTTCCTCAATTAGATTACCTCTGTCCTACATACTTTATATATTAATATACAAATAATAATATACCAAAATACGTTTGGTTAAAAGTCCATGAACTAATTATATTCTCCATAAGTTGGTTACAGAACAACCCCTACAATATTTAAATTGGCGCCGCTATGTGCGGCGCCAACAGGCTTTTGCCCAATTGTTCGCGAAAAGTCAGTGTGACGACAAGTGAAGTGTCTGTACTACCTTAGCCCCGCCTTTTGCTCCATCAGGGCGCGGACCTTCAAGGGCAGGCCAAACAGATTGATGAACCCTTCCGCATCCCGCTGGTTGTAAATCTCGTCGCGGCTAAAGGTGGAAAGCTCCTGATCATAGAGGGAGTAGGGGGACTTGGAGCCTGCCGGTGAGCAATTCCCCTTGTAAAGCCTCAACACCACGGTGCCGGTAACCATCCGCTGGGTGCTGTCTACAAAAGCGTCTAGAGCTTCCCTGAGCGGGGCAAACCACACCCCGTCGTAAACCAGCTCGGCGTAGCGTAAAGCGACACTTTCTTTATAGTGCAGGGTAGCCCGGTCGAGAGTCAGCAGTTCCAGCTCACGGTGGGCTGCAAAAAGCACCGTACCACCCGGGGTTTCATAAATACCACGTGACTTCATCCCTACCAGGCGGTTTTCTACCATGTCGACGATACCCACGCCGTTGGCCCCGGCGATGGTGTTCAGCTTCTGGATCAGGGCTACCGGATCGAGAGCCTCCCCGTCCAGCTTGACAGGTATCCCCCGCTCGAAATCGAGCGTGACGTAGGCTGGTTGCTCCGGCGCTTTATGGGGCGGCGTAATCATCAGCAGCAGGTCATCTTTGGGCTCGTTCCAGGGATCCTCCAAGTCCACCCCCTCGTGGCTTAAGTGCCATAGGTTGCGATCCATACTATAGGCGCGCTCCTTGGTGACCGGGATGGGGATGCCCCTGGCGCTGGCGTAGTCTACAGCGTCCTCCCTGGAGCGGATATCCCACTCCCGCCAGGGCGCGATCACCTTCAAATCTGGGGCCAGGGCCTTCACTGCCAGTTCGAAGCGGACCTGGTCGTTGCCCTTGCCGGTGGCGCCGTGGGCTATGGCCTCGGCCCCCTCCTTCCTGGCGATTTCAACAAGCTTTTTGGCAATCAGCGGCCGGGCCATCGATGTCCCCAGCAGATACTTGCCCTCATATACCGCGCCCGCCTTTAATGTGGGGTATATATAGTCCGTCACAAACTCTTGCTGGACGTCCTCGATATATATCTTACTGGCTCCGGTTTTAATGGCTTTCTCCCGCAACGGGGCAAGCTCCTCCCCCTGGCCCAGGTCGGCCGCCATAGCAATCACTTCGTAGCCGTAGTTCTCCTTTAACCAGGGGATGATGATGGACGTATCCAGGCCTCCTGAGTAAGCCAGCACTACTTTAGGCATTTAAACAACAGCTCCTTATCCTTTTAAAATTAATAACATCGTTGTCTTTAAAGCAGCATGGCCAGCACCGCTTTCTGGGCATGCAGGCGATTTTCGGCCTCATCCCAGACGACCGAGTTAGGTCCGTCAATAACTTCCGCCACAACCTCTTCGCCCCGGTGGGCCGGCAGGCAATGGAGGAAAATATAGTCAGGCTTGGCGTGCGCAACCAACTTCTGGTTGACCTGGTAGGGCGCAAAGGCGCTAACACGTTCGTCCTTTTCAACCTCTTGACCCATGCTGGCCCAAACGTCGGTCACCACTACATCCGCCCCGGTAACAGCTTCAACGGGGTCGGTGGTTATTTTAATCCCGGCCCCGGTCGTCAGGGCGTCCTCTCTAGCCTGGTTAACAATTTGCTCCTGTGGCCAGTAATCCTTGGGAGAGGCCACGCTGATATGCATGCCAACCTTGGCGCAGCCAAGAAGCAGTGAATGGCAGATGTTGTTGCCATCCCCCACATAGGCCAGTTTGAGCCCGGCCAGTTGGCCTTTGTGCTCCTTGACAGTCATCAGATCAGCCATTATCTGACAGGGATGACTAAGGTCGGTAAGCCCGTTAATAATTGGGATAGTGGCATACTTCGCCAGTTCCTCGACGTCAGCCTGAGAGTAAGTGCGGATCATAATCCCATCCAGGAACCGGGACAGTGTGCGGGCGGTATCTGCAATGGATTCGCCCCGGTTCAACTGCAGGTCGCCGGCGCTCAGGAAAAGGGGGTGCCCTCCCAGCTGATGCATAGCCACCTCAAAGGAAACCCGGGTACGAGTGGAGGACTTTTGAAAAATCATCCCCAGTGTCTTCCCCTGCAGGTACGGGTGGGGTACATTCCACTTTTGCTTTTCCTTAAGTTCTTCGGCCAGTTCAAGTAAGGCGCCTATTTCCTCCGGCGTATAATCATGCAGGTTTAAAAAATCCCGGCCCTTTATATTCATTCCTTTAGACAGCAAACTAAATACCTTCTTTCTTAAGTTCAGCTAAACATACAATGGGGGAAGTACAATGGGGACGATTCTCCCGGTCATGCTGACAATGAGCACTGTCCCCATTGTACGCACTGTACGTCTATCAATCTGATTAACTATATACTGAGCAGCTGGGACGGAGTACATTGCCCTGTTATTGTTATGAACAATGATAACCGTCCCTATTGTCAGTCCCTGGTGATGTTTATTCAGATTTATATTCTGCCATTACTTCGTCAAGAATCCCCACCGCCAGGTCCACATCCTCAGTAGTAATGATCAGGGGTGGGATAAAGCGGAGAATGTAATCATTCACACAGTTAATCAGGAGTCCTCTTTTGTGGCAACCCTCAACAAACGGCTTACCTTTGACAGACAGTTCCATACCAAGGAGCAGACCCAGGCCCCTGACCTCCTTGACGTAATCGTATTTGGCGGCTAGTCCTTTTAGCTGTTCAAAAAAGTATCCACCGACGGAAACGGCATTTTCCAACGCCCCCCCGTAAAGCAACTCCTGCATGGCTGCTAAAGCTGCGACACAGGCCAGCGGGTTGCCACCGAAAGTAGAGGCATGGTCCCCTGGTTTAAAGGTAGCGGCAACCTTTTCTTTCGCCAGCATGGCGCCAATCGGAAAACCACCGCCCAGAGCTTTGGCCAGCGTGACGATATCCGGCGTCACCCCATAATGCTCGTAGGCTAAAAAGCTGCCGGTCCGGCCGAGACCGGTTTGTATTTCATCAAAGATCAAGAGCGCCCCGTGCTCCTGGCAGAGCCTGGCGGCCCCTTCCAGGTATTCGAAGTTGGCCACATTGACTCCACCCTCGCCCTGGATCGGCTCCAAGAGGACTGCGCAGGTTGAGGGGCCAATAGCCTCCTCCAGCGCACCCAGGTCGTTGAAGGGCACATATTTAAACCCACCCGGCAGGGGCTCAAAACCCTTTTGGTATTTCGGCTGCCCAGTCGCGGTAACTGTAGCCAGTGTCCTGCCGTGGAAGGAGTCTCTAGCGGTGATTATCTCAAACTTGTTATCGTCGTAGTTTTGCTTGGCGTATTTGCGGGCCAGTTTGATGGCAGCCTCATTAGCCTCGGCGCCGCTGTTGCAGAAAAAGGCCTTATCCAGGTCTGTATTATCCACCAGAAGCTTGGCCAGCAGAGCCTGCGGCTCTATGTAGTAGAGATTGGAGCAGTGCATCAACTGGTGCGCCTGCCAACTGATCGCGTCAGCCACGGGCTGTGGGCAGTGACCGAGTGAGTTTACGGCAATACCGCTGACAAAATCCAGGTATTCCAAGCCGTCCGCATCCCACAGGCGTGCTCCTTCACCCCGCACCGGAGCCAGGGCAATACGCCCGACATTGCGCATTAAATATTGATCGCTGAGTTCCATGATTTCCTTCGTGTTCATTAAACCAAACCCCCAAATTCTTTTTAAGTGACAATTCCCATTTCTCGCGTCTTAAAACCCATTATCCCATATACAGATCTATTTGGACGCGAGTCGTGGGTATATCCTGTATAGAAATCATTCACCATATTCATTGTTTTCATGATACGTGGCGCCGCCTCGCGGCATGGGCAACTAGCCTGACAAATTACTTTTTCACCATAGTTCCGATACCTTTATCAGTGAAAACTTCCAGCAGGATTGCGTGAGGCACCCTGCCGTCTAAGATGTGGGTTGTCTTTACTCCGCTGGCCAAGGCGTCCAGGCAGCATTCAACCTTGGGAATCATGCCTCCATCGATGACACCTTTTTCAATTAACGGAGCAATTTCATCAACTTGTATAGAAGAGATGAGTGAGTTGGGGTCGCTGCGGTCAGCCATGATCCCCTCCACATCGGTAAGTATAATCAACTTAGCGGAGCCGAGTGCCGCAGCTAACCTCCCGGCAGCGTGGTCGGCATTGATATTGTAACTTTCTCCTTCAACGCCCACAGCCACAGGTGCTATCACCGGTATGCAGCCCCTATCAATAATCGCCGTTACAATTTCGGGCTTAACCTTACTGATGTCTCCCACAAAGCCTATATCGGCCAGTTCTTCGGCGCCTTCAGGTGTGCGTACCAGGCTGTACTTTTTAACTGCTTCAAAGAGCCCGTCGTCCTGGCCGGACAGGCCCACGGCCCGGCCGCCGATGCGGTTAATCTGGGCTACAATTTCTTTGTTAATTTTACCGACCAGGACCATCTCCGCAATCTCCATAGTTTCTTTGTCAGTCACCCTGAGGCCGCCTACAAAGCGTGACTTCTTCCCAATCCTCTGCAGCATAGCGGTGATGTCAGGCCCACCCCCGTGTACGATTACCGGATGCATACCGACATACTTCATCAGAACCATGTCGGTAAAGACCGCTTCCTTAAGATCCTGGGACAGCATGGCGTGCCCGCCGTATTTGATGACAATAGTTTTCCCGTAGAATTTCTTGATGTAAGGCAATGCCTCCACCAATATTTTAGCTCTTTCCTGGGCAGTAGTCACGATTTATCCCCCCAAAAAACTACGTACGGTAGTCTGCGTTAATTTTAATGTAATCGTAGGAAAGGTCGCAGCCCCAGGCGATGGCGCTGCAATCACCGGAGTTAAGCTGTAAGGTAATTTTGACTGTGTCCTTTTCCAGTATCTCCAGGGCGCGCTTTTCGCTGAATTCAATAGAGCCACCGTGACTCGCTACCTGCTCAGCCCCCAGAAATATGTCAACCTTTTCCGGGTCAAAATCGGCCCCCGAATAACCTGCGGCACAGATGATTCTCCCCCAGTTGGCATCCCGCCCGAAGACTGCCGCCTTGACCAGGCTTGAACCCGCCACGGCCTTGGCCACCAGGCGCGCGTCCTTTGTTGTGGCAGCGCTTAACACCTCAACGGTAATCAACTTGGTCGCTCCCTCACCATCCCTGGCTATGTCTCTGGCCAGGCTGGCACATACTTCGGTGAGAGCGTCCCGGAACCTGGCATAGTCACTAGCCTCTTCCTGGATTATCCCGTTGCCGGCCATGCCGTTGGCCAGGATTACAGCCATGTCATTGGTGCTGGTATCACCGTCCACGGTAACCAGGTTGAAGCTGTGGTCCGTGGCGTATTTCAGGGCTTGTTTAAGGCAGCCGGGGGCTACTGCGGCATCGGTAGTGATAAAACAGAGCATCGTTGCCATATTCGGGTGAATCATCCCGGACCCCTTGGCCATAGCCCCAATGGTGACCGCTTTACCACCCAATTCCAGCCGCACCGCGGCTTCCTTGGGGAAGGTGTCGGTGGTCATGATAGCCTGGGCTGCCAGAGAGCCGTTTTCTGGCGTTACCTGACCGGCAGCCGCGCGGATGCCAGGCAGGACCTTTTCCATCGGCATTTTGCGGCCAATGACCCCGGTTGAGGCCACCAAAACAGCATCCGCCGGTATGCCCAGGACCTCTGCCGTCACGGCAGCCATCGCCTGCGCGTCGCTCAAACCCTGCTCACCGTTGCAGGCGTTAGCGTTGCCGCTGTTGACAACCACAGCCTGAGCGGTACCCTTAGACAGGTTCCGCATGGTCAAAAGAACCGGGGCAGCCTTGACCTTATTTAATGTAAAAACCCCGGCAGCGGCAGCCGGGACAAAAGAATTGATAACCGCTACATCCCTCTTATCAACTTGTTTTATCGCGGCAAAAGCGGTACCGGCTGAAAAACCGGAAGCCGCAGTAACTCCTCCGGGGAGCCAATCAAGCTTGGACTCTTTTATTTCCACTTAATAAAACCTCCAGTAAAAAAACTCGTAATGCAACTGTCATCCACCTATGGGTAAAGCGCGGGGCCGGCCAGGGCGGTATATTCGGGCAGGCCGCAAATGATATTCATGTTCTGGACTGCCTGGCCGGAGGCTCCCTTGATCAGGTTGTCAATGGCGGAAATAACCACCACCCGCCCGGTGCGGGTGTCTACCGTGACCCCAAGATCGCAGTGGTTGGTTCCAGCCACCCATTTTAGCTGGGGCAGCATCCCCTTGGGCAATACGCGGACAAAATGCTCATCCCGGTAATAATCAAGGAAAATCTCCTGGAGCTCCTCCTGCTTTAGTGGTGCAGTGAGATCTGCGTAAACTGTGCTTAAAATACCCCTGGTTACGGGTAAAAGGTGCGGTGTAAAGGACACGATTACATTTTCTCCCGCAATCTTCCCCAGTTCCTGCTCGATTTCTGGGGTATGACGGTGGACAGCCACATTATAAGCCTTAAAATTTTGATTCACCTCACTGAAATGGGAACCAAGGGAGAGCCCGCGGCCTGCTCCGGAAACACCAGATTTTGAGTCTATAATGATACTGCGCAGGTTGACCAGTTTGTTTTTCAGCAGGGGCGCCAGAGCCAGAATGGCACTGGTCGGGTAGCAGCCGGGATTGGCCACCAATGACGCCTTGCTGACCGCCTCCCTGTTTACCTCGGGCAAGCCGTAGACAGCAGACCCGAGCAGTTCCCTGGCCTCGTGCTTAACCTTATACCACTCTTCATAGATACGGTAATCGCTCAGGCGGAAGTCTGCCCCAAGGTCGATCACGATCTTGCCGCAGCGTGCCGCCTCCAGGGCAACCGGCATGGCATGTCCATGCGGCAAAGCCACAAATAATACATCCGATTGCTCCATAAGCTTGGCTAAATTCATTTTCTCAGCTATTAGCTGGTTATATTTATACAGGTGAGGATAAACCTCCCAGAAGGGCATATCCACGTAGCTCTGGGTGGTCAAAGCCACCAGTTCGGCTTCCGGATGCCCGGACAGGAGCCTGACCAGCTCCGCGCCTGCATAGCCCGTAGCCCCGATAATGCTGATTTTTATTGACAAAAGCTCACCCCCCGTTAAAATCATAAAACTTAATATTAATAATTATACAGATGACTGCATAATATTACAATAACCAAAGTTCTGCTTAGAGAAAAAATAACCACAGCGCTCCGCCTCAATATCACATCCCGAGCAATTTATACCCCAAAATTCTTATATCTGGCAATACTATTATTTTAGTGCTCCAGGACTGGAAAACACAAGCAAAAAAAGTTGGGGATTTTAGGGCAGTTTTTATGCAAAGGTCCCCCCTTGCTTACCTGTTACAACTAGAAGTGTTCTGTGTCACTTGCCACAAACAGTGTTCTCGAAAAGGCTTGACTCGCGGGCAGGGGGTTTCCGGAGCGAACGGAGCACTTGGGTGCGTTCCTTTGCGCGTGCATTGCATGCATAAAAGCCAAAATAGCGCGTAGCTGACTGATGGCTGTCTGTAGATGCGGTTGGCATGCGCCTCTAGTTGCACAAATGTAGAATTGCACAGAGAGCGGAGGATAACCCCGTGCCCACTACCCCAGAGGCTTTTCGAGAACGTTATACAGCGAGAACCTTCCCCATTGTCACTTGCCACAAACAGTGTTCTCGAAAAGGCTTGACTCGCGGGCAGGGGGTTTTCCGGAGCGAACGGAGCACTTGGGTGCGTTCCTTAGCGCGTGCATTGCATGCATAAAAGCCAAAATAGCGCGTAACTGACTGATGGCTGTCTGTAGATGCGGTTGGCATGCGCCTCTAGTTGCACAAATGTAGAATTGCACAGAGAGCGGAGGATAACCCCGTGCCCACTACCCCAGAGGCTTTTCGAGAACGTTATACAGCGAGAACCTTCCCCATTGTAACCTGGGAAATAAGAAAGGCGGCTGTATGCCGCCCTGTTTTCGCATGTTAGAGCCGGTTAACTTCCGACCAGGTCATCCAGGTTCTTAAAAGTATAGCCCTGAGCTTTGGTATCTTTAAGGATCTTGTCCAGGGACTCCGTGTTATCCTTGGAGACTGCGTGCAGAAGAACCAGGGCGCCGTTGTGCAGGTTGTCCATCACCGATTGGTAAGCCTCGTCAGGACCACCCGGCATGGGTACCCAATCAACAAAGGCCATGCTCCAAAAAATATTGTGATAGCCCAGTTCTTGGGTTAACGCAAGGGTACGCTCGCTGTACTCACCCATAGGCGGACGGAGGTATTTCATACCCGTCCTGCCGGTAACCTGTTCGTAAGCCTGCTCCACAAGCTGGAGTTCCTGCTTGATTTCCTCGTCTGAGATGCCAGGCATGCTCGGGTGGCTGTCCGTATGGTTACCCACGATGTGCCCCTCATCAACCATGCGTTTGATCAGCTCAGGTTGTGATTTTAAGTAATGGCCTGTGACAAAGAAAGCAGCCTTCACGTCATTAGCCTTGAGGGTATCCAGGATCTGGGGAGTATAGCCGTTTTCATACCCTTCGTCAAAAGTCAAATATAAATTTTTCTCGTTGGGGCTGCCAATCCAGTAAGCGCCGTATTTGCTAAGCCCGGCGCTGATGGAGGCAGGCATTTCCGGCTGCTCGTGGCTGTCGTTGCGCTTGAGGCCCCAGCCCTTCTTGGTATTGGAGAGATTGCCGGTCACAACTGTACTTTCTGCGGGCTTTGGTTCAACTGCCGGCTTTTCTTCCACAGGAGCGCCGTCAGTTACTCCAGCCTCACCTGTTTCCCCACCTATTGCTGCTGGCCCGTCCCCGGTAATGGCGGTGGTCAGCGTCTCGTTTACGCTGGGCTGCCCCTGGTAAACTTCATTAGAGCTGCTTGGCCCGGGAACATCTGAGGGGTTCTTCAAGGCATAACCTGCTGCGCTTACCAAGGCAAACAGTACTACAACTAGAATACTTACAGATACTTTTTTGTTTTTTAAATATTTCATGATAGACTCCCAGCGTTAAATTAATTATAAAACTATGATTGACGAAAAGTACTTTGCTTATCCCTGATACAACAGAATTCCAAAATTACTTAAATAATTCGACAGAAAAGCTTCACTCTCCTTTTAGATGCATATTTATTTCATGCCACCAGCTCGGCGTCGTGCCCACTACCCCCCCGTCCCCATTGTCACTCTTACCACAAACAGTGTTCTCGAAAAGGCTTGACTCGCGGGCAGGGGGTTTTCCGGAGTGAACGGAGCACCTGGGTGCGTTGCTTAGCGCGTGCATTGCATGCAGTCAAGCCTAAATAGCGCGTAGCTACCGGATGGCTGTCTGCAGATGCGGTTGGCATGATCCTCTAGTTGCACAAATGTAGAATTGCACAGAGAGCGGAGGATAATCCCATGCCCACTACCCCAGAGGCTTTTCGAGAACATCATACAAACAGAACCATTCCCTGTGTCACTTGCCACAAACAGTGTTCTCGAAAAGGCTTGACTCGCGGGCTTGGGGTTTTCCGGAGTGAACGGAGCACCTGGATGCGTTCCTTAGCGCGTGCATTGCATGCAGAAAAGCTTGAATAGCGCGTAGCTACCGGATGGCTGTCTGTAAAAGCGGTAGATAGAATACTCTAGTTGCACACAAATGTAGAATTGCGCAGTGAGCGGAGGATAACCCCGAGTCCACTACCCCAGAGGCTTTTCGAGAACATCTCATTTACAAAGCCAGATCACGGGTATATAATTATGCGCGTACCAACTGTACTATTTGTATTAGTACGATTACATGGAAAGGAGGGGCTTTATGTTTGAATTGGATCTGCGGAGTCGTGCGCCTATTTATGAACAACTGGTTGAGAAAATCAAAGAGCTGATCATAAATAATGTCCTCAAACCTGATCAGCAATTACCGGCCGTACGGGTTTTGGCCAGTGAATTAACCATTAACCCCAATACCATCCAAAAGGCCTACCGCGAACTGGAGTACCGCGAATTCATCTATTCTATTCCGGGGAAAGGCAGTTTTGTCAGACCTGCCATTCACGAGAACAGCACAGCTCGCTTGCAAACACTGGAAAACGAGCTTTCGAGAATTGTGTCGGAGATGCAATATCTCGGCGCCACCCCCCGGGAAATCATTACCCTGGTTAAAACGCAGGTATCCAAAAATGGAGGAGGTAGCATGGATGATTGAGGTAGATAGTGTCAGCAAACAATTCCAGGATTTAGATGCACTTAAGGATGTAAGCCTGTCCGTTAAAAAAGGCTCCATTTACGGGCTGGTCGGTTCCAACGGAGCCGGAAAAACAACCTTGTTAAAACTTTTAGCCGGCATTTATAAACAGAATTCAGGCCAGCTGACGATTGACGCCCAGCCGGTATTTGAAAATGAATTAATTAAGGCGCGTACAGTTTTTATTCCCGACCTTCTATATTATTTTCCTAATTTTACGATTCAAGATATGGCTCATTTCTATGCGCATATTTACCCCCAATGGAATCAGGCACGCTTCGAAAAACTCGCAGGCGTTTTTGATATCGAGGTCAAACGGCGTATGAAAACCCTGTCCAAGGGGATGCAGCGCCAGGTCTCCTTTTGGCTGAGTTTTCCCTTGATGCCTGATGTGATGATTTTAGATGAGCCCCTTGACGGGTTGGACCCGGTGATGCGGCAAAAGGTAAAACAGCTCATTATCCAGGATGTGGCTGAAAGAGAAATGACGGTAATGGTCTCTTCACACAATTTACGCGAGCTGGAAGATATCTGTGATTATATTGGCATTTTACACCAGGGTAGAATTCTTATACAGAAGGATTTAGATGATCTGAAAGCGGACGTACATAAGATCCAAGTCGCTTTTAGCGGAGAAATCCCCCCGGCGCTGCTTCAGGACATGCCGGCGCTCTATCAGGAAAGAAGAGGCAGCGTACTGATTTTAATCGTGCGTGGTGTATATGAAGAGCTCATGAAGCGCATGCGGTCCTATAACCCTGCCATTTTGGATGTCCTGCCGCTCACTTTAGAGGAAATATTCATCTATGAAATGGGGGATAATGGTTATGAAATCAAAAACATCCTTGATTAGCCGCGGTATACTGCTCAATGATTTTAAAAGATTCGCCTGGATCGGAGCCGGATACCTCTTAATCTTACTCTTAAGTGTCCCCTTAAAAGTGTTTATGCTGTACAGCAGGGACGAAGAGGTCATAATAAATGACGCATCTGCGTATTTGCGAATATTTCAGTTTGATACGAATGCAACTATGTTACAGTTCATGTCGTTAATCATTATTCCCGTGCTTACCGGCCTTTTGCTATTCAGGTATCTGCAGGACAGCCAGTCCTCAGATATGTTGCACGCTTTGCCCATCAAGCGGGAAACCTTTTATAACACTCATGTGCTGGCCGGGATTGTTTTCTTGTTTGTACCGGTTATCCTCACTGCACTGATCTCCTGGGCGCTTGTCGCCGGACTGGGAATTGAACAGGTAAACAGTGCAAATATACTAGCCTGGTTATTAATCAGTCTAACAATCAATCTGCTTTGCTTCATATGCAGTGTGGCTGTAGGTATGATTACCGGCATGACCACTATACAGGGCGTATTAAGCTATATTCTGCTGCTCCTGCCCAGCGGGTTATCCATCTTACTGCTGTATAATATGAGCAAATATATTTATGGTTTCCCGTATGATTATTATTACGATAAAATAACGAGCCTTTCCCCCCTGATCAGGCTGACCGAAATATACAGGCAGCCGATTACGCCTGGTGAAATCGCGGTTTATCTATTTAGCAGTATCGCCTTGTATTTTGTGGGCAGATACCTTTACCAGCGGCGTCAGTTGGAAGCGGCCGGCAATGCCATTACCTTCGATATACTGCGCCCGGTTTTTAAATACGGTGTCACTTTTTGCTTCATGCTGCTGATCGGAAGCTATTTTTACACCGCCCAGGGCAGTATGGGCTGGACCTATTTCGGTTATTTTCTTGGTTCAATACTGGCCTATTTCCTGACCGAAATACTGCTTAACAAATCCCTGCAGGTTTTCCAACTGCAACGCGTTAAGGACTACGGCATTTATTGTCTGGTCATGATCGCCTTGTTAGGAATGCTTCATTTTGATTTTGCCGGTTATGAAAAGAGGCTGCCGTATCCGGACGAAATAAAGAGTGTATACCTTGATAGTTCGTTTTACTGCTTCAAGGAAAAAGACAATAATATGCGTACCGTCAATGTTCAGGATGGCATTGAATATACGTACCAGCTATTCGTCCCAACCATATTTACCGAAGAGAAGGATATAGACAATATCCAATCACTGCACCTGCAGATAATCGCTAACCGAGTGGAGGATAAAGAGGTCTTAACAAAACGCTTTAACACTAATTCCCGGCAAATCTGCCTGGCCTATGAGCTAAAAAACGGCAAACATATTTACCGGCAGTATACTATTACGGAGCCGAAGTATGCTGCAAGCTTAAAACCTATTCATGAATCACCGGAGTATAAGAAGCTGCATAATGAAATCCTTCGCATAAATACTGCGGATGCAAATATGATCGAAATCAACGCCAACGGGATGAATAAAAACCTGCGCATCGTTAACCCGGTGTTAATTGCGCAAGCCATCAGCGTCTTGCAAAATGATCTCAATGAAGAGACTTATGAAGAAATTACGACCATAAACCAGGGTCCGCCCTGGGCTAATATTGATGTTACTTTAGAAAACCATCGAAATGTAAGCCTGGTCTGGAAAAAATCCTATGATAATTTCGAACAATGGCTAAAAAATATCGGAGAATACAACCAGGCCCGCCTGCTTCCGGAGGACATCAACTTTGCGATCATGGACAAACTCCCGGACCTTGACAAGCTAGACCTGGATAAGACAAGAACACAGGATATTCTTGATTTAGAAAACAAGCCAGGTATCTTAAAGCTCACTGATCCGGAACAACTGGAGTTTTGTTTGCGTAATTATCTGCACAATTATAATAGAGATAATGAGGAACAGGCGGCATATAGTGTGGTTTTCCAGCTGAAAAACGGCAACACCCTTTCCGGTTTCCTTTTTGAAGCCGATGCGCCCGCTTTTGTTAAAGAGCATTTTGCCCGGTGAAAAAACGCTGGTAGGATAACCCCGGAAGCATCACCCCCTTAGTTCAAAATGGGTACAAAAAAACCGCAGCCTTCGCGTGGACGAAAGCTGCGGACTTCCGCGGTACCACCCCGGTTGGTTATCAAATAACGAAAGCCTTATACTAAAAAGCGTCTTGAACCCTAGCTTACGGTTCCAGACGCTTCGTTTATTACGCACTAGCTTAGGTATCCAACTGCTTTTTAGTCGTCTCTTGCCCCTTAGGCTCTACTGTCCCGGCCGCTGTCTGCTGACTTTGCTGGTTTTTCAAGATTTTAATTTCTGCCTCCAACTGGCGGATATAGATAGCTTTTTTAAACTGCCACCAAAAGCCTAAAAACATCACCATCACTGCGCCAACTGCTGCCGAGGAAAGGATTACGAGCACCTTGGAAATTCCCGGGTACTGCCAGAATAAAAAATTAATACTGACGCTCTCCGTGTTTTGGATGGCAAAGATTGCTACGCTGAGAGCAAATAAAAGAGCCAGAATAAAGTATGTTTGGGCTTTACTCATTCGAATCCTCCTTTAAGAAAATGGTTTTCACTGCAAGTATAACATTATTTAGTTATCAGGTTAACCATAAAAAAACAAGACCCCCGCTTGGGGGGTGCGTGCATTACATCAACCGTTATATGAACTGTTTTAAAACAAATTATTAACTTGTTCTCCTGCTTTCGGCCTTGGCCGGCAGGTACAGGTTAGGAAGGTTTTCGTGCTTGATGTTGCGGATGTGCATGGTATGGGACCACTCTTTGTTCTTGCGCATGGCGAAACCAATGTAGGCGATGGGAACCCAGGTCAAGGCGAAGATCGGGTAAAACACCAGCCACAAGTACACTCTAAATTTGACCCTTTCCAGGGCCAGGCCCAAGCCGAAATAGAAAAACTGGGCAAAGAAACCGATAATCCCCCAGGTTGAATGTTCAAGCATCACATCCAGACCTAAATATAAAAAGTTTACGATCATACCCAAGCCGGTAAACATCATAAAGAAGGGCTGAATTAAATATACTGCGCCGTCAAGCATGGCAAAGTTCTTGGTGCGAATTCCCTCCCGCAACAACTTTCCCACATAGCGGCCGGCGACATTGGTGTGGCCCTGCATCCAACGCCTGCGCTGGTTCCAGGACTGCATCAGGGTCAGTGGTTTCTCGTCGTAGACCTTGGCATCATGGGCCCAGCAAACCTTGACGTTGTTCATCAGGGCCTTGGTCTGGAATTCCAGGTCTTCGGTAAGGGAAGTCATACCCCACCCATACTGTTTTAACAGGTCCACTGATATGCACATGCCGGTGCCGCCCAGGGCGCACGTAAGACCCAGGTTATACTTCGAAAGCTGCCACAGGCGGTTGGTCAGGGTGTAGCCTATGTAGATGGACTTGGTAATCCAGGTATCGCTCGCGTTCTTGGTATCCAGATAGCCCTGGACGATTTTTTCTCCCTTGAGCAAGTGTGTGTTCATAATTGTTAGAAATTCATTATCGACCAGGTTGTCCGCATCAAAAACACAAACCGCGTCGTAGGAGACGCTACCTGCAAAAATTTGGTTAAAGGCATACTCAAGGGCATAGCCTTTGCCTATCTCTTGCTTGTTAAAACGTTCGATGACCTGGACGCCCTGCTCTCTTGCGATTGCAGCAGTATGATCGCTACAATTGTCAGCGATAACATAGATGTCATACAGTTCTTTTGGGTAGTTGAGTTCATGGAGGTTGCGGATTAATTCGCCAATAACCTTCTCCTCATTGTGCGCCGCGCTAACTACTGCAAAACGGGAACTGGGTGGTAAAGAATAGTCTTCATGTTTACGATAGAACCCAAACAAAGAAATAACAAAGTAGTAAAACGTAAAGAAAGTCAGAAATATCTGGACAGCGTAAAAAAGTACCTCCATGGTTATCCCCTTTGCAAACGTAAAAGTCTCTAAAAAAGTACACCAGAAGAATTTTCTGCTAAGAAAGCAAAAGTCCTTCTTTTTTTATATTGAAAGACTAAAGAATATATCTTTTGAATAGATGCAATATTAAGGGGGCGTCCCTATACTAACCCGCATTTGGTGATTTTATACTCTTGTGCGGGGGCACGGCAATAGCTATGGACTGGAAAAAATCAAGAACCATGCTCGGCTCCTCCCTCATCTCCCCCTGTTTCGATTGATCATTTAAAATGTCACTATGCTATGCCGGTGGCAAGACAGAACTTATCGAAGCTACTAGACAATATGAGCCAGAACATGAATATATTACTAAATATTCTAAACTCCTGCAAATAAAAACCTATCGAAAATATTTATGCCGTTTAACCATATCTGCCGGTCAGTTTATTTATATTTATTGGGTTATTTCCACGATGTCGCGATCCTGAAGCAGGTGGTCCCGCATGACCGATTGACCCTCAAAACGAGCTGAACCCCAGAGCCGGGCATTCTTCATCAGACGCGGCAGATCACGGTGGATGGAAGAGGCCAGATCCTGGATTGTGCTGCCCTGCTGTAATATAAACGGTGTTCTCATATCGGGCTCTTTACCCGGAATCTTGGTATAGATGCGAATAATCCCCAGGATCTTAAAAATTTTTTCCTTCAGCGCCTCCAGACCCATACCGGTGACAGCTGAAATTGGATATATTTCCAGACCGGCAGGGCCAAGCTCACGCATGATCTCGATATTTTCATGGCCTTGAGGCAGATCCGCGCGGGTTGCCAGCACCAGGCGCTGGTCAGGAAGGATCCCACGGGTGTCAGGGGCTGCTGCCTCCCGGACGATCTTTTTATCAGTTAAATATTTCAAGCAAAACTCCAACTGCTCGAGGCATTCGTCTGAGCCCGCATCGATCAGGACCAGTAGCGCGTCTGCGTTGCGCAGAGCGCCGGCCAGCCCGGGCGGTATAATCTCTTGTGAAATAGGAGGAGTATCCACCAGCTGGATGTAAATATCCTCATAAGGCATCATCCCGGCCAGAGGCACGTTAGTGGTAAAAGGATAGTCGGCAACCTTTGGCCTGGCCCTGGTCACAGCACCCACAAGGGCCGACTTGCCGGTATTCGGAAATCCCACCAGCGCCACCTGTCCGGCCCCCTGCTTCTCAACAAAGAAAGGGTCGACCCGGGCGGTTTTGCTTTTACTTTGCCCTTCCTCCCGCAGCTTGGACAGTCGTTTTTTTAAATCGGCCTGTATCTTTTCAGTACCCTTGTGCTTGGGAATTACTGCCAGCATCTCTTCTAAAGCCGCAATTTTTTCCTCAACATTCACCGCTTTTTTGAAGGCCTCTTCTGCATCGTAATACTGGGGTGTCAGGTTAGCCGGCAAAAGCTCACCCCTCTCATGTTATTTCTTTTACTATAAAACTAACACAAACTATAACGAAAAGAAATCGTAAAAAAGAATTGTCCAGTGCATGGGGCTGGAAGGGTATAATAATAATGGGAAAACTGGATACGGATAAGGATGTAGACATGAAAATTATCATTGACGCAGACGCCACCCCGAAGAAAGCGCTGGAAACTTGCAAAGCAGCTGCCGCTGAATTTGCCATTGCTCTGGTGACGGTGGCGAGCTTCAATCACCGGATTGAATCTGACCAGCACATAACTGTGGGAAACGCCCCCCAGGAAGCCGATCTGCAGGTGGTCAACCTGACTGGCAAAGGGGACATTGTGGTTACCCAGGACTGGGGCCTGGCAGCTATTGTACTCGGCAAGGGAGCCGCCGTGCTGTCCCCGACCGGCCGCATTTTCCGACAGGAAAGCATTGGCTTTCTACTGGAGGAGAGAGAATTAAAGGCAAAATTTAGGAGAGGCGGCGGGAGGACCAGGGGCCCCAGAAAAAGAACGGCCTTGGACGACGATAACTTCAGGAAATCCCTGTATCGTCTGCTGGAGGCCGTAAAGCCACTGCCCTAAAAATAAGTGCTGACTCCCACGCGAAAGAAGTGATTGCCGCTAGCACCGGCCTGAGGCAAAAGGTGAAATAGTCCCATTTACTGGCTTTGACACATATAAAAAAGCGTCCCCCATTTGACAACGGCGACGCTTTATTTTGCGTATTAAGAGTTTTATATGTAAGATTTCTACCACCTGTGACCAGCACCCGAGGCCACTACTAAAGAGAGCACTACTACCAAACTGTATATCCAACGCATTTATTTTTCCTCCTTTTAATATGAGTTTTATACTAACCAATTGGGCTTTGGCTATCTTAAGCTCCTACCAC
>JAQVOH010000003.1:46369-104634 GCA_028702695.1 Desulfotomaculaceae bacterium
CACTACTAAAGAGAGCACTACTACCAAACTGTATATCCAACGCATTTATTTTTCCTCCTTTTAATATGAGTTTTATACTAACCAATTGGGCTTTGGCTATCTTAAGCTCCTACCACCTGTGGCCGGCACCCGAGGCCACTACTAAAGAGAGCACTACTACCAAACTGTATATCCAACGCATTTATTTTTCCTCCTTTTAATATGAGTTTTATACTAACCAATTGGGCTTTGGCTATCTTAAGCTCCTACCACCTGTGGCCGGCGCCTGAAGCAACTACTAAAGAGAGCACTACTACCAAACTATATATCCAACGCATTTATTTTTCCTCCTTTTAATATGAGTTTTATATTAACCAATTGGGCTTTGGCTATCTTAAGCTCCTACCACCTGTGGCCGGCGCCTGAAGCAACTACTAAAGAGAGCACTACTACCAAACTATATATCCAACGCATTTATTTTTCCTCCTTTTAATATGAGTTTTATATTAACCAATTGGGCTTTGGCTATCTTAAGCTCCTACCACCTGTGGCCGGCGCCTGAAGCGACTACTAAAGAGAGCACTACTACCAGACTGTATATCCAACGCATCATCTTCCCCCCTTTCGATAAACTCTTTAAACAACACCGGCATATCTCGACATTCGAACAACATTTGAACGACATAATAATCTAACGCATTCCGTAAAGCTTATTTTTATCTCATGTACTGATTATATACATTATATATCAACATTAGCGGCTTGTCTACATAATCTTTTCAACTTTTTTCAACAATTCGCAACATATCTCACTGGCACCCACCGTATGAAGATAGCGAAATAAGCAGCAATTAATTAAACCTACTGTCTACTATAGGCTGGATTGCTGCCTTTTGCGGATATGTTGTCATTTTCACCAATCAATATGGGCTTTTTCGATCAATTGGGCTTATTCTCCCCTAATATTTTCCAAAGAGAGTAATTTTATAGTATAATCATCAAGACTTTGCTCCTGATCCGCATACCAAAAGTCAGTTTGCCGGCCTTCCCGCAGCACCATAATTTTGTGGCACAGCTTTAAGAGGGTCCTGGGTTCATGGCTGATGATGATAAACGCGATACCGTTTTTCTTATTTAATTCAACAATAATTTGTTCCATCCTGATCCTGCTCGGTACGTCCAGCGCTGAAAAAGGCTCGTCGCAGATAATCAATTGGGGCCTGGTTGTGATGGCACGGGCCAGGCAGATGCGCTGGAGTTGGCCAAGGCTGAACTGATCGGGGTAATCATACCACCGGCCGTATTCCAGTCCCACCAACTTCAGCGCCCCAGCTACCAGCGCCTCCCTAGCCCCCTTGTGAAAGCCGCGGTAAATCAGAGGCTCAGCAACAATATCGAAAATGTTCTTATACCTGTTGACAGAACTCCTGGTATTCTGAAAAAGATACTGGATACTGCGCCGGTAATACCGGTAGGTTTTTCTCTGGGCTATACTTACGCTTTTATATAAAATGAGACCTGAAACGGGTCTTTCAAAGCCTGCCAGAACTAGGGACAAAGAGGTCTTGCCTGAACCACTCTCGCCCAATATGCCCAATATTTCTCCATCGCACAAACTGAGGTTGATGTTTTCAAAAACCCTGTGCGCTGAACCGGGGTAAGAAAATGAAAGATCGTCGGCTGACAATAGCGATTGAGCGCTCACTGGCTTTCGCCCCTATCGTAAAGCCAACATGCTACCTGGCCACTTCCTAGCCGGGTAGGAGCCGGCTCTTTTAGCTCACAGGCCGGGATACTCTCGTGACAGCAGGCAAAATACCGGCAGCCCGGTAACCGCTCATAGAGCACAGGGGGGTCGACTTGAAAAACTGTGTCCTCCCTACCTTTCATCTCATGAAAAAAGCAGCCAAACAGGTTTTTAGTATAGGGATGCCGGGGATGGAAGCACACTTCACCAGTATCACCTAACTCCACCAGTCGACCGCTATAAAAAACAGCCAGTGTATGGCAATATTGTAAAGCAAGACCTAAATCGTGGGTCACCAGGATCATAGCAAAATTGCATTCTTCCTGAGCTTTCCCCAGCAGCGTCATAATCTCATTTTTTGACACTAGGTCCAAGGACGACGTGGGCTCATCCGCCAGGATGATTTCTGGCCCGCCTGCGATGGCCATAGCCACAGCAACTCGCTGGCACATACCCCCACTCAATTGGTGAGGGAAATTTCGCAAGATTTGGCCGGGCTCACTGAAGCCAACCTTGACCAGGAGCTCCGCGGCATAATTCGCCACGCTATTGGCCCGCAATCCGGTTTTGACGGCAATCACTTCTTGCAGTTGGGCGCCGATCTTTCGCGAGGGAGTCAGCGACCCCTGCGGGTTCTGGGGAACATACCCTATTTTATGGCGCCTGAGTTGTCGAATCTCCTGCCGGCCGGCCTTGAGCAGGTTGCTACAGCCGCACACCGCAATGTTTCCCGCAAGGTCCGCCGTACGGTTCAACAACCCCAGCAAGGCATAGGTGACCAGGCTTTTACCGCTGCCCGATTCACCGATAATACCCAGCGTTTTCCCCGGTCCCAGACTGAAACTGACATCCTTGAGCAGGGGGATAACTGCCTTATTTTTATGAATGCTGACGCTTAAGTTCTTTACCTCAATCATGTTCGAGCAATCCCTTCGCCTTGGAACTGTATGCCTTATGCAGCGCATCACCCAGGATGTTGAAACATAGCACAAGTACGGTTAGGGTCAGGACTGGAAACAGCCACTGCCACGGGTAAACCCTGAGGGACATCAGGCCGTCGGAAATCAATACACCCAGGCTGGCGTTGGGCGCTTGCACCCCTAAGCCGACGATGCTTAAAAAGGCTTCCGCCATAATTGCATCCGGGATCGAGAAAGCTGCTGTGGTGAGAAGCACCGGAATGCAGGTGGGGAGGATATGGCGCGCCATAATATGCAAACTACCCGCTCCATTTAGCCTGGCAAATTTGATAAAAGGCGCGTTTCTGATAACGCGGACTTCACCCCTGATCATCCTGGCGGTCGGTATCCACAATACCAGACCCAGGGCGATAAAAATGTTCTTGATCCCCGGCTCCAGCACTACGGTCAGCATGACTACAATTAAAAAGGGCGGAACGCACCAAAAAATATCAACTATGCCCATCAGCAGGCGGTCGGCCAGACCTCCCAGCAGGCCTGAGACGCTGCCTACCAGGAACCCTACCGTAACATTAATCAGCGTGGCAAAGAAAGCAATCGTAAGTGAAATTCTGATCCCGTAGATGAGCCTGGCCAGCAAGTCCCGCCCCAGGTAGTCTGTTCCCAGCCAATGGGCCGTGCCGGGCCCGGTATTGGCCTGAAACAAATCCTGGCTGTTGGGTTCACATTGAAAAATGAGCGTACCCCCAAGGGATACGACCACATATAGACCGATTAAGATGAAGCAGGCCAAAACCAGCCTATTTTTCAAGGTCCTGATGAGCATTATGCTACCTCATCCCTGACCCGGCTTTGGGGGTTGATTAAAAAAATCAAAACGTCTGCCAGGAAGGTTGAAACCAGCAGGACAAAAGTATAGAAGATGGTTACCCCGGCCACCAAGTTATAGTCGCGGTTGCCCACGGACATGACATAATACTGGCCGAGTCCAGGCAGCGCAAATATCTTTTCCACAATAAAGCTCCCGGTCAGGAGGGTAGCAGCCAGCGGGCTTAAGTAATGGACAACACCGGACAGGGCATTGGGCAGGGCGTGCCGGAAAAGTACCGAGACGGAGTTTAAGCCTCTGGCCCTGGCGGCGATAATATAGTCACGGTTTAGGACTTCAATCATTTCAGTCCTTACCAGGCGTATGATCATAGCCGCCGGTAGGGCTGAGAGAGTAAGCACCGGCAACACCAGGCCCAGGGGGCTGTTGGACATGGCTGCCGGCAGTAATTGTAGTTTTAGAGCAACAAGATATATAAGGCCGGCCCCCAGGGCAAAATTAGGCACAGACATCCCCAGGGTAGCCAACACTAGCACCAACCGGTCCGGCCATCTGTTCCTGAGCGCGGCTGCGGCAACTCCCAGGCTAACACCCAGTACGGTCGACAGTAACAGGGCCAGGAGGCCTACCGTTGCCGAAACGGGGAAGGACTCCTTGATAATGTCGTTGACCGAGCGCCCCGGATACTTAAGTGAAGGCCCCAGGTCCAACCTGGCCAAATTGTAAAGGTAGCCGGTATACTGGGTCACCAGAGGTTGGTCCAGCCCGTACCTGGCCAGGATATTTTCCTTGATTTCAGGCGCTACCCGCCTATTTGTAAAAGGATCCCCCGGCAAAAGGCGCATCAAGAAAAAGGTGAGAGTCACCACCACAAACATGACTCCCAAGTTGAAAGCAACTTTTTTTAAAATATAGATGGCCATTTAATCAACAAAAGCCCATTTGAAATCTGCAAAGAAGGCAAAACTGGGGTGAATGACCTCGCGGATGTTGTCCTTTTCCAGATAAGGGTTGGTATAGTAGTAAATAGGTATAAGCGGCTGCTCGCTCATAAGGATTTTTTCCGCTTCGAAAAGGGCGTCCATGCGGGCGGCAGAGTCTTTGGTCTCTCTAGCCTGCTTCAGCAACCGGTCATATCCTTCATTGGTCCAGTCCGCCTGGTTGTTGGGCCCAGCTTTCTCCCACAAGTCCAGGAAGGTCATGGGGTCGTTGTAATCTGCGTTCCAGCCCACCCGGGCCACCTGGTAGTCTCTTTCGTCCAGGGTCTCATAGAAGACTTTGTACTCCTGCTCAATAATTTCCGCTTCGATGCCCAGGCTCTCCTGCCACATTCCCGTAATGGCCTCGGCTACGAACCTGTGGTTCTGGTTGTTGCTAATCAGTAGTTTGACCTTGGGGAAACCACGTCCTTCGGGGTAACCCGCTTCTGCCAGCAGCTTCTTGGCCTCGGACGGGTTAAAACCTGCAATCAGCTTTTCACCCAGGCTCCTGAATTCGCTGCCTGTGGCAGGCCCGTTGACACCCGGCGGGACAAAGGCGTAGGCAGCCTTTTCCCCGCTCAGGGTCACTTTGCTAACCAGCGCCTCGCGGTCGATGGCCAAGGACAGCGCCTGGCGAACCCTGACATCATTGAAAGGGGTCAGATTGGTATTAAACATGTAAAATTCATTGGACAGATCCGGGCTCAGTTTAAGCAGGTTGTCCTTGGCCAAGCGCTCCATCTCACGGTAGGGTGGCGTCTCGGCAATGTCGATCTGACCGCTCTCAAACATGGCCAGCTCGGTATTAGCGTCGTCCACCAGGGTAACCACCAGGCTCTTCAGCTGCACGCTGTCCTGGTCCCAGTAGTGCTCATTTTTTTCAAGTATGAATTGCTTATTATGCTCCCAGGTAGTCAATTTGAAAGGACCGTTGCCGGTAAATGTAGCTGGATTTTGGGCCCAGCCTGTGCTGTCTCCTTCAACTGCCTTTTTGTTGACGGGAAACAGGGTGGGAAACGCAGTTAATGATAGAAAATAGGGGACAGGCTCATTGAGGGTGACGATCAGCTTGTCTTTTCCCTCGGCGCGGACTCCAACTTCAGCCGGGTCTTTGATTTTAGCGGCGTTAAAAGCTTCGCCATTGACCAGGTAATAAAGCTGATAGGCATAGGGTGAAGCGGTTTCCGGGTCCAGCACCCGCCGCCAGGAGTAGACAAAGTCCTCGGCTGTAAGTGGTTCTCCATTCGTCCAATTGGACTCTCTCAGGGTAAAGGTATAAATCCGGCCGTCGGCTGAAACCTCCCAACTTTTGGCCATACCCGGGGAAGGTTTTCCGTCGCGATCCATCCGCACCAACCCTTCCAACAGGGCGTTTTCCAAAGTTTGCTCCGTAACTCCAGAAGAAAGGGCCGGGTCGAGAGTAGCAGGCTCGGCTCCGATGTTGTACCTGATGGTCTGCTGGGCAGGCTGGCTTGTTGTGGGTTTAGAGGGGGAACACCCAGCGGCCATAACCACCAAACAAATATAAAGAAGTAATCTTGTAAGCTTGTTCAAAATCCCATACCCCCTGTATACGTTGTCTTATCAATGGGTTATTTCTCCATAATTTCGATAATTACCTTCCCAATGAAGAATATTTTTAAAAATACTGTCGTTTAGGAAGGGATCTGCTCATTTTGTCAGAAATACTCTCCTCGACCTATGTAAAAAGGAAGTAACAGAAAATGTCAGTTGACTTCGTCAAAAAACACCTGTATTCGGGTTCTATAAATCCTGCTGGCACATATCAGCTAATCATCAATCTTTTAGGTTTATACCTTATCTATAGAGCTGCTTCGGGCTGGAACACAGACATGCTTTGGGTTTATATCTTTTGGCTGCTGTTTAGTACGGTCGCAGAACTTAAACCCATCTCCATGCCGAATAATGACCAACTGACAGTATCTTTCGCCGTCCATATCTCGGCCCAGATTTTATTTGGTTTGCCCTTAGCCATCCTGTCGTCCACCTTTGCCAATATTGTCACAGACCTCATTGGCCGCCGCGGTTGGAAGAAGATGCTGTTCAACGTCAGCCAGTACTCTATAACAATTTATTGTTCCTGGTTTGTCTACCAATTTTTAAGGCCTGGCTCCGGCCCCCTTGACTTAAAATCGGATTTTTTGGCGATGGTCATGAGCTGCCTTACCTATGTTCTCGTCAACTTCGTGCTGGTCTCTACAGTCATCTCATTAAGTCAGGGCACCAGGTGGATCCGTCAGTTGACCAACGACGTCAAGCTGGAGATGATCCATTTTGCTACTTTAGTCCCGGTAAGCCTTTTGATTGTCATCCTGTATAATTATGAACCCCTCTCGATCGTAATCCTGCTGCTTCCACTGGCTATGGCTCACTTCAGTTTCGACAACTATATGACTCTGCGCACGGAAACCAAGAATACCATCGAAGTCCTGGCCGACATCATTGATAAAAGAGATGCCTACACTGCTCAGCACTCTCTCCGGGTTGCTAATTACTGCGAAGCAATTGCCCACATGCTTAAACTCAAGCCAAGCGATTATGAAACCTTGATTACTGCTGCAAGGGTCCATGACCTGGGCAAGATTTCGGTACCGGATTCAATCCTCCTAAAAGACCAGTGTCTTAAACCTGAAGAAAGAAGTGTTATTAACGATCATGCCATCATTGGCTTTAATATTCTAAACAACCTGCGTTTTTACAAATCCGGCGCTATGTTCGTCTGTCACCATCACGAAAGGTACGACGGTACAGGTTATCCTAAAGGGCTCAAAGGGGACCAGATACCCCTGGGAGCAAGAATTATGGCTGTTGCAGACAGTTATGACGCCATGACCTCCGACCGTCCGTACCGCAAAGCAATGACAGCTGAGGTGGCCCTTGCTGAAATCATCAAAAACTCAGGCACCCAGTTTGACCCCCAGATTGTTGAGGTATTTATTGAAATCATTAGAAGTGAGCGAATTTAAATTAGAGTGTGATGTTATTTAACGGAGGGATCCCTATGGCTTTTGTAATCGTGGTCATTGTAGTGGCTGCTGTCGCCCTGCTTACCGGCGGCAGGTTGAGCAACCTGAAAAACCTTCAGTTCAGATTTTCCTGGCTGGTGCTGGCGGCGGTAGTCTTAAAAGTAGTTACCAATTCCAACCTGCGCTACACACTGGGCATCTCCGACCTTTTGGCTCCCAAATTATATATGGTCTCCTTAGGGTTGGTCGCCCTTTTTGTTATTCTCAATATCGCTCTAAGAGGAATGGCCTTAATCGGCCTTGGCCTTTTAGGCAACTTGGCCGCGATATTTTCCAATGGCGGCTACATGCCCTTAAAACGTGAATATTTCATGCTAATTGCTTCAGCCGAGGAGCTAGAAAAAATCAACCAGGGCCTGCCTGCCTATAACTATATCGCCACCGGACCGCACACTAAGCTTTACTACCTGTCGGATATTTTTCTCATGCCCCACTGGATATTTATAACCAAAGTGTTCAGCATCGGGGATGTACTTCTTACCATTGGAGGCTGCATCTTCGTCTGGTTCTTTCTAAAGACTCCCGCCAAAAAGAAAAACGGCGTCCTCAAAAGCATAGGATACCGCAGCAACGATAAAGACACGGTGCTCTGATGTTTTCGAAAAGCCTCTGGGGTAGTGGGCTTAGGGGTTATGATAAGCCAAAATCCCCTATGTTCCTATCTCTCAAGGCCTTGTACACATGCTTTGTTAAGAGGCCAACATTGTAACCAGTGATGATAGCGGATATCATTAATACAGGTAAGAGAATGTAAATATGAAAATCCTGAGCGAGTATGCTTGCTACAAATAATTGCCCTATGTTATGGCATATAGCGCCAACTATGCTGATATTGATAATACTGATATGATTCCTAAGATAGTGCCACATGAGGGACATAACCAGCAGGCTCAGCGTACCACCAGTAATACTGAATAGAAAGCTAACCGGGTTGCCCCCCACTAAAGCCCCCAAAACACATCGGATCACAACAACAAAAAAAGCATCCTTGTAGCCCAGTATTAATATTGACAATAAAGTGATGATATTGGCCAGACCCAGTTTAACCCCGGGATGCACGCCAGGAATAATAATTGACCTTTCCACGATACTAATGACCGTTGCCAATGCGACAAACATGGCAATCGTCACAAGACGTTTAGTGGTAAACACCTAACTCACCTCTGTCCAGAAAATTGCATTGCGAATGTCCAAAAATAACAACCACTGCTTGTGAGACAGGGGACGGTTCTTAGTCTCATGATTAGTAGAAATACATTAAACTGCTGGAAAAGACTTTGGGGTAGTGGACTTGGGGCCTTTTGAGCATACTGTGGAGAGTCTTAGTAGGAAGTGGCGTCCACTCCGTTGGACTCTCCTTTAATGATAACTTTGAGCTTGTTTGGCGCACAAAAGGATATTTGACCGGTCTTGCTCAACCAGCCTGTCTTAACGCAAATCTGATTGGGGCAGTCGGCTTCTTTAACCCTGACCTGGCCATCTTTTATCTCAACCACGTTATAATGCCCTTCTGAATCCGTAATCTTAATTTCCTCATCGGCAGCCTCAGATAACGGCATTTGCCGGTATAATTGACCGTTTTTATGTATTTCAATGGTTAAACCTTCCCCCGCCGGACGGTGCTGCGCCAGGTACAAAAAACCGAAACTAATCAGAGCCAGGGTTAAGAGGGCAGCAGTTAGATAACGATTAAGGTTTTGCATTGTTTTCTCCAAAGTCATAGATATTTAACTAGAGCCAATTGCAAAGCTCCAAACCCTTGCTCATGGATTGTTAGCATTTTGTAATCGGCCTTATCTTAATAATATTAGTCGTTAATGCTTAATTTTATTTCTATGCGCCATCAAAGTCAATCGCAGTGCAAACTTTTTGGCAGGTTAAAAAAAGGAAAAGGGGTATCCCAGATATTTTACTTCTGGGATACCCCCAACATTTTTAGTAGTCAGTCGCCAGTATGTGCTTGCTGTTAGGACCCGGAGGTCGCTTTTTTTGTACTCTTTAGCAGGCCGCTCATGAACCTTGACAGCACCGCCAGGACAATAGCTATGACCAGGGTTATCACTGCTGCCTGCAGGTGGCCGTAAAAATACCAGAGCAACAGGTAGCCGGTGGAGATCACGATGGACATCAGCATCAAGGGGAAGGCGGTTTTCATGAATTCGACAAAGGTGACGCGCACGCCCCTCTTTTCCGCCATGCCGATGACTACCACGTTGGCAGAGGCGCCGATGATGGTCCCGTTGCCGCCCAGGCAGGCGCCCAATGACAGACACCACCACAGAAAGTTCAGGTCTACAATGCCCCCCAAGCGTCCCATGTCCTGAATGAGCGGGATCATGGTCGCGACGAAGGGAATATTGTCAACAAAGGAGGAGGCTATCGCCGACAGCCAGAGGATTAACATGCCGGTCCCCACCATGTTGCCCCCGGTCGCCTCCAGTGACCACTTGGCCACCTTCTCAATGATACCCACTTCTTCCAGCCCACCGACAATGATAAATAGGCCGATAAAGAAGAAGAGCACGGGCCACTCCACCGCCGCCAAAGCGTGTTCGACGTCTTCGCCGGATACCAGTAACAGAAGGCTCGCACCCGACAAGGCAATGACCGAGGATTCAAGGTGGAAGTACTGGTGCAGCAGAAAGCCTAAAATGGTTAACGCCAGGACCACCAGGGACTTCTTGAGAAGGGTGTGGTCCTTAATCTGCTCCTGCTCGTTCATGAGCATAATATTTGCCTTCAGCTCTTGGGTCGTGTCCAGTTGATTGCGGTAGATGTACTGGAGCAAAAAGATCGTCACCACACCTATAACTAAAACGACCGGCGTCAGGTTTAAAACGAAGTCCATGAAGCCGAGTCCGGTAGCGCTGCCGATCATAATGTTCGGCGGGTCCCCGATCAGGGTGGAGGTCCCGCCAATGTTGGACATGATAATTTCGGTGAAGAGGAACGGCCACACGCTGATTTTGAGTTGGTTGGTGATGGCGAAGGTGACCGGTACAATTAAAAGAACGGTGGTCACATTGTCCAGTAAAGCTGACAGGATTGCCGTAATAATGCCGAGAGCGGCAAGAATTTTGAGCGGCTCACCCCCGGACATTTTGGCAGATTTGACTGCCAGGTATTCAAAGACACCGGTTTTCCTGGTGATGCCGACAATGATCATCATGCCCACCAGAAGGCCGATGGTGTTGAAGTCGATGGCGGAAACCGCTGCCTCTAAGTGGAGTATCCCCACCAAGATCAACAGGCATGCCCCCACCAGGGCTATCACTGTCCGGTGAATTTTTTCGGAAACGATGATCGCGTAGGTTATTAGGAAAATAGCTAATGCTATAGCTGACTGGTACTGTTCGATCATTTGATCACCTCATGTAAAAGTTTAATGCATGCAAATTAATGTGAAAACATCATAACTCATCACAATGTGGGTATGCATTCATTTGCACAAGACTTAAAGGAATGCAAAAAAATTCCCTTAAGTTGCTGCAGCTTTTGCGCAATTGAAATAGCACCCACATTGCTGGGGATATAAAACAAGGTGGAAAGTCAGAAATATCTGACCTCCCACCCCAGAAGCCGGTCCTTGAAAACGGACCTCGAGATCCGTCCAACACGTTACACTCTCATTATGTATTTACCACACTAAACTTTATCATAAGGCACTGCTGTGGTCAAGCCGGTATCGTGAATAATTTTTTACAACCTTGTAGAAAAATGTTACTCACCGGTCACATCCGAGCATTTTGCCGAGCTATGCTGGGAGCAATCGGCACAGGGCAAACTTTTTGGCAGGTCAAAAAAGAAAAAGGGTATCCCAGATATTTTACTTCTGGGATACCCCCAACATTTTTAGTAGTCAGTCGCCGGTATGTGCTTGCTGTTAGGACCCGGAGGTCGCTTTTTTTGTACTCTTTAGCAGGCCGCTCATGAACCTTGACAGCACCGCCAGGACAATAGCTATGACCAGGGTTATCACTGCTGCCTGCAGGTGGCCGTAAAAATACCAGAGCAACAGGTAGCCGGTGGAGATCACGATGGACATCAGCATCAAGGGGAAGGCGGTTTTCATGAATTCGACAAAGGTGACGCGCACGCCCCTCTTTTCCGCCATGCCGATAACCACCACGTTGGCAGAGGCGCCGATGATGGTTCCGTTGCCGCCCAGGCAGGCGCCCAACGACAGACACCACCACAGAAAGTTCAGGTCTGCAATGCCCCCCAGGCGTCCCATGTCCTGAATGAGCGGGATCATGGTCGCGACGAAGGGAATATTGTCGACAAAGGAGGAGGCTATCGCCGACAGCCAGAGGATTAACATGCCGGTTCCCACCATGTTGCCCCCGGTCGCCTCCAGTGACCACTTGGCCACCTTCTCAATGATACCCACTTCTTCCAGCCCACCGACGATGATAAAGAGGCCGATAAAGAAGAAAAGCACGGGCCACTCCACCGCCGCCAAAGCGTGTTCGACGTCTTCGCCGGATACCAATAACAGAAGGCTCGCACCCGACAAGGCAATGACCGAGGATTCAAGGTGGAAGTACTGGTGCAGTAGAAAGCCTAAAATGGTTAACGCCAGGACCACCAGGGACTTCTTGAGAAGGGTGTGATCCTTAATCTGCTCCTGCTCGTTCATGAGCATAATATTTGATTTCAGCTCATCCGACGTGTCCAGTTTATTGCGATAGATGTACTGGAGCAAAAAGATTGTCACCACACCTATAACTAAAATGACCGGCGTCAGGTTTAAAACGAAGTCCATGAAGCCGAGTCCGGTGGCGCTGCCGATCATGATGTTCGGCGGGTCCCCGATCAGGGTGGCTGTACCACCGATGTTGGACATGAGAATTTCGGTGAAGAGGAACGGCCACACGCTAATTTTGAGTTGGCTGGTGATGGCGAAGGTGACCGGTACAATTAAAAGGACGGTGGTCACATTGTCCAGGAAAGCTGACAGGATTGCTGTAATAATGCCGAGAGCGGCAAGAATTTTGAGCGGTTCGCCCCCGGACATTTTAGCAGATTTGACTGCCAGGTATTCAAAGACACCGGTTTTCCTGGTGATACCGACAATAATCATCATGCCCACCAGAAGGCCGATGGTGTTAAAGTCAATGGCGGAAACCGCTGACTCTAAGTGGAGTATCCCCACCAAGATCAACAGGCATGCCCCTACCAGGGCTATCACTGTCCGGTGAATTTTTTCGGAAACGATGATCGCGTAGGTTATTAGAAAAATAGCTAATGCTATAGCTGACTGGTACTGTTCGATCATTTAATCACCTCATGTAAAAATTAAAATCCTTAAACTGCTGCGAAAGCACCCACCTTGTTGGGGGAATAAAATGGGGAATAAAATAAGGTAGTAAAATAAAAAACCTGACTCTCCACCCCGAAGCCTTAAGTTCCTTGAAAGGTGGTGAAATCAGATATATGACTTCCCACCCCAGAAGTCTGTACTCCTTGAAACGGACCTTGAAGCCCGTCCAACACGTTAATACTCTTCATGCCCTTGTCACGCTAAACTTTATCCCATAACGCTGCTATGGTTCGCTCATTATGCTCACCTCTTTTATTAAAATCACACTCACATTGTTGGGTTAATAAAATTTGGGTTAATAAAATAAGGTGGTGAAACAAAAAAACTGACTCTCCACCCCAAAAAGCCTTAAGTTCCTTGAAAGGTGGTGAAATCAGATATATGACTTCCCACCCCAGAAGTCTGTACTCCTTGAAACGGACCTTGAAGCCCGTCCAACACGTTAACACTCGTTATATAATTGCCACGGTAAACTTTATCACATGGCGCTGCTATGGTCAAGCCAACCAGTAAAATATTTTTACAGCTTTGCAAGAAAATGCACCTGTCGATTCATAGCCGGCAGCCCTTTTCCTTCATTATACTTGGAATTATTGCTTTAACTTTTGGCAGGTCAATAAAAGAAAAAGGTATCCCAGATATTTTACTTCTGGAATACCCCCTAACATTTTCAGTAGACAGTTGCTCGTATGTGCATTTCTTTGGAACCCATTATTTTGTTCCCTTTAGCAGACGGACGCTCAGGGCTTTTGACAGAATCGCCAGGGCAACAGCTATGACCAGCGCTATTACGGCTGCCTGCAGGTGGCCGTAAAAATACCAGAGCAACAGGTAGCAGGTGGAGATCACCACGGACAGCAGCATCAAGGGGAAGGCGGTTTTCATAAATGCGATAAAGGTGACACGCACTCCCCTCTTTTCCGCCATGCCTACGACCACCACGTTGGCAGAGGCGCCGATAATGGTTCCGTTGCCGCCCAGGCAGGCGCCCAACGACAGACACCACCAGAGAAAGTTCAGGTCTGCAATGCCCCCCAGGCGTCCCATGTCCTGGATGAGCGGGATCATGGTCGCGACGAAGGGGATATTATCGACAAAGGCTGAGGCTATCGCCGACAACCATAGGATTAACATGCCGGTCCCCACCATGTTGCCCCCGGTCGCCTCCAGTGACCACTTGGCCACTGCTTCAATGATACCCACTTCTTCCAGCGCGCCGATGATCACAAAGAGACCTATAAAGAAGAAGAGCACGGGCCACTCCACCGCCGCCAGGGCGTGTTCGACGTCTTTGCCGGAAACCAGTAACAGAAGACTCGCACCCGATAGGGCGATGACCGAGGATTCAAGGTGGACATATTGGTGCAATAGAAAGCCTAAAATGGTTAGCGCCAGTACCACCAGGCACTTCCTGAGAAGGGCGTGGTCCTTAATCTGCTCCTGCTCGTTCATACGCATAATATTTGACTTCAGCTCTTGGGTCGTGTCAAGTTGATTGCGGTAGATGTACTGGAGCAAAAAGATCGTCACCACACCTATAACTATAATGACCGGCGTCAGGTTAAAAGCAAAGTCCATGAAGCCTAGTCCGGTGGCGCTGCCGATCATGATGTTCGGCGGATCCCCGATCAGGGTGGCGGTCCCGCCGATGTTGGACATGAGAATTTCAGTGAAGAGGAACGGCCACACGTTGATTTTGAGTTGACTGGTGATGGCGAAGGTGACCGGTACAATTAAGAGGACGGTGGTCACATTGTCCAGGAAAGCTGACAGGATTGCCGTAACAATGCCGAGAGCGGCAAGAATTTTGAGCGGCTCGCCCCCGGACATCTTGGCGGATTTGACTGCCAGGTATTCAAAGACACCGGTTTCCCTGGTGATGCCGACAATGATCATCATGCCCACCAAAAGGCCGATGGTGTTAAAGTCGATGGCGGAAATACCTTTCTCCAAGTCGAGTATCCCCACCAATATCACCAGGCAAGCCCCGATCAGGGCTATCACTGTCCGGTGAATTTTTTCGGAAATGATGACCGCGTAGGTTATTAGAAAAATGGCTAATGCTATAGCTGACTGGTACTGTTCGATCATTATATTCACCTCATAAAAGTTAAATTTCTCAAATCGGACCCACAATAAAAAAATCCAACTTCACACCCCACTCCGAAAAGCCTTAGTTCCTTGCAAGGTGGTGAAATCAGATATATGGCTTCCCACCCCAGAAGCCTGCCTTCCTTGAAAACGAACCTTGTAGTCCGTCCAACACGGTAAAACCCATTATGCACTTGTCACGGTAGACTTTATCATATGCGCTGCTATGGTTAGCTCATCAATCACCTCATCACTTAGTAGTTAAATACCTTAAGCTGCTGCGAAATTCTTTGTGCGATTGAAAAGGTGGTAAAATAAAAAATCTGATCTTCCACCCCCGAAAACCCTTAAGTTCCTTGCAAGGTGGTAAAATCAGACATATGACTTCCCACCCCAGAAGTCTGCTTTCCTTGAAAACGAACCTTGCAGTCCGTCCAACACGTTAAAACCCATTATGCACTTGTCACGGTAAACTTTATTATATGGCGCTGCTATGGTTAGCGCATCAATCACATCAACTTAATAGTTAACTACCTTAAGCTGCTGCGAAAGTCTTTGTGCGATTGAAAAGGTGGTAAAATAAAAAACCTGATCTTCCACCCCGAAACCCTTAAGTTCCTTGCAAGGTGGTAAAATCAGACATATGACTTCCCACCCCAGAAGTCTGCTTTCCTTGAAAACGGACCCTGCGATCCGTCCAACACGTTAACACTCGTTATTTATTTGCCACGGTAAACTGTATCACAAGGCGCTGCTGTGGTCAAGACGGTACAAAAAAATATTTACAACCTTGCAGGGAATTGCATTTGAAGGTAGAAAATTACAAAATATTTAGACATTCCAGACGATAGGCGGCGAACTGCCTAGCTCACCAATCATGGTAAATCATTACAAAGAAAGCGAGGCCCTTGTCCGGTATATAACATTATAAATTCCTATGAATTACTAATTCCAACGCAAACTCCATAATTGCTCAAAGAAGACATAAAGCAACTATCACAAAGAACCAAGAAACACCCGCTAAACGTCGTATTTGCTCTTCACTTTCATGTCTTTTGTGCTATAATATCGAGGTACGCAGTGTCAAGGCTCGACTTTTCTTATCGAGCCTTTCACCACAAACTCGTTCAATGCTCCGGTGTGGCGAGTCAGAAATCGGTAAAGAGAGGGGAAGGTATGAGCATTTTTAGCAAGCATCTCCCGGCGGTCCATGTAGAGCATCATAAATATACCGCAGACAGCCCTACGGAAAAAATGCCGGTGCCCGATAAGGTGTACATTTCCATGGCACAGCATATCGGCGCTCCCTGCCAGCCTAAGGTGGCGGTAGGGGATCTCGTCAAGGTGGGCCAGGTCATCGGCGACACGGAGGCCTTTGTCAGCGCCCCCATCCATTCCAGCGTTTCAGGTAAAGTGACAGCCATCGAAAAAAACCTGACCATGTCAGGCATCTGGGATCTAATCGTGACGATCGCGACGGACAAAAAGCAGGAAGTCCTGGAAGGGCTCGCTCCTCCGCAAGTCGACGACAAGGACAGCTTTATCAAGGCGGTTCGCGCTTCCGGACTGGTAGGCCTGGGCGGTGCAGCTTTTCCTACTCACATCAAGTTCAACCCTAAGAATCTCGATGAAGTCGACTCCTTCATCATCAACGGCGCTGAATGTGAGCCTTACCTCACCGCCGACTATCGGACCATGATGGAGAACTCGGAGCTGTTGGTGAACGGCCTGAAAAACATACTGAAATACCTCAAGATCAAGCGCGGGATCATTGGCATCGAATCCAACAAGGCCCCGGCGATCAACAAGCTGCGGGCAATGGTTAAGGATACCCCGGAGATCGAAGTCATGGAGCTCAAAGCTGTTTATCCCCAGGGAGGGGAACGTGTTTTGATCTACGAGACCACAGGAAGAGAGATCCCGATCGGCAAGCTGCCTGCTGACATAGGCGCCATCGTATCGAATATCAGCTCAGTGGTCGCCTTGGAGACCTATATAGAAACAGGGATGCCTCTGATTGCGAAGAAGGTCACTGTGGCCGGCAACGCGATCCGCACCCCGAAGAACATAGAGGCTCCGATCGGAACCCAGGTCAATCAATTGATTGAGTTCTGCGGCGGATATAAAAGAATACCCAGGAAGCTCATCATGGGCGGGCCGATGATGGGAGCAGCCATCTATGATGACGGTATGACCGTGAACAAGAATACCAGTGGCATCCTGGCCTTCGATGAGGAATCTGCCTCAGTGCCCAAAGAGACGTCTTGCATCAATTGCGGCCGCTGTATCAGGACCTGTCCGATGTTGCTCATGCCTGCCCTGCTGGCAAAAGCCTACGAAGCAAAAGATGTTGAGCAGCTGCAGAAGCTAAATGTGGCTCTTTGCATGGAATGCGGCTGTTGCTCTTATGTTTGCCCCGCGAAAAAGCAGCTGAGCTTCACCAATAAGCTAGGTAAACGACTAGTTATGGAAGGAGGTAAAAAATAATGGGCCGTTTTAATCAAGGAAGCCTTGTTGTATCTTCCTCCCCGCATATTATGGACAACGTCAACACGACGAGGATTATGTTGGACGTATTAATTGCCCTCATTCCTGCCTTTATCATGTCTGGCTTCATCTTTGGACCCAGGGCCCTCCTTCTCACGATCACCTGCATTGCAGCCTGCGTCGTGTTCGAGGCAGGTTTTCAATATCTTATAAAAAAGGATAGCACTATCACGGACCTGAGCGCCGTGCTGACCGGTACGCTGCTTGGCTTCAATCTTCCGTCATCACTGCCTTTTTGGATGGCGGTAGTTGGTTCCTTTGTGGCCATCGTGGTCGTCAAGCAGATCTTTGGAGGGATCGGCCAAAACTTTGCCAATCCGGCCATTACCGCCCGCATTGTCCTATTGGTTTCGTTCGCGACTCCCATGACGACGTGGCCCTTGCCCAATCAACTGCTGGGAACTGTCGATGCAGTGACCGGAGCAACACCGCTAGGGATTTTGAATATGGGGACAGATCTTGCAGCTTTACCCTCCAATATGGATCTCTTCCTCGGATATGTCGGCGGCTCGTTAGGTGAGACCAGTGCAATTGCACTTTTGCTCGGCGGCATCTACCTCATATGGCGAAAAGTCATCGAGCCGTCGATCCCGCTTGCCTTTATTGGCACGGTATTCATCTTTGCCTTGTTGACAGGACAGGATCCTATCTTCCACATCTTCGCCGGCGGCGTGATGCTGGGTGCTTTCTTTATGGCGACGGATTATGTGACTTCTCCCCGGCTCACATCGGGCAAGATCATCTTTGGCATCGGCTGCGGTCTTTTGACTATGGTCATTCGGCTCTACGGCTCCTATCCGGAGGGCGTATCCTTTGCAATCCTGCTGATGAACATACTGACACCTCAAATCGACATGCTGTTGAGAAGAAGAACCTACGGAGGTGTGAAGATATGAAAACTGAAGATACGAAGGCTGCAGCTGTGCAGGCTGAAGCTATAGAGACATCGAGTTTCAACGAACTGATCAAGCCCTCTCTGGTTCTTTTGGCCATCTGCCTGGTTGTAACCGCCGCTCTGGCATTTACCTTTCAGATGACGGCGCCGGTTATAGCGGAAATCAACATGCGCAACGCCAACATCGCCAGAGGCGAGGTGCTGCCGCAAGGTGCAGGTTCCTTCTCTAAAGTGGAAGCGGAGCTCCCGGCAAACGTGACTGAGATCTATGCGGCCGACAACGAGGCCGGTGTGGTATTGACCGTTCTGGACAAGGGCTTCGGCGGTCAGGTCACCGTTATGGTCGGCATCGACAGCGAGGGCGCCATTACAGGCGTCAAGGTGACCAAACACACAGAAACCCCCGGTCTCGGCACCAAGGCCATGACCGCCGACTACCTCTCGCAATACCAGGGACAGAGCGCCATTACCAGATCCGGTGAGCCCGGCGAAACCAAGATCGACGCTATCACCGGCGCGACGATCACATCCAATGCGGTCTTTCGTGGAGCAGAGACAGCCCTAGCCCAATATAAATCGTTAGGGGGTGCCCAATAATGGATAAGCTGAGCTTATTAAAGAACGGCATCATCAAAGAAAACCCGGTATTGATCCTGCTTTTAGGTACTTGTCCCACGCTGGCGGTTACCACCTCGGCTGTCAATGGTCTGGGCATGGGTGTCTCTACTATGGCGGTCCTAATTGGTTCCAACATCGTAATCGCTCTTTTGAAAAACATTATTCCAGACAAGGTCAGGATCCCCAGCTTCATCGTAGTTATCGCAGGTTTCGTCACCATAGTTGGCATGCTGTTACAGGGCTACGCCCCGGAGATCAATGAGTCCTTGGGCTTGTTCATACCTCTTATTGTCGTAAACTGTATCATCCTGGGACGGGCCGAAATGTTTGCAAGCAAAAACAAGGTCGCCGACGCAGCTTTCGATGGCATTGGTATGGGGCTTGGATTTACTTTTGCTTTGTTCCTGATGGGGTCCATTCGTGAGCTCATCGGTTCAGGTGCATGGATGGGCATCAATTTGACTGCGGATCTGATCGACCCCATGTCGGTCTTCATGTTGGCTCCTGGCGCCTTTTTTACCTATGGTTGTCTGGTGGCCTTGATAAATTATCTTACCGAAGGCAAAGCCATCAAGAAAAAGGAATTTGGCTGCGAGGGCTGTGCTACAGCCGCCAACTGTCAGCAGATCGGTAAAGGAGGTTGTGCGTAATGCAAGATATGCTGATTATTCTATTCAGTGCCATACTGGTCAACAATTTCGTACTCGTCAAGTTCCTCGGCATATGCCCCTTCCTGGGTGTTTCTAAAAAATTAGATTCCGCCGTTGGCATGAGTTTCGCGGTCATTTTCGTCATGGTTCTTGCTACGGCAGTGACCTATCCGATTCATATGGGTCTGCTTGTGCCGCTGCAGATCGGCTACCTGCAGACCATCATATTCATTCTGGTCATAGCTGCTTTGGTCCAATTGGTGGAGATCGCACTGAAAAAATATGTGCCGGCACTGCACCAATCCCTGGGCGTGTATCTTCCTTTGATTACGACCAACTGCGCCGTCCTCGGCGTTACGATCTTGAACATCGATGAAAGTTACACCTATATTCAGTCACTGGTGAACTCTTTTGGCGCCGGTGTTGGCTTCCTGCTTGCAATGGTCCTCTTTTCCGGGATCCGGCAGCGCATAGAGAACAACAACTTTCCGGCGGCCTTCAAGGGTATTCCGTCAGTACTCATAGCCGCTTCGATTGTTTCGCTGGCTTTCATGGGATTTTCCGGCGTGATTGACGGATTATTCGGGCTCTAAGGAAGGAGGATTAGACTATGTCATACATCATTCCGGTCGGCATCGTTACAGGCATCGGTCTCCTGGCAGGAGCCATTCTGACCGTCGCCGACAAGTTCATGGGGGTCAAAATGGACGAGACCGCGGCCAAGGTCTTGGCTGCGCTCCCCGGAGCCAACTGCGGAGCTTGCGGCTTCGCCGGATGCCAAGACTATGCCAATACACTGGCCAAGGACGAAGAACACGTTATTAAAGCAAATCTCTGCACCCCCGGAGGCGATTCCGTGGCAATGGAGGTCAGCAGCATACTCGGCGTAGAGTTCGAGGGCGCTTCCAGCCAGTTTGCCATCATGAAATGCTCCGGTTCCCAGGACCGGACCAACTATGCTATGGATTATAAAGGCCATCAGACCTGCAAGGCGAACAAGCTGTTCTACCGTGGCAGAGGCGCCTGTGAAATGGCCTGCCTGGGCTTCGGAGACTGCGTTAATGTGTGTGAATACGGCGCGATCAGGATTGAAAACGGTCTGGCTGTGATTAACAAGAACAGGTGCGTTGGTTGCGGACTTTGTGCCAAGGCCTGCCCAAATGCCTTAATCGAGATCGTGCCGGAAAAGACCCGCGTCGTGGTCGGGTGCAGCTCCATCGATACCGGCAAGGATACCCGACAGATCTGCAGCATCGGCTGCATCGCCTGCAAGCTCTGCGAAAAAACGTGCAAATTCGATGCGATCCATGTCATTGACAACCACGCGGTGATCGATTATACCAAGTGCAAAAACTGCACACTATGCGCCAAGAAGTGTCCCACCAACGTCATTCACGTCTTTCCAAAGCCGGTCAATGCTGCAAAGCAAAAGGCCAAACCGGTGGTTGCAGAACCATCGCAGGAAGAGGCCTCTGTCCAGTAGATCGAGCTTAGTGATGGACAACTTCCTCCTATATCCAGGAAGCGTATAATGAATTCCAGAAGATGAAAAGCTAAGAAAGCTTGAGCGTGAACCATAACATAAATAAATTGGAATAATTTATCAGAGCTAACCGCAGAGTGCGATGGGAAACCGCCGTGCCTTCCCATGCGAAAAGTAGAACTGGTATAAGTGTGCACCGGGCAGGCTTGTCTTTCGCAAGCTGTCCGGCTTTTTGTTTTCAGTTAGGTTCACGGTAATGTCCATATAGTTTTTCTTGCGGGGTGATTAAACATATTTAAGTATGTGGTTCTACTCATGAGTTTTTGCATTAGTCTATTTTGTTTGGGTTGCGGGCCAGAGCCCGCTGCTTTCCAGGAAGTTTCAGGTGAAAAATTCATTATGGATACCTTGATCCAAATAACCGTAATCTCTGAGGATGAGGAGAAGGGTGCAAAAGCTTTGGAAAAAGCTTTTGCCGAATATGAAAGGATTCATAGTATAACTGATAGATTTCAAAAGGATGGACAAACAATAGCAGCGTCAAACGATGTGGTTGCAATAAACGAAAATGCCGGTACAAAACCCGTCACGGTCAGTGTCGATACGATAAACATGATCGAGCGCTCAAATTATTTTGCCGGGTCAACCGGTGGAGCCTTTGATGTTACCATTGGACCGGTAATGGATCTGTGGGGCTTTGGAGAAAGTGAGCAGCATGTTCCAGCTGATGAGGAAATTAACAGGGCGCTAAGTCTGGTTGACTATAACAAAGTTAAAGTTGACCCCGATAATATGACGGCCTTTCTATCGAAACCGGGGATGAGTTTGGATTTAGGCGGTGTCGCCAAAGGCTACGCCACAGATGAGGCTGTCAAGGCACTTAGAGCAATGGGCATACAACATGCCATGATCAATGCCGGCGGCAATGTTTACGCCCTTGGCGCTAAGCCGGACGGGTCGCCCTGGCGGGTTGGCGTACAGGACCCGCGTGGTGAAAAGGGCATTATTGCCATATTGTCTGTAAAGGATAAAGCGGTGGTAACATCAGGTGATTACCAGCGCTACTTTGAGCAGGAAGGTGTCCGCTACCACCATATTGTAGCTCCCTCAACAGGAAAGCAAGCCAGGGACGTAATGCAAGCAACAGTAGTTGCAGCTTCAGCTACGGATGCGGATATTTTATCGACAACGTTGTTTGTGCTTGGGTCTAAAAGCGGCATGAGCTTTGTGCAAGAGCTGCCCGCTACAGGGGCCATCTTTGTTGGTGCGGACAAGCAAGTGTCCTACACGGATAATCTGACAGACCAACTAAAATTCACTGGGGAGGGCGATTATAAAACAGCCAAGTGAGTCAGGGGACGGTTGGACCTGTTGACTAGTCCTTGACTCACTTGGCTTCTGCTTGTCGTTCGAAAAGCCTCTGGGGTAGTGGGCCTGGGGTTTTCCTCCGCTCGCTTCGCAATTCTCCATTTGTGCAACAAGCGCATCATGCCAACCGCAGCTGCAAACAGCCATCCGGTAGCTACGCGCTATTTAAGCTTTACTGCATGTAATGCACGCGCTAAGGACCGCACCCAAGTGCTCCGTTCACTACGGAAAACCCCAAGCCCGCGAGTATAGACTTTTCGAACTTACACTTTGTTTTAGGCATCACATTCGTTCATGCGCTCTCTTTATAATTGTTCGAAAAGCCTCTGCGGTAGTGGGCCTGGGGTTTTCCTCCGCTCTCTTCGCAATTCTCCATTTGTGTAACAAGGAGAGTCATGCCGCCCGCAGCTGCAGACAGTCACCCGGTAGCTACGCGCTATTTAAGCTTTACTGCATGTAATGCACGCGCTAAGGACCGCACCCAAGTGCTCCTCATCGCTTTCGGAAAACCCCAATCCCGCGAGTATAGCCTTTTCGAACTTACACTTTGTTTAGGCACAAATCCGTTGTCTCACTTCTCAAAACCCCGGCGCCCATTTGACCAGGGGCAGTTCCGTGTAGGGGAAATCCGGGCTGGCCGGTCTCACCCGTACGGTATAGCCCAGGCCACCCTGAGGGAGGACTAGGCTCCCGCTGAAACGGTGCACACCGGGACTAATCTCCCCAACCTGGGCCAGAACTACCCTTTCGATGTGCTTTAACCCGTAGTCCAAAGCATTTCCGTAAACCAGTTCCACCGCAACGCTGCCGTGGTCAAGCTGCCCCAGGTGTATATCGACCTTGACTTCCAACTTTTGCCCTGCGTACATCTTGGGGGCGCCGTTGGTTTCGATCTGGGCGAATTTGATCTGGTCCCAGTATTCCCTGAGCAACTTTTTGAAGCGGCTAACCCTTTCACCCTGCTCAAAGTTGTTGTTTCTGAAAGCCATTCCTCTGCGGGCGGCCGGGATATAAAACCTATCGGTGTACTCAGACACCATGCGATTGGTGTTGAAGACCGGGGCGATGGTTTTAATGCTATGCTTCATCATTCTAACCCACTCCTGGGGCAGCCCGGCTTCCCTGCGGTAATACATCGGGATCAGCTTTTCCTCCAGGGTCATAAAGAGGGAATGGCAGTCCTCCTGGTCCTGGGTTTCTTCATTATGAAAATTGCATTCCGTCCCAACCGCAAAGCCGTTGTTGCCATCGTAAGCTTCCGGCCACCAGCCGTCCAGGGTACTGATATTGATCAGGCCGTTTAAAGCTGCCTTTTGACCGCTGGTGCCGCTGGCCTCCATTGGCCGCCGCGGAGTGTTCATCCACACATCAACCCCGTGCAGGAGATGGCGCGCCACATGGATATCGTAATTTTCCAGGACCAAAATTTTGCCCCGGAACTGTGGTTCGTTGGATAAATCGTATATGCGCTTAATCAGGTCCTGGCCGGCCATATCTGCCGGGTGCGCCTTGCCCGCAAAGATAAACCGCACGGGCCGCTCCGGGTGGTTGACCAGCTTTGTCAGCCTTTCCCGGTCACGAAACAACAGCGTCGCCCTTTTATAGGTGGCAAAGCGACGGGCAAAGCCAATCGTCAGTATATCCGCGCTTAAGTACTCATCAACCTCCTGGATCCTCTTGGACAACTCGAAATTGCGCATGCGCTGCCTTTTTAAGGAGGAGCGTACGAAGTCAATCATCTGCACTTTAAGAAAGCGGTGCACCCTCCAGAGTTCCTCATCAGGAATATTATCTACTTTTCCCCATACTTGCAGCCCGAGCTTTTCCACACATTCCTTACCCAGGTAGCGAAAGTACAGATCCCTCAATTCCCTGGCCAGCCAGGTCTCGATATGCACTCCGTTCGTAATGGTGGTAACAGGTATTTCCTCCTGGTGCAGGCCATCATAATACCTTAGGAACATCTTTCTACTAACCTTGCCATGCAGGCGGCTTACCCCGTTGCAGAGGCAGGAGTTGTTCAGGGCCAGCAGGGTCATATTAAAGCCCTGCCGCTCGCGATCCCAGGCCAGTTCCAGTAAGGTTTCCAGGTCAATGCCTAAATCTTTTGCGGCCGGCTCAAAAAAGTTTCTAATAATTTCCTTGCTAAAAACGTCATGACCAGCCGGTACGGGCGTGTGGGTGGTAAATATGGTTGAGGCCCTTACCACTTCCCTGGCGGTGTTAAAGGAGAGTCCTTTCGCCACCAGTTCCTTGAGCCGCTGCAGGATTAGAAAGGCAGCGTGCCCCTCATTGATGTGCCAGACATGCGGGACGATGCCCATTTCGCACAGGGCCTTAACCCCGCCTACCCCCAACAGGATTTCCTGAGAAATACGGTATTGCTGGTCTCCCCCGTAGAGCGTCCCGGTCAACCGGCGGTCATCGCCTGTGTTTTTGGGGGTGTCGGCATCCAAAAGGTAAATCCAGATCCGGCCCACTTTCACCTTCCATACCAGGATATAAATATCCCGGCCCGGCATTTCCAGTTTGACCGTGAGCTGGCTTCCTTTTGAATTATAAACAGGGGTGATGGGCAGTTCAATAAAATTCAGGTGGGGATAGACCGCCTCCTGACGCCCCTCACTGTTAATTTTCTGGGTAAAATAACCGTTTTTATATAAAAGCCCGACCCCTACGAATGGAAGTCCCAGATCACTGGCCGACTTGCAATGGTCCCCGGCCAACAGTCCCAGCCCCCCGGAATAAATGGGGTGGGACTCATGCAGCCCGAATTCGGCACTAAAATAGGCAATGACATCTTCTTTATGCTCAGGGTAGTGTTTGGCAAACCAGGTTTCTTCTGACTTGTAGCTGTCATAAAGCTCAAAAACCCGCCGGTACATGGCCAGGTAGTCATCGTCTCCAGCGACTCTCTCCAGGTCTTCGCTTGAAACCTTGATCAGAAACCTGGCCGGGTTATGGCCTGACTCGCGCCACAGGTCTGGTTTAATCGTTCTAAATAATTCAACAGCCTCCGGCTTCCACGAAAACCAGAAATCATAAGCCAATTCTTTAAGCCTGCAGATTGCCGCGGGCAGCTTGGGGGTAACACTGACAACACGAAAAGGAAACATTTAGCAACCTCCCTATAACTTAACAGGAGACTATTCTCCCCTTTTGTTCATAATCCTTCTTAATATATATATTTCGACATCATTTAAAACGCTTCTGTCCAAGGTAAAAAATGGCTCAAAAAGAAAGACCCGAATTGCGGGCCATACCTGGTGCGGTCCTTAGCGCGTGCATTACATGCAGTAAAGCTTAAATAGCGCGTAGCTACCGGATGGCTGTCTGCAGCTGCGGGCGGCATGACGCTCTTGTTGCACAAATGGAGAATTGCGAAGAGAGCGGAGGAAAACCCCGGGCCAACTACCCCAGAGGCTTTTCGAACGCTTTTGAAGGGAATCGCTGAGTTAATCATCACCAAAAAAACTACTGTAACTCAATTCCTCTATTTTTGTATTCAAATATTGGCGTTGACCTTCTCTCCTCCCGGCAGCCGCCTTCATCTCTTCGATTAAATAAAACCATATCGCCTCACGATCAAGTTTAGTAGTGCATCCGTCACCACTTGGTATATTCTCGTAAGCCCTGATCAAGGAGTTGCAAATTCTGTACTTCCAATTCACAAACATTGGGTCGTTGTTCAATATGAACGCGCATATGCCGCCCAGATCTCTCTCAGGGGGATAAAAACATACGCTTTCAAAATCCAAGCCAAAGAACTTTTGACCGTCAAAGATAAAGTTACGCAGGTTTAAATCAGACATGCACAGACCTACCCGGCTGTTGATATTCATAAACCTATGGAGCTTATGCAGCCATTTAACAAATTCACCAATCCAGAATTCCTCTTCCACTTCGAGATCTACAAGCAAATCCGCCAATAAAACGCCCTGAATATATGGCATGACAATAATACTATTGTCATGCCATATAACGTCAGGCACCATGATCCCTTGTTTTTTCAAGGCATTTAAAAGAAATACCTCATTTCCCGTTGATTCATTTATGTTCTCCTTGATGATATACATCTGCGTCCTATTCCCTGTTGTCATTGCTTCAACAAAATAAACATTATTGCGCCTGCTGAATCTCTTTTCACTATGTAGAGTCTTAACCCCCAGCGCTTGTTCCAGCTTATTGATGCAATCCTCCATAATATACTACTTCCTTACTGTTATTTTTATTTGCTCACCTGGATCATAGCTATCCAACTTAGAAAAAAGGACCGCCAGAAAGGCTTCCAATTTAGCCTCTAACCATGAGTCAACTGCTATTTCCTTTTGGCCAACGGTAACGGTTGTCCTGCTCTTCACAAAGGCACAATCCGACCGCGTTGCCTCACCTTTTATAATTTTCGTAACCAGTTCCCTGCAATTACTGCCACAGGCGCCGCACTGCTCCAACCCTTCAACAAATGGCATTATATCAGTAACTTTTTCTTCAATCAAGTCGACAAGTTTACCGGCTTCAGATAATGAGTTTATTACCGGGAAACCCTGGTATTCTGATATCTGGTTGGAAATACAACCTGATATCGCAAATACTAAATCATTTAATCGTGCGTCAGTCTCCGTAAAGTTGCTGCCACCACAAAGTATTTTCGGCAGTACGGTGTCTGACACTCCCTCAATAACAACGTAATCGTGGTCAAAATAGCGCAATATCCTGTCTATCCCCAGACGCTGGGGGATGAGAATATCTGTCTCCTTAAAGCCCCTGGCCACGATCATCTCCGAGCCTGCCTGTTTATGCCGCCAGGTGTTGCTGCCTTCCACATCAATGAGAAAATCCTCATAATGAATATTTTTAACCGAACCAACGCTGTAACCTCTTTTTTTTAATTCCCTAATTATGTTTTCAATAGTTGTGGTCTTGCCGGACTGAGTGACCCCAAAAACAGAAAAGGCTTTCATGAAGTCCCTCCTTTCCCATTGCTAATTTCGCTGTTATGCAAGGACTTGGCATGCATTGCTTGTGGCGCAAAAAACATTATTGAAAAACCACAGGGTTTATATCGACTGCGTTTGTCAAATTATTGACAATGAAAGCCTTGATCACATCGCCCTGCTGGACATTAAAACCGGTCTGGGCAATATTAACCTGGTCGAAATCAGCCCTGGTGGCGTTAAGCCCAAGCTGGCTACCGTTTCTTAAATGAACAAATACTACTGTTTCATTGCCGCTGTGAGAGAGCACCGGTGCAATGTTGACTGTGAAATATTTAAATCCTGTCACACCGGCATTAACGGTCATGGTATTGATGCCGTCCTGGGTTGTCCCGGCGGTATAAGTGGGGTCAGGCTGGGGAGAAAGTGTATAGACGGGCCCTGGCTCCGTGGTGGGTTCTTTATTTATTGTATAGCTTTCAATCAACTCACCGGTTGATTGTTTTGATGTCAGCGTTAAGACACTACCCTCAATATCAATAACCTGGTAGTTGCTGCCGGTCTGTTCCACGGCAATATAGGTGAATCCTCCGCCGCCGGCGTAAGTCTTGGAACCGGCATTACCCATTACATAGACAATCCCATAATTTGGTTCGCTCTGGACTTCGCCCTGATAAATTGGATGGGTCCTCATATATTGATGCTGGTGCCCGACAAAAACCATATCCACCCTGTGCTGTTCCAAAATGGGTACCCAGTTTGCCCGTATGGATTGATCAATTTCCTTATAATCATAAGTGGCTGGATACGCGGGAATGTGAAACATAACAAACTTCCACTGTTTTGTAGTACCTTGCAGGTCATCCTGCAACCATTGCTTTACTCCCTCATCAGTATTGTTGCCGCTGTTTAACACCACAAAATGAGCGTTTCCGTAATCAAAAGAATAAAACTCCTGCTTAAAACCTTCGGGTCCGTTGTCCGGCAAGGCAAAAAAATTTAAATACATGGAGCCGTCGTGGTTTCCCATAGCCGGCATTACCGGGATCCGGGAAAACAAACCCGTGGCGGCATCAAGAAACTGCCCCCACTCCTCTTCATCGCTACCGTTATCCGTCAAATCCCCGCCTAAAAGAGCAAACTTGATTTGGGGATAGTCCTGATAAACCGCATCCAACGTACTGCCCCATCCGGCATATCCTGACTGCACGTCGCCCATATACAGAAATGAGAATTCTTGCGTACCCGCGGCAGTTGTAAAGAATAACGGGTTACTCCAGGCCTCTTCACTCCCTACACGGTAGACATATTCTGTATCCGGGAGCAATCCGGTTATATTTACTGTAAACCTGTAATTGACACTGTCAAATGCCGAGCATCCGGCATCCACTTCCTGGGCGGCGTTAAAGCTACCGGCAAACTCATCTACCCTTAGGTACTGCACTCTGGCCGGCGCATTATCCGGCGTTAACCAGGTGATGGTCTGAGATGTAACCGGATCAAGTGTCCAGGTTAAAATAATTTGTTCAGGCTTTGCGGCTTCCTCAGCAAGAGCAGCCGGAGAGAAAAAACAGCAGAAAGAAACCGCTAATAATAAAACCAGGCAGATAAAACTGCTTCTTACTGCCGGTATATTTAACTGGCCGTATTTAAATCCAGGTCTCATATCAGTTACTCCTTTTATTCCACAATATAATACAATTTTACACATGGTTCACATAAAGAGTAAATGTGGGTGCGAATTCATTCGCACATGGCCTCGTGGAGGCACGGTGTTATCAACGCTCACTCCAGTGCTCCGCGCCGGCAGCACCACGGCTCGCTTCGGACCGAACTAGCTTCGCTGCAAAGGCAGCGGTAGACTGGTTATTAATCAAACCTGTTAACCACTAAACTACTTTTACTCTTATTCGTAGCGTTAGTTGACCGCTGGTTTCGCGTCGCAGTTCGGTTACCCTCAGCTTCGCCGGGTGCTGCTAACGGCGCTGCGCAAGTCGTTCGCTAACGATAACACCAGGCCTCCACCTGGCTTACTAAATATTCACGTTAAGCCGATGCTTCTACTAGTAATAAACCATCTGAAATTCACATATGGGTAGCGGAAAGGGGGGTTGATTTACTCCCCTTCCCGCTGTATACTTCATGTCTCAGAATCTCTGCCCTTAGGTCCGGGGCTTTCATTACCTGCCACTTATTTGTTTAACGCATTTACAATGACCGTAACAGCCTCGGCCCGGGTAGCGCTGCCACCGGGCTTAATGGTGTTATCAGGGTACCCTTTCATGATCCCGTTTCCCGTCACGGTAGCAATGGCCTCTTCAGCCCATCCGGAAATGCTGCCGCTATCGGCGAACTGGGTCTCGCTTGCAGCCGGAGCAAGCTTTGCGGCCTTGACAAGCATTACCGCCATCTGCTCGCGGGTGATCATAGCATCCGGCCCGAAGGTATCGGCGTCATAGCCGTTGACCACACCCGCAGCTGCTGCTGTCGCAATGTAATCTTTAGCCCAGTGACCGGCTGTATCCGCAAAAATTTTACCGTCCTGAGAGGTCAGTTGGAACGCTTTCACCAGCACAGTGGCAAACTCGGCCCGGGTAATCGTGTTGTCAGGCTTGAAGCTGCCGTCGTTATAACCGTTTATAGCGCCTAGGCTAACCAACTGGTTGATGTTATTCGCAGCCCAGTGACCGGCGATATCGTTCAATGCGGGTTTACCTTCTTGCACACCAGCAGCCAGTACGGCAAATTTGGTGAAGTGGTTCACCTCTACGGTTATGGTATTACCAGATACGGTACCGCCGATATTTACCCACTGGCCTGAGGCTTCGTCGTAGTAATGGATCGCCGGGATCTCGCCCGGGCTTAAGGAGGCAGGATCAAAGGTAAAAGTCAGGCTGACCGGTTTGTTGAAACTATAGCTTTCGTTGCCACCTGCTTTGAATTCATAAACGGAGCCAAGCAGTTTGAAGCCTGCAGGCGCAGCTTGCGGCCCGCTAACCTTCTCAATAGTGACGTTTACTTTAGCCGTGCCTGTTAAGGCGTTGGCCGGAATATTGACTGAAACATCACTGCCTAGACTGATTTTTCCACCGGCATCCGAGTTTACAACAGCTTCTCCGGTAGTGCTGTTAACCGGTTGCGGTGTATTGCTACCACCGCCACTACTGCTGCCACTATTGGTTGTGACTGAAGCAATGGGGCCGTCTATACTCCAGTTGCCGGCTGCGTCAACAGCTTCTACTTTAAAGGTATAACCGGTACCGGCAGTCAGGCCGGTGACGTTGCAGGTCAGGGTCGACCCGCTAACTGTATATTTAGCTATTCCGTCCTGATACACCTTGTAGCCAGTTACTCCTACATTGTCTGACGCCGCGCTCCAACTTAAGGTCAGTCCTGTTTGGGTCACGCTTGTCCCGCTCAATGTTCCAGAAGGCCATGCCGGGGCTTCTGTGTCAACCGGTGGCGTGCCAGTTACAATCAGGCTCCCGGTATCTATGTTGCTGCCTTCACCAACAGTAACTGTTAATGTACCTGCGGCTCCTGCCGGTACAACGAAGTCTATGCTGTAATTGCCGTTTACACCTGCTTTCGTTGTATCAAATATTAATATACTATTTGCCGCGTCCATCACTTTGAGTGGAACCCATGCGCTTGCTTGCGTTGTGCCTGAAGCTGTGACGTTTTCGCCAACTAAGGCTGTAGTTTTACTTAACGACAGGGTAATCTCATTTGAAGTATTTGCTATCGCCATAGCAGGGACACACATCAGCAGCATTAATGCTATTTGGAGATATACTAATATCTTGAGCCGCATCTTCGTCACTCCTCTTAATATAGACCTACCGGCTATTCAACGCATTCACAATCACCGTAACAGCCTCCGCCCTGGTGGCATTACCCTGTGGCTGAATGGTATTGTCGGGGTAGCCTTTCATAACCCCGTTTTGTGTCGCGGTAACAATGGCCTCTCTGGCCCAGCCGGAGATATCGGAGCTGTCAGCAAACCGGAGCTCTCCTGCCGATGCTGAAAGCTTCGCGGCTTTGACAACCATCACAGCTATCTGCTCGCGTGTAATCAGGTCATCCGGGCCAAAGGCGCCTGTTTCATAACCGTTGACCACTCCGTTGTCTGCGGCTGCCGCAATGTAATCTCCGGCCCAGTGAGCGGCTGTATCTGTAAATGTTCTACCGTCCTGGTATGCCAACTCAAACGCTTTTACCAGTATTGTAGCGAATTCTGCCCTGGTTATATTTTTTTCGGGCTTGAAACTGCCGTCAGGAAATCCATTTATGGTACCCGCAGCAACCAGCTGATTAATGCTGTCCGCTGCCCAGTGACCAGCGATGTCATTCAATATGGGCTGCTCTTCCTGTTCGTCGGCAACCATCACAGCAAATTTGGTGAGGTGATCCACCTGCACGGTTATGGTATTACCGGAAACGGTACCGCCGATGTTTATCCATTGGCTCAGGGTTTCGTCGTAGTAATGAATTGCCGGGATATCTTCCGGTCCCAGGACTTCTGGATCGAAGCTGAGTATGATGGTTACATCTCTGGCAAATTTGCAACTGTTTTCGCCACCCACACTAAACTCATACACACTGCCGGCCAGTTTAAAGCCAGCCGGTACGACGGGAGGCATGGATAACTTCTGTACTTTTACTTCCACTGCACCGGTTCCGGTCAGCGCGTTGGCCGGAACTTTAATGGTGGCTTCATCACCGAGGCTGATCGTACCGCCGACGCTGGGTTTGACTGTAGCTTTCCCGGTGGTGGAGATAACTGCCTGTGGTGACGAACCACCGCCACCGCCTGTGGATTTTTTAGTTTGGGTATAGGTGGCGAACCTGGTAAAGTGCTTGGTCCAGATGACCAGGTCGTCACCAACGTCAAGCTTACCGTCTCCGCCGCCGGGTAGGTTATTATCTGCCCATTCTTGAGTGTCTAAGGCGCCCGGCGTCAAGCTGTTGATCTTGTAAAACTGGTTATCGCGGAAATATCCCGCATCTTTGCCGGCCCGGTCGGGAATTAGGATACGCACGGCCTTGGTGAAGGTCAGCGGCACATCGCCAAAGCCTACTTCAATGACTGAATCAACTGTGGCTGTCATGCCTTCGTCAGGGGTTACCTGCACGGAGCTGTTCTCCTGTACCCTGGGCACGTTGATCGTACCATTCCAGCCCGCAGGTGCGCTGATGCTTGCTCCTGCAGGGATTTCCAACTTCACGGGGGCCGTCGCGCTTAGGTCCGTGCTGGCATCAATGTTCAGAGCGGGCAGGGAGCCGGTGCTCACCGTACCAGTATCAGGGTCGGGCTCATTCATTAGCTCAGTCACGCTGATTGTCGCATCCTTCACGTCGCTGGGTACGTTGATTTGGACCGGTTCGGACAAGTTTAGTGTATCCTGGGTTATGGAAAGCTCTTTGTTGGAACCGTCAGGTTTTACAGTAACCTCCGGTTCTACTATTGGCTCAGCAATAGTGTAAGATGCTATCAAAAGGTCACTGTCGCTCAAGCCGGCCTTGACAGCGATGGCTTTGAGCATGACTGCCTCGCTGATGGTGATTGGTCCATTGTATGCCGGGCTACTCATGGTCGGTGTGCTACCATCCAGGGTATAGTGAATTGTCGCACCACTGGTGGTATTCGTTAGGGTCAGCTGGGTAACCCCGGCTACCACCGCCGCCCCGCCACAGGGAAACACTGTTGGAGCAGCTACAGTTTTAATTATCTCTATTGTTCCTCCAAATGCCTCGACAACAAACTGCAGGGGAACCATGGTTCTATCATTATAAAGAATCGGTGGAACAGGCAAAGAAACCTGACTTCCATTCAAAGTACCGCAAGTACTATTGAGTGATAAAACAAGGGTTTTATCCAACAACATCAACATGAGCTGTTGTTTTGCTTCATTCCACACAACTTGTTCTTCTGGAATTCCAAGAGATGTAACCACACATCTGACAGAGCCCATCACTATACTGTTTAATTCAACAAAGGGTGCGTCTGTTTGCACTTCATTTCCATTAATATTAACAATATATTCTACGATGATGGGTGTATAATCCGGCACTGTATTAACGGTAACGCTGGGGCCGTCTGTGCTCCAGTTGCCGACCGCGTCTCCTGCCTCCACCTTGAAGGTGTACTCAGTGTCTGCGCTGAGCCCCGTAACTCCGTAGCTGGTCCCGGTTGCCGGGGTTTCGGTTAGTAAAACACCATCTTGATAGACTTTGTAGCCTGTTACTCCCACGTTGTCCGACGCGCCGCTCCAGCTCAAGGTTAACGTATTCTGCCCCACATTTGAGAATGTCAGGCTGCCGTCAACCCAAACCGGTGCTTCCGTGTCAGGCGGCTGTGTGCCTGTTATAGTCAGGTTCCTGGTAGCTACGTTGCTTCCTTCACCAGCTATTACCGTTAATGTGCCTGTGGCGCCTGCGGGAACGATGAAGTCTATGCTGTAATTTCCAATTGTGTCTGCTTTCGTGGTATCAAATATTACTATGCTCTGTGCTGCGTCTATTACTTTTATGGGTACCCACGCATTTGGAGCTGCCGTGCCTGATGCAGTCACTGTCTCTCCTACCGCTGCTTCAGCTTTACTGAGGTTCAAGGTGACTGTTTGAGGCTCCAGGGTGGTCACAGTAGCACTGGGGCCATCCTTACTCTCGTTGCCTGCTGCATCTACCGCCTGAACGGTAAAGGTGTACTGGGTACCCGGACTCAACCCGGTGACAATATAACTGTTGCCAATTGGTGCACCACCACTGCCACTGCCACCACCGCCAATGAATGTATAGATGCAATTGACGCTCCAGTTGGTTAGCAGTGTTTCATTCTGGTATATGTTGTAACTAGTCACTCCCACGTTGTCCGACGCGCCGCTCCAGCTCAAGGTCAACGTGGCCTGCCCGATATTAGATGCTGTCAGGCTGCCGCCAACCCAAACCGGTGCTTCCGTGTCAGGCGGCTGTGTACCTGTTATAGTCAGATTCCTGGTAGCTACGTTGCTACCTTCACCGGCAATTACCGTTAATGTGCCTGCGGCGCCTGCCGGTATAACGAAGTCTATGCTGTAATTTCCGCTTGCGTCTGCTTTCGTTGTATCAAATACTACTATGCTCTGTGCCGCGTCTATTACTTTTAAGGGTACCCATGCGTTTGGAGCTGCCGTGCCCGATGCAGTCACGATCTCGCCTACTGCTGCGCTAGCTTGACTTAACACCAGGCTTGTTTCATTTAAAGTACTGGACATGGAAATAGAAGGAACACATAACATAAATAGCATCAATGCTATTTGGAGATACGCTATCATCCTGAACTTCATTTCTTACCACTCCCTACTAATTCAGACCTCTTTTGATGGCTAGGCCAACGAAGTTATCAGCAAGTCAACCAGCCAGCACATCTCTTGGCCATCAGGAGCACCACTTGTTATTGGCTCCTCATTGTTTTGAGTAGGTTAACATATATTTGTGTACTAATCCAAGCCGTTAATTAGAGCAAAGCGCAGACCTTGATATGGAAAAGCCCGTGTTAGCCTTAATTGATACCAGCTAAGGCGAAACTGTTTGCGCTTTGTATATTGGCAACACGGGCTTAAGGCTCCATGTCAAGGGCTACCATGAGCTGTATTCAATAGATGTGGGTGCGAATTCATTCGCACAAATGCTGCATTAGTCACCCACTCCGTCAGGAATTTATTGCAGAATCGTCGGGTTGAAGTTAACCGCATTGGTCAAATCATCAACAATGTAAGCCTTGATCACATCACCAGATATGACATTAAAACCGGCCTGGGCCATTTCAACCTGGTCGAAATCAGCTCTAGTGGCGTTTAGCCCGAGCTGGCTGCCGTTTCTAAAGTGAGCAAAAATCACTGTTTCATTGCCATTATGAGAAGTCACCGGAGTAACACTGACCGCGAAGTATTTAAACCCTGTTACGCCGTCCTTAACGGTCATGGTATTGATGCCGTCCTGGGTTGTCCCTGCGGTATAAGCAGCATCGGCCTCAGGTGTAACTGTGTAGACCGGATTACCCGTCCCTGAGCTTACCAACTTGATACTTTCAATTTGTGAAATCGATATACCTCCGGTGACAGCCGGTCCAACAAGCCGGAGCGGCCAGTTGTCATCAGATTCAGGTATCGGGGCTCCGTCCAGGGTATTGGCGATAATGTAGTCACTGTTCCGGATAATGTCAGCGCTATCGATAGTTACCGAATAGTCGTCGGCTGCGGTAATTACCACCTGGTACCCAGCCGCTGCCAGAGCATCATTAAAGGCGTTATCGGAATGCTGGTCAGCGTCATCGACAAAGCCGGCGAGGAACCACAGGGGCATGCCTTCCCAGACCCGGTTTTGAGAATCGGTGTAGGTTGCCTTGTGGTTAGCGCCGAACTGACAGGCGAGAGCCGATTCAAAATAGGTTTTGCTTACATCATAGCTCATACCACCGACATCCTGGCCGTCGAGCTCCAGTGTCCAATCGCCCTGAGGTACGGAGTATATCTCGATGTTATCAATTAATTTTGCTGATAAGCCGGCACAAGAGGGATACTGGACACCACCACCATAATAGTAATGCCAGTAGTTTTCAGACAGCGTTTCGTGCATATCCCACTGGCCGTAAATATGGTCATCCGGCGTAAAGAATAAACGCATGCCATCTTTATAATCAGGCACGTATTTTCCGTCAGCCCACCAGGCCAGAATAGCGTCTCCCTGGCGAGCCTGCACCGAAGGATCTGTGTATATAGAGGAATAAGGAAGCCTGGTCTCGTACTCGTCTTCAGCAACCAGTACTATTTCGGTCCCTGCTCCCATGCCACCCACAAGCTCACAAAGGTCTTTGATGCGGGTACCCTTAACAGCATTTTCTATCTTATAACCGCCGGGATATGTCTCGTCAGCGTCCCATACATCATCCGGGTCGTTCGTAATTCCCTCGTAGCGGTATACCGTTGTCCCGTCTCCAATCACGTCAAGCCCACTCTCATTCTCCATCCATTGATAATCAACCGTAATCTCGTCAATGATGGTGACACCGTCTTCAGCGTACTTGATGATATGGACTCCGGGTATGGCTTGGGAAGTCTCAAAAGACGTTAATTCAATCTCCTTGATATTCCCAACGCTTTTACCGCTAAGGGCCCCTTCAGCGCTGGCGACACCGGCGCCGACCAGGCGCAGTGGCCCTGATTCAGTAAGTAGTGCTCCGTTGATTTTATTCGCAATGATATAGTCGTCGCTCCAGGCAACCTCCGCGCTGGCAAAATCCTTGGTGTAGCCATCTCCGGCTTTCACCAGAATTGTGTAACCAGCCGTTGCCTGGTTGGCATTATAATCGTGTGGCTGACGGTCATCTACCCAGCCTGCCAGGAACCAGAGAGGTATACCTGACCAGACATTATCGTCACCGTCAGTCCATTCTGCAAGGTGTCCCGAGCTTGGGCATGCCAGGCCTGCCTCAAATTCAGCCTGTGAAAAGACATCACTAATTTTACCGTTAAGAGTAAGGTTCCAACTTCCGGGCTCAGCCGCAGGTGTCTGCAGCTCGGGTATTTCTATCTTTTCGATATTGCCGACGCTGGCGCCGCTAAGGGACCCATCATCTTTGGTAACACCGTCACCCACCAGGCGCAGTGGCCCTGCTTCGGTTAGCGGCTCACCGTTCATCTTGTTAGCAACGATAAAGTCGTTACTTCCGGCTACAGCTGCACTGTCAAAGGTCTTGAAAAAATCGTCTCCGGCAACTACTTTTACAGAATAACCGTTTGTAGCCAGGGCATCATTGAAAGTCCAGTGGCTGCCTGTCTCGATATCGTCCACCACGCCTAAGAGCACCCACAGGGGTACGCCGGACCAGACGTTGCCCTCATTATCGGTCCATTCCTGGTAATGACCTGAACCGGTGCAGGCAAGTCCTTCTTCAAACTCCTCCTGGGTGATGGTATCACCTACATCCCCCAGCATTTCCAGGGTCCATCCTTCTTGCGGGGCTGGAAGCCCTGTCAGCTCGATGCGAACAATGTTGCCTACCTGTTGTCCGCCAAATACAGCAGAACCTTTCAGAAAGAGTGGCCAGCAGCCTTTATCCGATTCGGTCTTAAGCGGAAGCGGGTCTCCGTTAAGGGTATTGGCAACAATATAACCATTGTTGCGGGCGATAGCGGCGCTGTCAAGAGTTGCGGCCCAATCATCGCCTGCTATAACGTTTACTTCATAGTTCTGGGCGGCGAGAGCGTCGTTGAAGTTGATGTGGTCAGAACCAACATCGGGGTCATCGTCGACCATGGCAACGAGCAGCCAGAGAGGCACACCACCCCAGACATTGCCGTCATCATCGGTCCAGGACACCTGGTGGCCCGAGGAAGAACAGGCCAGAGCTTCCTCGAATTGGGCTTTGGTTACGGAAGCATTCTTTGCCCCGGAAAGTTGAAGAGTCCAATCATCAGGATCACCGTCTGTTGAGACAACGGTTTTTACTGCGGCGGTGGCTGCTGCCTTTACAGCATTAAAATCAGTCTCATCAGTTATACCGTCAGCATAGTAGAAATCAACTTTATCACCATTAACAAGCTTAATCAGGTTCAAGGCGCCGTCGGCATTGTTATAGCCATCCTTGTAATCTCCGTTAACATAGGCATACCACTGACTACCCCCTTTTACATAAGGATAGTCTCCTACGTTGTCCAACAGAAGAGCGCCCGATGCTGTGTAATTTTTATCAGTAACGTCATATTCGAAGTCACTGGCATCTGCGGCTGCCTGAAGCGCACCGATTGGGGTGTCCTCGTCAACAGTGTAATCTGTGTCAGAGTTATAGGCCTTAACGGTAAAAGTCTTTTCAGGTGTTAAAGTAACAGTCCCTTCATAGAGGACGTCAGCCGCAGAAATTGACACAACGGTTTTCACTGCGGCGGTGGCTGCTGCCTTTACAGCATTAAAATCAGTCTCATCAGTTATACCGGCGGCGTAGTAGAACTCAACCTTATCACCATTAACAAGCTTAATCAGGTTCAAGGCGCCGTCGGCATTGTTATAGCCATCCTTGTAATCTCCGTTAACATAGGCATACCACTGACTACCCCCTTTTACATAAGGATAGTCTCCTACGTTGTCCAACAGAAGAGCGCCCGATGCTGTGTAATTTTTATCAGTAACGTCATATTCGAAGTCACTGGCATCTGCGGCTGCCTGAAGCGCACCGATTGGGGTGTCCTCGTCAACAGTGTAATCTGTCTCAGAGTTATAGGCCTTAACGGTAAAAGTCTTTTCAGGTGTTAAAGTAACTGTCCCGTCGTAGAGGACATCAATTGACTGCGCCCCGGTCACCGTGATGTAATCGGTCTTGACCTCATCGTCGCTGCCGATGCTATTGGTCACAGTGAGCTTGACTGAGTAAGTGCCGGCTGAGATGTACTCATAGGACGGATTCTGCTCGGTAGAATCCACAGTGCCGTCATTATCAAAGTCCCATTCCCAGAATGCCGGTGTGTTGGTTGACTGGTCGGTAAACTGCACGGTAAGTGGAGCATCTCCTGAGGTTGGATCAGCGGTGAAAGCCGCTTCCGGAGCTACTGCCGGAGCAGTGATAACACCATCTTGCCACTGCCCCATCAGTGGGTAGTTGTCATTATCGGTCGAGATTGTCTGGTATGGCGTATCACCGATGCCGTTGCCATCTGCGTCTGCGCCGGTATAGCTGCTCCAGTAGTTACCCACCGGGCCGGTATACTGGGCGCCGTTGAACATGTATGTCTGATCCACCTGGGAGTTCCAGAAGTTGCCAGCAATAGCGCCATACCCTGCGGATAGCTGACCGCTGGTATTGCCGGTGAAGTTGTTCAGGTAGATAACATTGCTGACAGGTTTTGTGGCAATCTCCATGCCGAAATTGTTGTTTGAAAAAGTGTTGTTAAAGATTGAATTGGAGTCTGCGGCCTTAACTCTTATGCCGATATTATTTGAGTCTGATGTGTTGCCGCTGACGGTATTGTTATCAGCATTATCTGCCAGGTAAAGAGCATAAACATATTCGCTGCCCGTAATGTTAGAGCAGGTGTTGCCGGTTATGGAGTTGCCGGTCGTATTGGTCAGGTAAATACCATAGCTGCCGCTTTGAGTAACGACGTTGTTGGAAACTGTGTTGCTGCTGGCAAGTGCTTCAATGCTTATCCCTTGATTGTTTCCACTGCTCAAGTTATTTTTTACGGTGCAAGAGCTGCTGGATGAACCCCAAATTACTATACCTGATTTGCCTCCGGATAAGGTAAACCCGTCAATGGTAACGTTCGCTGCTGTCACTTTGATAACATCAGCATTTGAAGCAGCCGCCTGAACAATCGTCTGGTCTGCCCCGTTTTCAGACTGAATTACCAGGCTTTTGTCTACAACCACGTTTTCGCTATAGGTACCATCCCTTACGATGATGGTATCACCGGCGCCGGCTGCCGTCACGGCCGCCTGTATGGTGGTAAAGTCGGCGCTGCCGGAGTCATCAACGTACCAGGTCTTCGCTTCCGCAGGCGTGATAGTGACTGTGATAGTGTCTGTGAAGTCTCCATCCACAGTGGTAACCGTTATCTCCGCGGTGCCCTCAGATACTGCAGTCACCAGACCGGATTCACTGACTGTAGCTATCGCCTCGTTACTCGTTGACCAGCCAACATCTTTATCCGTAGCATTTTCCGGTTCAATGACGGCGGTGAGCTGGCGTGTTTGGCCAACCTCCAGCGCCTGATCGTCCTCTGCAATACTTACACCAGTAACATCTACACTGGGAATCTGGTACTCAAAGGTAACGATATCGCTGTCTTCCTTACCGAAACCGATTGTTACCGCTTTGATGGTTATATCCTGGTTTACATCAATCGGGTGATTGATTGTCGCCAGGTCATCCGACCGGGAGTTCCACCACCGTTTTTTAATCCAGTTATACATGGGACTTTCAAAGGTAGGCTCGCTGCCGTCCGTGGTGTAATGGATATTATCCCCGTCCATATCGGAGGTACTCAAAGCTACCTTTGTACCCGCCGCAACGGTTCCGGCAGTCGGCGCAGCCACAGGATTTTCCCATTTATCTGGAGTACCTGTGGTAACTTCAATAGTGCCCACATATTTGGCAAAAGCGCTGTTAGTCTGTTCGGTAATATATCGCTGCCCCATCATGAATATGGGGGCATCACGATCATCCAAATAGTTAAAGTTATCGCCTTCCGCATTGGCCAGGGCTAGAATGGTATCCACCTCAACAGCCCCATCCATGGATCCCGGTATATAGCCAAAATACTCATGGTTGTCCTGCAATCCAGGATAGTAGTAGCGGGTATCCTCCAGCAGTTCTTTAACGGTGAATGTGGCCGAAAAACCGTCAGTTGACCTTATTTTAATCAAATTGGCATCATATGTGACACCGGCCACTGTTAACAGATCAGCCAGCCTGACACCCTCAGCTACGTACATTTTTTTGGTAGGCCAGGTGTTAATCGAACTATAGCAGGCCTGGACCTGATCCATAGCCTCCAAATCAGCCTGGGTAAAAGTGGTAGGCGTTGTTACCCCGTCTCCGGTCACCGTTACCGATATTTCGGCAGCAACTGCAGGCATAGTACCGCCTAAGCCGAGAAATAAACCCAGCATTAAAAATATAAACACTAGTTTTCCTAACCCTTGCTTGCTAAAAACTCGCACACAAACTCCTCCTCTCTTTTAAATAGCGTAATACACGAAAAAGTAACACCCAGATATTCAGTTTGTTAACTAACCACTTCATACCTACCAGCACAGGATTCAGCGCTAATATTCTCACTCCCCTCTGTCAAATACTTAAAGCAAAATGTTTACCTGCGCTACCCCCTGTGCATATGTGTGAACTCTGTTCACCCCCCCCGTTTCCCCGGCGGCAAATACTTGCGTTTATGCTTTGCATACAACAGGCCGGAAGGATTTTTAAAGCAAAAAAGCTTTGCCCCATTGTTTGAAAGGGACAAAGCCAAAAAGTACACCAGCTTATGTTTCCTTTCCACAATGGGAGGCACGGCAGTTTCCCACGTACCCTATAGGCCGGTAACCATAGTCTCCCTTAGGTCATTCGGCTCGGAAATGTATTAAATTTGACTTTACCATTCCTTGATTATTATTGCAGCTCCAGGCTTGTGAGGAAATTGGTAAAGCGCTGCCCAAACTCATCCTGGTAAATAATGATTTGCATGGCTCCCTCCCCACCAGTCTTGGTTTTTAACGGTTTGCCATAGTCGGCGTAAACAATAAACACATTATTCGGCCGCAGGACTTCAGACATTTCCACACCTGAGGTGTAGCTATCGATGCCCCTGGTAATAATCCTGGTATAGTTTTGGGACAGCCCGGGATCGATGCTGTTTAAGGCGTCCAATAGCAGGGCACCTGTAAACTCGTGTTTCGTCATGCCGCTGGTGGATTGAACCACCATCTTCTTCTGCGCCGCCGGCAGTTTCTGCAAATCAGCAACTGTCAGGACGCCTAAGACGGTATCGCCGGACTTAATTAAAATCTGATCTTCCTGCAGGTCTCCATTCTCCCGGTTCAAAAACGCAAATACAGCAACAATAATAACCAGTAGGGCAATCACTATATAGAGAGCTTTCTTTTGGTCTACCACCTTGTTCACCATCGACATTACTCCTTTATGCATTACCATGGCCGAAAGCGGACTGGAGGATATCCCACAAAACTAAACTGGCTCTTTCTAAAATCGTGTGGGTCATTCGCCAATCAGGCTAACACTCCCGGGTTACATGGTAGCGGGGTCCTTACTTGATCTCCGTGACAAACCCTTCTACTTTCAGGGGTACCGGCTGTGCTTCCTCCCCCAGAACCACTTCACGATAGGTCCCCATTGCGGCATTGACCCCGTTAATTACTGCCTGAGAGCTTACTGTGGCACAGGTTATCTGGATAATATCATTTGGCTGGGATGGCTCCATGACCACTCTGTTTAAATACGTGTTGGCACTTTTGTTATTAAACCGGTTTAAAAACCAATCTTTCGTCAGGCTATCCCCGCCGTATAAGGGTGTCTCATCCTGCTGCAATACGCTGATCCCCATTACCTCATTTTTCTCACCATCTATTACAATAAAAAGGTCAATTACGCTCCTGTAGCCCAAAGGACTTGATAAAAAAGCGTAATCTTCTTTCTCTCCGTAATTTACTACAAAAGCCTTTTTAACGGCTGGGAACTTCTTACCTACTGCCTCCGGCAGCTCAATGCCCTTTATTGCTTCGTCACTAATTTCTTGTTCGCTTTTGAGTAACTCCTGTAAAGCCTCCTTTTGGGGGGCTGTCATTTTTTTTGAATTACCGGAAGAGCAGCCGGTCACCGTTAAAACCAGGATAGCTGCAGCAAGCACCAAGGTTACGTATTTTCGCACACTTTCCCAACTCCCATCTGATACCTGAGTTCCACATCCTTGCTCCGTTTGGGTACTGTTACCCGCTCTGAATACACACAGTGTTCTCCTCAAAGAGTGCACCCCAAAAATGTGGGTGCGAATTCATTCGCACAGTCCCTTAAACTGCTCCGCATAAATTAGTGTGAGTTCCCACAAATCCGGCGCTAGCGCGCCGTGGTCGATTGAACTCGCACCCACATCGCTTAGTCTCATTCTCTGCCGATGCCATGTTAGCAGCAGGAAACTACTATTCTAAACACGTTTCATGCTACGTGGCGCCGCTAGCGGCATGATTGTCTATTGCTTATTCATATTTAAACGTTGCTACCTGGCTGTTGTACTTACCGCAACCAATTGCGACGGCTTTGATGGTAACTGGTTGGTTAACCGGGATCGGTTTATTCAGGTCCGGCTGGAAGTAGGAGGTGCTGGGATTATATAGCAAGCTCTGCACATCCGGCGCACTTCCATCAAGTGTGTAATATATCTTGACGAGATCCTTCTGGGGATGGCTTAATACAACCTCTGTGCCCGGCTTTACCTTTCCGGGCGCAGGTTCGGCTTTTACCGTACTCCACTGGCCGGGTGGCGCTGTCAATACTTCGATGGTTGTCACACCTTTAACGAAGGCGGCGGTGGCCACATCATGCAATGTGATCTGCCCTATAAGCAGGCGCAGTTTACCGCTGGTTGCCTCACTCAAATCAGAGGTGTCCTCCTCATACTCCCAGGCCAGGATTGAAGGAACTTCCACTGCCCCTTCCGTACTGTATTTCATCAAGTTCGGAAAATAAAAACGTTTTTCGTCCAGCTGTTCCCTGGTAAAACTGGCGTTATAACCGTCCGCGGCCCTGAAGACAATCGTTTTCGCGTCCTCTTTAATACCGGCCTTTTGCAACAAGTGGGAGACCTGAACACCCTTACCGACAATGAATTTTTTGGCCGGCCAGTTGTTTACGGCCGAGTAGCAGGCGCCGGCCAGGGCGTCTTGCATGCTCTTCAGTTCATCGAGGGTAAATTTGGTTTCATGCTCTACTCCGTTTCCCGTGATTGTCAGTATGCCAGGTTCACTGCCGGGGTTGCCGGTTTCTTGGCCGGTACTCTCCGGCGTTGTGACGGTTGCAGCCGGAGGCTGATTCTGATTTTGCCCCTGACACCCGGTCAGCAAGCTCAAGCATGCGACTAGCAATACCGCAAGCAGACCTATTGCTTTAAGCAACCTATGCATTAATGGCACCAACACCTCTCCCATTCTTTTAAAGAGCTTAATCGGGAACATTAACAGGCAGCCGTGTCCCCTTATCGCATACTTGAGCGCCGCGATAGCCAGGCACGGACCGCTATCCTTAATTAGAGCGAATACGCATCAAGTTATCAATGGGGTTCAGCCCTTCTCCTTCAGTCCAGACCACCGGATAGGAGCCGTCATCCTTGATGAGCAGAATCCCCTGGTTAAGTTCCTGCCCGCTTACCTTAACGCTATTACCATCTGCACCTATTACCTCAAACTGTTTTTTGTCAATATCCGTAAGCCCGATTTCCTCCAAAATAGCCCTTAAAGTAACACCTTTTTGGGCGCCTGCTTGCTCCTCCCCGGTTAATTCCACTATTTCCTCCGGGAAAAATGCTGCGTCCGCATTGGTGGAAAACCAGGCGATATGCATGACGTTCATGCCCAGCTTAATGTTAGGCGCCATATTCATTGGCGCGCCCTCACCTGTAACTTTGATGTAATAGCGCTGGGTAACCATGTTCATCGCTTCATTCTTCTTGAAACCATCCGCTGATTTCATCGTAAAGAAGGCCTTGCTGTCGACATTATCAAAGCGGGAAAAGATTTGGGCCAATTCAATGGCGTCGTCTTGACTGCCGTAATACTCATACTGGTAGGGTTCAATCCCTTCCGCCAGGTTTTTAAAGACCCATATGGAAGTAATATCTTTCTCCGGGATCTCCTTGTACAAAACAATCCTGTCGACCATTTTCACCCAGTAGGGTCCGAACTCCCCCTGCACGCACAACCGAGCGGGCCGAAGCTCTTCTGACAGTTCACTTTGCCCATCGACGGTTATAGCCAGAACCGGTTCATATTCAGCCATAATCTCCGGTGTCACCAGGCAATAATAGTTGTCCTTCCCGGTAAAGCCGATGCCTTTATAATCCCGATAGTCGATGCCCATGTGTTCCAGAACGTCCTTGACGGTAGGGCCGGTTGCATTAAACTCTTCCAGGAGTCCTGTGGTACGGGTGAGGCTGGCATCAAGTTTTTGTTGGGAAAGTACCCGCATTTCTCCCACAGTTATCTCTTTGGGCTCGTCTATATCGCCTTCGACGACAATCTTCTGGCTTTCATATTCCGGATTGCGGGCTTCGGAAGCTTGCTGCCCGGCGCAGCCGCCCAGGGCCAAACATATCAGAAGTAAGACCAGATAAAAATATATAATCTTTACGCTCTCAGGCATCACATCACCCCCTTGTAACTCTTTAAAATGTTTTAAATGTGGGTGCGAATTCATTCGCACAAATGTTACACCAGCCACAAAAGTCCTGTGCTTAACGCGCCGTGGGATTGAAATCGCACCCACATCGCTGCTGGTATTTTCCTGATGCGTGGCACCTGGTTAGCAACGTGTGCCAATACTTTGCATAAGGACTCAAACAATGTAATTCGAACCTGTACTCCCTTGAGCGATAGCGAAGGTCAATTTAGCGTAACCCGCGTCATGAAAAAGGCCGTGATGCGTTAATACTTATTTGATTTTGTAGCGAAACTCAGCAATGTCACTGTCATATTTACCGAAACCCTGAACTAATACCTTGATGGTCGTGTCCCGCTCGATCTCAATAGGCTTGTTCAATTCAGGCTGATAGGTGCTGGGATTATATAGGGTGCTTTTTTCGGTCGGCGTGGAGCCGTCCAGGGTATAATACATTTTTACCTTGCCAAGTTCCTTATGCTGCAGTTTTACCATATCCCCGCAGGCTATATATTCCGCCTGGGGAAAGACGGTGGCTTCCTCCCATTTTCCCGGGTCTTTTACAGTCACCAGGAGCTCACTGACACCTTTGACAAAAGCGTGGTTGGTCTGCTCCTCGACATACGCCTGGGGCAGGATCAGGCATAAATCGTCCGCCCCGGCCTCGCTCAGATTATCACTATTTTCTATATACTCGTAGCCTATAACCGGCTCAACCGGTTGGGCGCCGGCCGGATCTCCCGTCATTATTTCCGGGAAATAATACCTTGGGGTATTCAACAGCTGCTCCCGTGTAAAAGACCACTCGAAATCGTCTTTACCCTTCACAGTAATGCATTTTGCCTCGTCCTTGACACCTGCGGCTTTCAGCACTGCAGCCAGTTTAACACCCCTCACCGCATACTTCTTTTTCACGGGGTAGTTATTGATGGTGGAATATATGTGTTCAAATTGGGCGCCGGGCAGCTCCAGCATCTCTTCCAGGGTCAATCTGGTTTCTTTCATCACACCGTTACCGGTAACCAGTACCGCTTTATCGCTCTCATTGCCGCTAACCTTATCCTGCTGCACAGCCCCATCATTACAGGCGGCAGTCAGTAAAATGCAAACAATGAAAACAAGGCCAAGCAGAAGAAAATTCATTCCGGGAAAAATTTTGTTCAGTTTCACCAGGTTTCACTTCCAGTCACACCATTAATTAAGCTTTAGATTTATAAGCGCCGACTGCCTCTGTTGGTATTCTCCAACTAGTTACCCAACGCATTCATAATGACCGTCACAGCCTCGGCCCTGGTCGCGCTGCCTCCTGGCCGGACAGTATTGTCAGAGTAACCCTTCATTATTTCGTTTTCAGTCGCGGCGGCAATAGCCTGAACGGCCCAGACGGAAATACTGTCGCTGTCGGCAAACTGAGGAGCTTCTGCTGCCGGCGCTAATTTGGCTGCCTTAACGATCATCACGGCTACCTGTTCGCGGGTAATCAGGTCGTCCGGGCCAAAAGTACCGCCGGCATAACCGTTGACCAGGCCGTTTGCCGCTGCCGTGGCAACATAGTCTTTAGCCCAGTGCGCCGCAGTGTCGGTAAAGGTCTTGCCAGCATTATTCTCAAGCTTGAACGCCTTCACCAGTACGGTGGCAAACTCAGCCCTGGTAATGGTGCTGTCGGGTTTGAAGCTGCCGTCGGGATAGCCGCTGATACAACCCTGCGCCACTAGCTTATTAATATTATCCTGGGCCCAGTGGCCTGCGACATCGTTTAAACCAGTTGTCTTTTGCGGCTCTTCTGTTCCGGGCGCGGGATCAGCCCCTGCAACCTGATAGTTGAAAGTGACGATATCGCTGTCGTACTTACCGGGACCAATCGTTATGGCCTTGATGACTGTGTCGTTATTAATGGGTCCTACCGGGCAATTAATCTTGCCCAAATCATCTGCCCGTGATGACCACCACCGCTTGGCAATCCAGTTGTACATCGGGCTGTTCATGGTCGGGGTACTGCCATCTGTTGTGTAAAAAATTTTATCGTCATCCATGTTGGCGTTGCTCAGCGCTATCATGGAACCTGTGGGCACCTCTCCGCTAACCGGATTGGCCTGGGGGTTGTCCCATTTTTCCGGCTCTGTTGTAAGCACCTCGATCTTATTGACATATTTACTAAATAAATTACCATTTTGCTCGGTAACTGCCCGCTGCCCCAGCATCAACAGCAAGGAATTCAAATCGTTCATATACTCAGGGTTATTACTGCCTTCAACACTTTCCAGCGCGAGAATAGGTTCTACCTCTTCGGCCTCCGCTGCAGAGCCGGGAGTATGCCCGTCACTATCTTGTAAGTTATCACCCTTAAGGCCTGGGAAATAATATCGCTTATCCTTTAACAATTCCTGAACCGTAAGGGTCAGTGTGTAGCCATCGCTCGAAATAAACCTGATCAGCCTGGCCTCCTCGAGCATCCCCGCTTGCTCAAACAGGTCTCTCAATTTAACCCCTGTACCGACATACCATTTTTTGGTGGGCCAGGTGTTGATGGCACTGTACACATGCTGGTATTGTTCCATTGACTGGAGCTGTTCCCTGGTTAAACTCAAAGGCGTGGTTATAGCATCGCCCGTGATTTCAAGGGTGTCCGGCTCAGCGGCAAGGACAACCGCAGGAGCCAGGCTAAACATACCCAAAAGCAACAGGCCAAGTACGGTGAGGGATAGACCATAAAACCATTTTTTCCGTTGCAGACATTTTGCTTGCATTCCCAAACTCTCCTTTCTAAAGCCTCATCATATGTAACATCACCCTGCAAACATAACCCCATAGATTATTCCTGAGAAAATGTGGGTGCGAATTTATTCGCACATTCCATATAGGAATACCAAAAACAGCTTATTACCAAAATTAAACTAAAGAAAGTTCATTTACTCACCAGTTAGCATGAACAGCTGCCCAGTGGCGGGGTCTTTGTAGACCGTGCCCATCTTTTCATAAAGCTTGCCCTGGTCCTGAGTTTCGAGCAAATCTTCCCGTATATCCGGCTCCTGAGTCACTTCCTGGCCACGATTCAGGTTGACACGCTCCCCTGTTTGGCCCAGGTCGACGTTCCAGTGGATGACCAGCGAAAGCATCAGCCCGCAGGCAAACACCAACATGGCATCCACGATATTGATAGCACCCTCAAGGGGATTGACCTCTTCAGCCGGCGTCCTGCGCCTACTGCTCCTCAGTCCGCCTTTCACGGGCAAACACCTCCAGTAAGCTTTCCATCAAGGACTCCATAGCACTCAGGTAATCCTCATACCAGCTTTTCCGCAGCCGGGAGATAGCAAAAGCAACGCCGGCGGCTGCCAGGCCGGATACTGTAGCGTCAAAGGCAGTGAGCAGCGATTCTGCCAGGGTCTTGGTGTCACCCTGGCCAAGCGCAATCAGGCCCGGTCCCAGTGGAATCAGCGTAGCCATCAATCCTAACATGGGCCCCAGACGCGCTATCAGGTCCGTCCTGGCAGTGATCCTTTCATAATACAGCTCCTCTCCGGCAAGCAGCCGGCGGGCTAGCGCCTGCAAGGAGGCAGCGGGTAAATTTGCGTGCTTGCTTAACTCGCCGAGAGCTGCTTTCTGACGCCGCAACAGGTTGCTCTTCTCGAGCTCGACCATGATCTCCCCGGCATCCTTCCCCTGAAAAGCTTCTACCAGTTCCGGCACATTGACCTTCAGCTTGCGTCGCTCAGTGAAGGACTCCACCAGCAAGCTGCCCAACTCAATCACCGACACCGCCAATAAGGACAGCAGGATGACAATGGTAGGTATCAATAAACCGGACGAGATAGTATGCATTGTATCTCTAAGCGGCGCCAACATAGAAACTGTCACATTGTTGCCTCCCTCGTATACTCCATGTATCTTCTGCTTCCGCCGAACAGGAATAGGAAAATCAGCACTCCTGCTACGTAAATATCCAAATTATTTTGCTCCAACTGCAGCTGCGCGGGTCCAGCGTCAACCGGCATCGCGAATACTTGTACAAGCTGGCTGTCCACCTGCTCTGAGGAGGCCTTTGACGTTGTAGAACTGCCGGTCAAAGTATCCTTTTCAGCCAGGTACTGCCAGTTTTCTAGCGGCGCCTCCGGCTCATCGGGTTCCTCTTGCACCTCATTGGCGCTATTGGGCTCGCCGGTTGCCATCTCCGTTTCCGCTGGGGCTTGCGCCTCTGGTTCCGCCACTGGAGGATCGGGCTGCGCTTCAGCTTCTTGAGAAACACTGCTACTGTCCTGGTTTGGTCCATTCACAACGCAGGTGGCTGTCATGTTTCCGGTTACTGTTTTTACAGTAATGACGGCCGTGCCCGGTCCAACAACCGTTACCAGGCCGCTGTTATCCACTGTGGCCACACTGGTATCACTGGAACTCCAGCTCACGCTCTTGTCTATGGCATTGCCCGGGCCTACGGTCTCCGCCAACTCGTACGAGCTGCCAATTTTTAGGTTGACTGTGTCCTGGTCCAGGGTCACCCCGGTGGGCGGGCCACCGGGCAGCTTTGCCTGAGCGGCTGCCCTGCCCGTGAAATCAGCCTTGTAGGTGAAGGTAACAACTTCGCTGTCCAGCTTGCCGGGACCAATGGTTATGGCCTTGATAACTGTATCCTCGTTAATTTGTACCGGTTGGTTGACATTGTCCAAATCATCCCGCAACGGCCACCACCGGCTGGCGCTCATGTTAAACACAGGACTGTCCAGGGTTGGGGTACTGCCGTCTGTTGTGTAATAAATCTTATCCATGTCATTACGCTTATTGCTCAGTTTTATCAGGGCGCCTGCAGGCACCTCCCCGCTGTCTGTATCCGCCTTCGGATTATCCCATTTTTGCGGAGGAGTAGTTAGCACCTCGATTTTATTTACATATTTTAAAAATAAGGGGTTTGTCTGCTCGGTAACTACCCGTTGCCCGAGCATCAGGAGCAATGCGTCCCTGTCATTCATACCGGCAGGGTCGTTACTATCCTCAGCGCTTCTCAGGGCCAGGACCGGCTCAACCTCCTGCGCATCCTCCGGAGAGCCCGGGATAGCCCCGTCGCTGGGGTGATTATCCATTAAGTGCGGAAAATAATAACGTTTGTCTGTTAACAGCTCCTGAACAGTAAGCGTAACTTCAAAGCCATCGTTTGACATGAACTTGACCAGCATGGCATCTTCTTTAATACCCGCTAAAGCAAACAGATCACGCAATTTTATACCTTCTGCAACATACCATTTCTTGGTGGGCCAGGTGTTTATAACGCTATATACATGCTGGTATTGTTCCATAGCCTGGATTTGGGCAAGGGTTAACGTCACTGGAGTCGTCACTCCATCACCGGTGATTTCAATCGAGTCTGACTGTTCGGCAAGGGCAACACCGGGAGCTGTTATGTTAAGCAAAGCGGCGAACAGGAGCAAACAAAGGAATTTCTTCACACTAATGGCCTGTCTTTTTTCCGCCACTGGTGTAGCTCCTTTCCTTTTAACAGCTCGCATGGTACCCCCCCCTTTTTCTCAGTGATTATCCATATCACCCTGCGTTTGCCCCTCCAACCATATGCGGCGATACTTTGAGCGCATTTATAATTACCGTCACAGCCTCAGCCCTGGTTGCACTGCCCTGAGGCCGGAAGTTGTTATCGGGATACCCCTTCATAATTCCATTTACAGTCGCAGTGTTAACGGCTGCTGACGCCCACCCGGAAATGCTGCCGCTGTCGGCAAACGCGGGCTCTCCTGCTACTGAATTTATTTTGGCTGCTTTGGCAGTCATCACGGCCATCTGCTCACGGGTAATATGGTCGTCCGGACCAAAAGTATCGTCGTCATAACCGTTTACTATCCCGCCGGCTGTGGCCGTAGCGATATATTCTTCGGACCAGTGTTCGGCCGTGTCGGCAAAGCTTTTGCCGTCCTTAAGCTTAAACTCAAACGCCTTCACCAGCACAGTGATGAATTCAGCCCTGGTAATGGGATTATCAGGCCTGAAAGTCCCGTCGGGATACCCGCTGATGCATTCCATGGCCAAGAGCTTGTTGATGTTATCAAAAGCCCAGTGACCGGCGATGTCTGTCAGAACTGGTTCCTGCACGGCGATCATTACCGCAAACTTGGTGAAGTGGTCCACCTGGACTGTTATTGTATTGCTGGATACTTCACCTCCCAGGTTTACCCACTGCTCCAATTCTTCGTCGTAGCAGTAGATGGCCAGGGTCTCACCCTCGCTTGTAGTACCGGGCTCGAAGCTCAGCGAGATGATCACGCTCTTAGCAAAACTGTAGTTACTCTTACCGTCCACACTGAACTCGTACACACTGCCGGCAAACTTGAACCCTGCGGGTGCAGTGGGAGGGGTGGTAACTTTCTCAATTTTCACCTCTACTGCGCCAGTTCCATTCAGCGACCCGGAAGGTATTTCAATGGCGGCTTCGTTGACGAGACTTACGGTACCGCCTTCACCAGGCGTAATTAGTCCGGTAGCGACCTCCGGCTCACCGGCAACCATTACGGCAAACTTGGTGAAGTGATCTACCTGGATAGTTATTGTATTGCCGGATATTTCACCTCCCAGGTTTACCCACTTCTCCAATTCTTCGTCGTAGTAGGAGATGGCCGGAGTCTCCCCCTCGCCTACAGCGCCGGGATCGAAGCTCAGCTTTATAGTCACTTCTTTAGCAAAGCTGTAGCTTTTCTCTTCGTCTACAAGGAACTCGTAAACGCTGCCCAGCAGCTTGAAACCTGAAGGTACGGCAGGCGGGACGGTTACTTTCTGAATTGCGACCTCTGCATTAGCGTTTTTCAGTGCTCCAGACGGTATTTCAATGACGGCTTTGCTGCCGCCCTCTTCTTCGTACTCTACAATACCCCCTTCACGGGAAATGGTACTGCTCTTGATTGGGTCTTCCTTTACTTTGTAGGTAAAGGTGACCACATTGCTGTCCCTTCTACCAGGACCGATTACTTTGGCTTTGATGGTGGTGTCCTTGGTAATTTCGAGCGGGTGATTAACACTGTCCACATCATCCGCTCTTGACGCCCACCACCGGCTGGCAATCCAGTTGTACATCGGACTGTCCAGGGTCGGGGAACTGCCGTCCGTTGTGTAATAGACTTTATCAACGTCGTTTTCTGCACTGCTCAGCTTTACCAGCGTCCCGGGTGCTACCTCGCCACTGCCTGGCTCCACTTCCGGCTCATCCCACTCCTCCGGCGCTTCGGTCGAAACTTCAATTTTTTCTATTTTCTTAACAAACAATTGACCATTCTGTTCAGTGACTGCCCGCTGCCCCAGCATCAAAAGCAATGCGTTTATATCGTTCATATAGTCAAAATTTTTACTGCCTTCGGCGCTTTCCAGAGCGAGGATAGGCTCTACCTCTTGCTTGCCCGCAGAAGAGCCGGGCACCTGCCCGAGGTCTTCATCATTATCCTTTAATCCCGGGAAATAATAACGCCTGTCTTTAAGCAACTCCTGTACCGTAAGGGTCGCTGTGAAGCTATCGCTCGCATTAAACTTAATCTGTTTGGCACTGCTTTTGACCCCTGCCTCATTGAGCAGGTCGCTCAATTTAACTCCTTTTCCCACATACCATTTCTTGGTGGGCCAGGTATTGATTGCACTGTACACGTGCTCATATTGGTCCATTGCCTGTAATTGGGCCAGGGTAAACGTCTTTTCAGTCGTCACTCCATTTCCTGTGATTGTCAATACTACGTCTTCCTCAGGACCAACCGTACCGCCATTACCTGCCGCCTTTATTACCTGCGTCACACAGGCGTCCGCGTAACCGGTTGCCTGTACCGCTATAGCATAATTACCGGCCTGCTTAAACACACCAGCCTTTATGGTCAGCTTAGCTTCTTCCACTATGTAATCGTTGACAGCTAAAGGCGTGCCGTCCACGCTCAAGCCGGTGATTGCCGCCTGCCAGGCCACGTCCTGCGTAAAGGTTAGCTCCACCGGCTGCCCGGCTATGTTATCCGTAGCATCAGCCGTCAACGCCGGGGGAGTGTTCAATCCCGTTCCTATTGTCTGCGTCACACAGGCGTCCGCATACCCGGCCGCCTTTATGACAATGGCATAGTCCCCGGCTATGTTAAACACTTCTCCATTGATGGCGATCACACCGGCGGTATCTTTCGAGTAATCCTCAGCATTTAACGCCACACCGTCCACGTCCAAGCCGGTGATTGCCGCCCGCCAGGTCACGTCCTCCGTAAAGGTTAGCTCCACCGGTTGTCCAACTATGTTATCTGTAACATCAGCTGTCAACGCTGGAGGGGCAGGCACCTGGTAAGTGAAAGTGACAATATCACTGTTTTTCTTACCGGGTCCAATTGTTATTGCCTTAATAACGGTGTCCTTTGTAATTTCGATCGGGTGATTAATACTGTCCAGCTCATCCGCTCTTGATGACCACCACCGGCTGGAAATCCAGTTATACATCGGGCTGTTTAAGTCGGGGGTACTGCCGTCCGTTGTGTAATAGACTTTATCATCGTCGTTGTTGACGCTGCTCAGCTTTACCAGAGTCCCCGGGGCTACCCCGCCACCACCCGGCTCCGCCTCCGGCTCATCCCACTTACCCGGCTCAGTGGTCAGCACCTCAATTTTCTCTACTTTCTTAACAAACAGTTGACCATTCTGTTCGGTGACTGCCCGCTGCCCCAACATCAAAAGCAATGCGTTCGAATCATTCATCCAGGAAGGATTATCACTGCCCTCGACGCTTTCCAGGGCAAGGATAGGCTCTACCTCTACCGCGCCATCGGAAGAACCGGGGACCTGCCCGAAGAACTCATGATTATCCGTTAATCCCGGGTAATAATAACGATCATCATATACTACCTCCCGTACCGTAAGGGTCACTGTAAAGCTATCCTGCGAAGTGAATTTAATTAGCGTGGCCTCTTCTTTCATGCCCGCTGAATCAAGCAGGTCTCTCAGTTTAACCCCTTCTCCTGTATACCATTTCTTGGTAGGCCAGGTGTTGATTGCACTGTAAACTTGCTGGTATTGTTCCATTGCCTGGAGTTGGGGCAGGGTCAGCTCCAGGTTCGTCGCCACTCCATCCCCTGTGACTGTAAGCGCTACCGGTTCACCGGCAAGGACAGTCACCGGCGCCGTCAGGTTAAACAAACCCGTAAGCACCAGCAAACCCAGGACAAGCATCAAGAGCTTACCGCGCCATTTCTTTTGCTTCACCGGTTGCCACCTCCATAACCCTCTGCCATTTTAATGTGAAACCCCCCATAGATTAATCTCGAAAATGTGGGTGCGAATTTATTCGCACATAGTCCCCTAATGATGCAGAATGTTGTTGGCTATGTAGATATGCCTGAAGCTGCTTCGAAAGCTTTTGTGCGACTAAAGTCGCACCCACATCGCCGGATTCTATATGGTTGATAATGAACACATCGCTGGATTCTATATGGTTGACAATGAACACATCGCTGGATTCTATATGGTTGACAATGAACACATCGCCGGATTCTATATGGTTGACAATGAACACATCGCTGGTGTTTTGATACAACGTGACTCCGCCTACAGCAGTGTTGTGGAAAACTACCTGCCGGCGACGCCACAGGCGATATGAGTATCTAGTAAAGAAAATCTCGAGCCAATACCACGATTGTTGCTATTGCAAAAAAAACCATCACCACATAGTCTGCAACACTGTACTGTAAAAGACGCAGGTAAGTACGTCGCCGGTATACTCTAAACGCCCTTGCTTCCATGGTAATAGCCAGTTGGTGGGCCTTGAGCATCACCCTGGAGAGCAGGGGAGCCAAAAAGCGCGTGTAAAATTTAATCTTGTGCCTCCAGGGTATCCTTTGCAGGTCAACCCCCCGGAGTTGAATTGCAACAAGGGTATCTTTGATTTCTTCTATAAAAATAGGCAGAAAACGAAGCGCTACCAGTACCATAAAAGCTATTTCGTAGGGGATTTTTAACTGCGTTAGGGCCAGGACATAGTCTTTGGAGCTACTGGTCATGATGATCATGGCCGAGCTAAAAAGGGTAAGCAGCCTGAATAAGATACAAAGGGCGGAATTAATACCGTTGGAAGTCAAGATATTGATATCATGAAAAGAAATAAGGACTTCACCACCTGCCGTAAAAATGCTTTGAATTATTAGCATTAATAGGAGCAAGGGCAGCAATTTCTTAAAGCGCATGGTAATGCGAAAGAAATTAATACGCAGGAATAATAAAATCAACAACGTAAAGACAAACAATAACAGCAACGGCCAGGGTTCATTTAGAAAAACAGCCAGCGTTGACAAGCAAAGAATACTTACTATCTTGGTCCTGGGGTCAAGGTCACTCATGATGTCTCCTCATGTAACGTCATCCTGAGCGGTAGCCAAGGTCTCACACCAAGATTCTTCACTATTGTTCAAAAATGACATTGAAGAATGCCTATTCTTCTACGAACTGTCCCTCTTGAAGCTTGATTAACCTTGTGGCATACCTGCTTATGAACTTTTGGTCATGGCTTATGATCACCACACCCCTTTTGGCGGCGATCACTTTATCCAGGTAATCACCCAGCAATTTTTTGCGATAAGGGTCCAGACCCGTTGTCGGTTCATCAAGCAACAGCAAATCTGGCTCCAGGACAAAAACTGCCGCGATGGCCAGACGTCTTTTCTCCCCGGCGCTGAGGCTTAGAGGATAAACTTGCGCATACCGGGTCAACTCAAAGTAGTCCAACACCATCCTGACTTTTTGCGCCACCTGGTCCGTGGATAAACCCAGACCCAGGTTACGCACACCAAAGGCAATCTCTTCCTCCACCGTCTCACAGAACAACTGTTTGCCAGGGTTCTGAAAAACATATCCTATGCGCCGTCCGATTTGGGCTAGGGTCAGGGAGGTCAATAACTGTCCATTTAATTTGATCCACCCTTTTGTGGGTGTCAATATCCCAATAAGCAGTTTTGAAAAAGTTGTTTTACCGCTGCCGTTCGCCCCTGTGATAGCGGTAACTCCCTCTTTATAGATGCTAAGATTAATATCGCGTAAAACAGGCCGGCTTTGGCCTGGGTAGCAAAAAGTAACATTTTCCAATTCTATATAAGCCATTAACCAGCCCCGCTTTACTGAAAGTACACGCAGAATAAATCCATTTGCTGAAAACATACACAGCGTTATCCTGTTTGCTGGAAAATCCATATAAAGTCATCCCACAAAAAACCCCTGATTTAGTCACAAAAAATGTGGGTGCGAATTCATTCGCACAGAATCCCCAAAGAAATGCAGCAAATAAGTTGGTTTTGCTTTCATAATCTGCTGGTAATGTGTATAGGTATGGCTTTTTATACTTCACACTCTAATTTGTGCCGGAGCAGGAATTCCCGATCTGCCAGTACAGTTTCCGCCTGTCCATCCCTGAGCAGCAGTCCGTTCTCCAGAACTAAAACACGATCCGCAATAGAAACTGTTTCCAAATCATGTTCAACAATTAAGATTGTTTTACCCTGTTGACGCAAATCAAGCAGTATGTCGTTGATAGTCTTTTTACCCACCGGATCCAGTTGAGCCAGGACTTCGTCAAGCACCAGTATGGCGGGCTCCAACGCTAAAACCGCCCCCATGGCAACCAGGTGTTTCTGACCACCGGATAAGCGGTTTGGGTTTTCTTTCCGCAAGGCGCTGATACCTAGAATATCCAAAACTTTATTTATACGAGAGCCTATCTCTTCGACCGGCAGGCACAGGTTTTCCGGGGCAAAAGCAATTTCATCTTCAACAGTTGGGGAAAATAGCTGGGTATCTGGATCCTGAAAAACCAGACCCACTTCCAGAGCCAGTTGAGCAACCTTGTATTCTTTCGTGTCCTTTCCGTTTACGCTCACCCGCCCGGTCAACTCGCCACCCAGGTAATGGGGAATAATACCACCCAGACAAAGACACAGTGTACTCTTACCGCAGCCACTCAAGCCGATCAGGGCTACGATCTCTCCTGGAGCGACTTTGAAGCTGATGTTTTTCAATATTTGCCTTCCTGACACTTGATAGCTATAACTGAGTTGATTAACCACTATGGCGTCCACATCAGTTTGCCCCCCATATACTATATCTTTTGCAACACCATGGGCCTGCGTCCTTCTACCCTCCGTTAAAACCTTTTCCCCAGGTTCTGTTTTTATTAACTACTTGTAATACTTTATACGCAATAATACCACCTAGCCCCCCTGATAAAGCCGCCACAGCCAAGGCAAGCACTAGCGGCACAAAAGGCAGCCGGAAGTAAATTATGTTTACTAAAGACGAGCCTGAGACATTGGCAACCAAGCCTGCCAGGAAGGCGCAAGGCAGACAGCATACCCTGTGTTTAATTAAATACAGGCTCAAGTCAACCGCAAGGCCAGGCAAGGTGTAACTAAGTAAAGTCATTGCTCCATGTGAACCAAAAATCCCCGTTCCGAACACCAGCAATGCCTGCACTACACCAATCAAGGTGGCTGTACCATATTTACCTACGATGCCTGCCCCTAAGACAAGCCATAACATGTAAAAACCACCCGCCACTACACCGCCGGGAATCAATAGCGGCCCGGTGATAATGTGGCTTAGAGGTACGATAAGCGGTTTACTTGCGATACCCAGGGCAGAGATCATGGCAATGATGATTAGATCAAATACCGAAAAATTATCTATAAAATGCTGTGGTTTTTCCAATTTTATGATCCTCCATCATCCACACAGACCACTGTCTTCCGGAGCAGAGTATTCAAAATGCACAGTGTGCAAAACCAAAAATAAGAATGCCGGACAGCTTGCGAAAAACAAGCCTGTCCGGCATTATGCGCCAGCTGGAGTTCTCCTTTTCGCTTGGGAAGGCACGGCGGTTTCCCATCGCACCCTATCGGCCGGCAACCATAGCTGTAATGCCTTAGGCAAGTCCGGCTCGGAGTATATTAAG
>JAQVOH010000101.1 GCA_028702695.1 Desulfotomaculaceae bacterium
CGGATAATCAGTTACTATGAATAGTAATCACAAATACTGGTAATGTTAAAGATAAATTGATTTCGTGGAAAGGATTAGTGATTATGGATACAATAGAAGAGAACTTAAAGTATTTCATAGGCAAACACGAAGATGTGTATAGAGCCTACGAGAACTTCGGCAAATTGGTGCATACTGAAGGTGGCCCGCTGGATGAAAAGACTCGCTGGTTGATCAAAGTTGCTGTTTCTGCCGCTGGCCAACATCATTATTCACTGAGGACCCATATAATTAAAGCAATTAAAACTGGGTGCAGCAGAGAGGAAATTGAACATGCACTTATGTTGGTTGCACCCACTGCCGGTTTCCCAACCTCAATGGAAGGGATACTGATTCTTAGACAGGAAATGGATGAAACAGCGCCCTCTAAAAAACACTAAAACCTGGCGGTTGCCAGGTTTTTTATTGGTTGGATGATGCAAAAGTAAGAACTATTAGTGGCTATTAATGTAACTGAGAGTACGTTCCAGTATCTCAACAGCCTCGGTGAGGGTCGCGTTATCGGCCGGAGCAAAATCGCCCGATTCCTTTCCATAAATGATACCGGCTTCCGCCGCTATAGCCACCGATGTTTTGGCCCATTCGGAAATTTCCTCTTTATCGTTAAACCCGGCGATTGCTGCGTTCACAACGGAAACTTCTGCAGTAAAGCCCGCCTCTTTAATTGTCCTGGTTACAATAGCGGCCATTTCTTCACGGCTAACCGGAGCATCAGGGCGGAATGTGCCGTCTTCATAGCCGCTGACTAAACCGGTTTTTAAAGTAGCCCCAACTGCACCCGCAAACCATTGCCCTGGTAAAACGTCGGAAAACTTGGCGGCAGGCTCATCCTGGGCAAGGCCCAGGTCACGCGCCAGCATACTGGTAAATTCGGCTCGGGTGACCTGTCCATCCTGATTAACGTTTTGAATATTCTTAATTCTATCCTGTATTTGGGCAGATATATGACCAGTCTGTTGTATATTTGCGACCAAAGCATCTCTGATCGGAAGGTGAGTGTCAAAGGATGCGACCGTTTTATAGACGTTGAAACCATCGCCGCCTCCAGCCATGAAGTCGTTGGTGGCTACCCTGTACGTTGTAATGGTATCTGTCATATTAACAGGGATACCATCGGTTTTACAGATGCTCAGGACCCTGCTGCCACTGGGCAAACCGGGGTTATAGGCAAATCTCAAACCGGCGACCTGGATACCTAAACCACCGTCACCCATAGCTTGTTCCAACAACGTTTTGATTTGGGCGCCGGTCATATCCGCTGTCATAATGGTGTTGTCAAAGGGCAGAAAAGCATACAAGGTTCCCATGGTTATATCGCCCTGAGGAATGTCAATGCGAAGTGCACCGTTGTTAATAAAAGCAAAATCAGCGTTGACTTTCGCTTTTATTACATCGCCAGCCCAGTTGCCGGCCAGCGACTCACCCCAGGGAGAATCCACCTGGGTGATGGTTAAGCCGGTGTCAGCTGTACCCAATTTCTGATTCGCAATAGGACTCACCTGCAGTTTAGCAGCGTCAACAATATCGGCTACCGCCTGCTCGAAGACCGGTGCTGAAGCCTTGTAACCGTAAGGAAAAACTGTGCTGGTTGTATCACCGGCAAGGTAAACAGAATTAAAGGTAAGCGTGCCGTCTGCCTGTCTGGTAATCTTCAAATCAATAAAGCCTTTGCCGTTATAGTTGGCAATAGCCACCGGTGTACCGTTTGCCGCGGCAGTATTCACCAGATTGTGAGTATGCCCTCCCAAAACAGCATCAATAAGGCCTTCGGCCCCACCTAGTTGGTTGGCCACATCAAAAACAGGACCCGTCTGATTGTCATAATTGTCCCCGGCATGGAGTAAAGCAACTACAATCTGAGCTCCATTTGCTCTGGCATCTTGAGCCGCCTGCTTGACATTGTCGACAATACTACCGACATCATAATCTTTGACATAGTCTTCTACTACCAGGGTCGACAAATCCTCTGTGATGGCGCCGACAACTGCAATCTTTACCCCATCCTTTATAAAAATTTCGTAGGGAGCAAACACAAGGTTATTAGTGCCCTTGTAAAACAGATTGGAACATATAAATGGGTAATTGGTGATAGTAGACTTGGTTAAGGTATCCAGACCCCAGTCAAATTCATGGTTGCCCAGTCCGGAAACCGCCACTCCGATGTTATTAAAAATATTCATTACAGGAACGCCTCTAAGCAGATTGGACGCAGCTGATCCCTGGTAATTATCGCCGCAGGAAACGATAAGGGTCCTGTCGGGGTTACCATTAACAATATCTTTAATATTTTTGGCCATTACCGCAGCCACCGGATTGCCTTGGGTGTCTTCAAGAGCGCCATGAAAATCGGTAATCTCGATAATGTCGAAAGTTTTGGCGCCGAAGTCGGCAAAAGCTGCAGAACAGGGTATCGCCAGGGCAAACATAAATACTAAAAGAGCGATGGCCGACATCAATCTTGGAGCTTTCCTGGAAATAAACAATTAGCTGGCCTCCTTAAATAAAATGATTCCGCTGAATAATAAATGTTGCACGTTTTTATCAAATTCTAAGACTCCCGCTTCGACAACATTCAATACTATTGGCAATATTTCCTTCTTTTTTTGGATACGGAAACAAATCCTTTATTTTTTATAATTTTCAACCCACTGGAACAGGCTAATTCCAATCACTGGCGAATATTACTACATGTTAATTTATAATAAACCAGGTGATGATAATGGATCGGCAAGAACTTAACAAGGCTATGGACCAAACAATATATGACATATCAGAAGTTAAGCGGCAGCTTGCGGGGGCAACTGATTTACAGGAGATCGAACTCCTGGAGGGCAAACTAAAAGAATTCGAGGCGCTGCAGCTCTGGCAAATTGAAAAATTAGGGTGATGAATGTCAAAAACCGGCGTGACCGGTTTGATTCCTCTATTAAATGTGCAAATTCATTGTGGGTGTCATGGGCGGTGGTGAGGCAGCATCAAACATCTATATAAAAACAAAGTGCCTGTAGAGTTAGACTTACTACAGGCACTTCTGTTTATAAAATTAATGCCTATTCGTCAACCAGCACCAGGCCCATTTCCAGGATCTAAAAATAATCAAGCTCTCCCTGAGGTTATTTAAGCACGGATGAATTTTCCTTCAGAATTACGTCATGAGCTCCGCCCTCAATGATACTGGTGGATGACACCAATGTGATTCTAGCAACTCTTTGTAGTTCATCAACAGTGACAGCCCCGCAATTGCACATGGTAGACTTTATTTTACTGATAGTTGTATCAAGATTATCCTTTAATTTACCGGCATAGGGCACGTAAGAATCAACACCTTCTTCAAATTCAAGCCTTTGCTCACCGCCGTTGTCATACCTCTCCCAGTTTCTGGCTCTATTTGAACCCTCTCCCCAATATTCCTTAACAAAAGTTGTTCCCACTTTCAACTTTCGGGTAGGGCTCTCATCAAATCTTGCAAAGTATCTTCCGAGCATGATAAAGTTTGCTCCCAAGGCCAATGCCAGTATCATATGATAATCGTGTACGATACCCCCGTCAGAACATATAGGCACATATATTCCGGTTTGTTTAAAGTACTGGTCTCTTGCTTTTGCCACCTCAATAACCGACGTAGCCTGACCTCTGCCTATTCCTTTCTGTTCCCTGGTGATACATATCGAACCTCCACCGATACCTACCTTCACAAAATCTGCGCCGGACTCAGCCAGGTATAGGAAACCTTCTTCATCAACCACATTTCCGGCTCCAACTTTGACCGTGCCGTTATACTCCTGCTTAATCCATTGAACTGTTTCCCTTTGCCATTCGGAATAACCGTCCGATGAGTCTATGCATAAAATATCAACACCGGCGTCAACCAACGCAGGAACTCTTTCTTTAAAATCCCTGGTGTTAATACCGGCCCCGACCATAAGCCTTTTATTTTGATCCAGCAGCTCGTCAGGATTCTCCTTATGAGCGTCGTAGTCCTTCCGGAATACCAAATAAACAAGGTTCCCTTGATTATTAATTATCGGAAAGCAGTTTAGTTTATGATCCCAGATCATATCGTTTGCTTCGCTTAAGGACATACCTTCCTTACCATAAATAAGCGAAGAAAAAGGAGTCATAAATTCTTCAATCTTTTTATCCAATGGACTTCTACTTAGCCGGTAATCCCTGCTGGTAACAATCCCAAGGAGCTTGCCGGTAGAAGAACCATCATTAGTTATAGCTACGGTGGAATGTCCACTTCTAGCCTTCAATTCCAATACATCCTTAAGCGTCTGGTTCGGCTTAAGGTTGGAATCACTAACTACGAAACCTGCTTTATACTTCTTGGCCTTTATCACCATCTCCGCTTGCTGTTCGATAGGCTGTGACGCGTAGATAAACGAGATTCCTCCGCTCCTTGCAAGAGCAATAGCCATTTTTGAATCTGAGACCGATTGCATTATGGCTGAGGCAACCGGAATATTGATCTCAAGAGGGCTTTTTTCTCCGTCTCTGTACCTGACAATCGGTGTTTTTAGTGAAACGTTACCTGGAATAAAGTCTTTTTTCGTCAGATTTGGTACCAACAGGTACTCATTAAAGGTTCTTGACGGCTCACCGTAAATATGGGCCATATGCTCATCCTCCTCGCTTTAAATGAAGCTGCTTCTCTATCAATGACAGAGTAATTCCCTTAATGAAAAAGTCGCCAATAGCGTAGAAAGCTCTACGGCTGACTTTAATCTCAGCTAAAAAAAAGATTAGTCGTATTGTATAAGAGAAGACCCATCAAGTCAAACGGTTGAGCGAAAGAAAATGCTCTTCGGACAACTTTTTCAGATACCGGACGTTATATTCTTTATTTTGTATCGCCACTAACCTTGATTTTACACGATGGGGGCGTTTGTTGACAATGCTTTACCCGTAACCAGATTTATAGTTATGCGTTGCAGGTTAAAAGCACTATGCATCAAAATTCATCCACACAAGACAAAGAGAGCCTTCCATATGAATAATGAAGGCTCTCTTTGTCTAATATAACGCTCATGATTATTTTGTTAACCGATTAACGGATGGTTTGTCATGCGGTAACAATGCAGTTGTCTACCTGCAAGCCAAGTTTCTCAACAGCTTGCTCACGCATCTTATATTTCATAATTTTCCCGGCAGCATTCATTGGAAATTCTGCGACAAAATCGATGTAGCGCGGAGTTTTGTGCTTCGCCATGTGTGAACGGGTGTAATCCTTAAGTTCATCGGCAGTCAGTTCTACACCATCCTTGAGTATCACGCACGCCATAATCTCCTCGCCGTACTGTTTGTCGGGCACACCAATTACTTGAACATCCTTGATTTTAGGATGTGTATATAGAAAATCCTCAATTTCCTTGGGATAGATATTCTCACCGCCGCGAATAATCATATCCTTGATGCGGCCGGTAATTTTGTAGTACCCCTGCTCATCACGCCTTGCCAAATCTCCGGTGTGCAGCCAGCCGTTTTCATCAATGGCTGTTTTCGTCGCCTCAGGCATTTTGTAGTAACCTTTCATGATGTTGTAGCCACGTGCTACCAATTCACCATCCACATTATCGGGCAAATCCTTGCCGGTCTCGGGGTCAACAATCTTGCATTCAACTCCGGGCAGGGCACGGCCTACAGTATTGACGCGCAGCTCAACGGAATCATCTACGCGGCTCTGGGTGCAGCCAGGTGAAGACTCAGTCTGGCCGTACACAATGGTAATCTCTTTCATGTTCATCTTGTCCACCACATCCTGCATAACCTTGACCGGACAAGGACTGCCTGCCATAATGCCGGTTCTCACATAGGAGAAGTCTGTCTTTGAGAAATCCTCATGTTCAAGCATCGCGATAAACATGGTGGGAACACCATGGAAGGCGGTAATCCTCTCCTTGTTTATGCATTCGAGCGACAGCTTAGGTGAGAAATAAGGCATTGGGGAGATTGTAACGCCATGCGTCATTGCGGCCGTCATGGCCAGCACCATACCAAAACAGTGGAACATGGGTACATGAATCATCAAGCGGTCAGCAGTGGAAAAATCCATGCAGTCGCCGATGTTTTTGCCGTTATTTACAACATTATAGTGGGTGAGCATAACGCCCTTGGGAAAGCCGGTGGTTCCCGAAGTATACTGCATGTTGCAGACATCATGCCTGTTAATGGAAAGTGCACGGCGGTAAACCTCCTCAATCGGGACTCTGTCAGACATGGACATGGCCTCCTCCCATGTCAGGCAGCCCTTCTGTCTGGAATCAACGGTGATGATATTGCGCAGGAAAGGCAGACGTTTCATATGCAGCGGTCTTCCTGCCTCGGCAGTTTCCAACTCGGGGCAAAGCTCCTTGATAATGCTTACATAGTCAGAGTCCTTATAACCGTCGATCATAACCAGCGTATGCGTATCAGACTGGCGCAAGAGATACTCCGCTTCATAAATCTTGTAAGCAGTGTTCACAGTGACAAGAACGGCGCCTATCTTGGTGGTTGCCCAGAAGGTGATGTACCACTGGGGAACATTGGTTGCCCAGATCGCTACATGGTCACCCGAACGAACACCCATGGCAATCAATGCGCGGGCAAATGTATCGACATCCTCTCTGAACTCGGAATAAGTCCTGGTATAGTCCATTGTGGTATACCGAAACGCATACTGGTCAGGGAACGTTTCAACCATACGGTCAAGCACCTGAGGAAAGGTCAGGTCAATTAGTGTATCCTTCTGCCAGACATATTTCCCTGTGTGTGCGTTATTGTCGAACAGATGACCGTTTACCGCACTCATTTCAATATAACGGCTCATATAGTTGGCAAAATTTGGGAAGACAACTCCTGCATCATCAAGATCACCCGCCCAGCGCTTGACCCATTCGAGGGATACATAGCCGTCGTAGTTAATCGAGCGCAACGCCAGCATCATGTCGTCAACCGGCAAATCTCCCTCCCCCATCATACGATACCGGGGAGAGCCATTCTCCATAACGGAATCTTTAATATGTACATATTTAATATAGGCGCCGAGGTTCATCACTGTCTTCCCGGGGTTCTCACCTGCAAACCGGTAGGGATGATGCACATCCCACAGGGCCGCCACCGCGTCACTTGCCACCTGATCAAGCAGCCTGCACAGTCGGGCAGTGTCGGTATAGACACCATTGGTTTCCACCAGCAGGGTCACGCCCTTCTCTTCGGCAACCGGTACCAGGCGCTGCAGGGCAGCAAGAACAACCCCGTCATCCACCTCACCTATGGGATGCGGTTCAAGGTCTGCAAGAATGCGGATATAAGGTGTGCCAAGCTTGGAGGCCAGCATAATATACTGCACAATTTCAGCATGGTTTTTCTCGGCATTTTCAGCAAACTTCAAGCAGCAGCCGGACGTGAGGCAAGGGATTTCAAGGCGCAGTTCAGAAAGCTTTTTTATCGTTTGCGGGAGCTGTGCTTCGGTGAAAGGTTGCGCCCGGACCGCAGATATTTCATTGCCCAGTCCGCGGATTTCAATGCCGTTAAAGCCAAGGTCCTTGGCCATGGAAATGATGTCGCTCCAACTAAAATTGGGGCAGCCGAGTGTCGAAAATGCAAGTTTCATTAGTAACTACCTCCTAAATTAAAAAGCTTTCGTCTTCATAGCATTTCTGCTAGAGACGAAAGCGCTAAACTTCCGTGGTACCACTCTTTTTGGTATGAACCATACCCACTCTAAAGGCATCAAGTCAAAATGACGAATGCCCTCCCGTTATAACGGCGAGAAACCCGTTCGCACCTACTTGCTTTAAGTCGCCATGATGGCATCTTTAGCTTTCAGCTAACTGCTCAAGGGGGAGTCCACAACTTGCTCTGCGCACTGTTTTCCAGCATCCAACAGCTCTCTGTAGCGACATACCTCAACGTGTTTTCCCTGTCATCGCATTTAAATAATTTTTACGCTATTTTATCAAATAATTGACTGTCTGTCAAGCATGATTGTAAAAAATTCCATCTTAATCTGATAATGATAATTTGGATTTAGCACCTTTTAGATCAGCGCCGCCTGAACCGGGAAAAACTTACCGGACTTTTTTTAGTACAGATGCGGGCTGGGACAAATGGACGGATTATATTTGTTTAGTTAATCAGTTAAATTCTTGTAAAGTTTAGGGTATTTGTCTTCTAAAACAAATGCTTTTGAATTTTCATCGCATGTAACCTGCTTGGTCAAACCTGTAGCAATAAGCTTACCTGTCTCTTTATTGACTATTTCGTAAGTAATTGTAATAACTTTGCCTTTTACCTCTTCTACAGCTGCAGTTATTTCCAATAAATCGTCAAATGCAGTAGAAGCTTTGTACTCGCAATGACACACAACTAATGGCAGAAGAATTCCTGAAGCTTCCCACTTCTGCATTTCAAACCCTGCCTCGCGGAGGAGTTTTGTCCGTGCAAGATCAAACCATTTAATACAGGGTCTCGTCAAAGTAATAAACTGCTTTAGAGCCGCTTAAGTTGCATAATTTGTCTGGTTTTTTGCTGTAACATGCTTTACAATATCTTTATGGACATAACCAGAACAACACCGGACAATACC
>JAQVOH010000018.1 GCA_028702695.1 Desulfotomaculaceae bacterium
ACCAATATCTTAAGTAATGCCGCTATTCTCCTGCAAGAATTAGGAAGGATTTAAAATCTGCTCTATATTCAGCAAAAGGAAGCTTACAAAGTGAGGGACTTTAGAAATGACAAAAATTAATTAGGAGGTATTTGTTATGAACTTAGATTCTAAAAGATGGCTTGTTTTAATTGCCAGTTGCCTTATTAATCTATGTGTCGGTTCCATTTACGCATGGAGTGTTTTTGCCAAACCATTGGTTGCTTTGTTAGGCGTTTCTGGAGCAGCTGCTGCAATGGCATTCACCATTGCTAACTCGATTTCACCAATCCCTATGGTTTTGGGAGGAAGGCTCCAGGACAAATTCGGACCGAAGTGGGTTATCTTTGTGGGGGGTGTACTTTTTGGCATCGGATGGATTGGCAGTGGATATACTAGCTCTTTAACCGCGCTGTATGTGTTTTATGGTATCTTTGCCGGGCTGGGGGTAGGTACGGTCTATAGCTGTACCATAGCCAATACCGTCAAGTTTTTCCCTGATAAAAGGGGGCTGGTAGCTGGTATAGTTACAGCCGCCTACGGTTTGTCGGCTGTTCTTGTCGGACCAATTGCCAACTCCTTAATAGCCAGCTCTGGTGTTCTGAACACTTTTAAGGTGCTTGGAATAGTTTTTTTAGTTGTCATTGTAGGGTGCTCATTCTTTGTCATGACGGCACCTGCGGGGTACAAGCCGGCAGGTTGGAATCCTCCTGCACCTGCGGCCGGGTCGGCAGTGTCGGGGGTGGATAAGAATTGGCCTCAGATGTTGCTGGATCCTAAATTCTACATTTTAATGCTCATGCTTATGGCCGGTGCTTTTTCAGGTTTAATGATCGTAAGTCAAGCCTCTCCGATCGCCCAGGAGGTCATCAAAGTGACACCGGCAACAGCAGCTTTAGTCGTAAGTATACTGGCCCTGGCAAATATGGCAGGCCGGATCTTTTGGGGTTGGGTTTCCGATATAGCAGGCCGCTATAATTCACTAACAGTAATGTATATTATATTAGCCATTAGTATGTTTGTATTGTCAACTGTGAATACCTTTACACCTTTCATGTTAGTAGTTATGGCAGTAGGCTTTTGTTTCGGCGGCCTAATGGGTATTTTCCCTGCTCTAACAGCAGATACATTCGGGCCTAAAAACAACGGTGTCAACTATGGAATAATGTTCTGTGGTTTTGCTTTAGCTGCGTATTTTGGTCCTATCACGGCCGCCAAGATTAAAATAGCTAGTGGTGGGTACACTCAGGCTTTTATCATTGCCGCTACGATAAGTATTATAGGAATTCTTTTAACCCAGCTCGTTCGTTACAAAAATAAAAAAGCTCAGGAGGCCAGAGCAATAGCTGGCTAGCAGTACTTATAGTGCGTAGTTTTAAGCGATTTTAGGCATCAATTGGAAAATGTTCCAAATTGGAATCATTTGAAAAGATCGTTGCCTGGTAATCAGCTTGGGAACTGGATTTGAAGCCGGCCTGGGCTTATACCATGCCGGCTTCATCTGTGTTGAAACTAATTATTCATAAAAAATTATATAAACTGAAAAAAATGAAAGGATCATTAAAATGGAATCTAACTATGCAAGTCAACGTTTGAGTGTTTCAGAGTTGTCACAGACATTAAGAAATATAAGCTCAATTCACCGAACACGTAAGATGACTATAGCTCAATTAAGTGAGTATAAGTTAATATTTGAAAAATATGGACTTGAGGGACTTAAAGATCTGCAGCTAAAAGAGAATAATAATACCATATCAGAAGAAATGGTTGAAAAGGTTTTATCCTTTAGCTTTGAAAACCCAAGCTGTGGTAGCCTGAAGTTAAGTAACATGCTTGCGTTACAAGGTTTTAACGTTAGCCCTGCTACAATTCAAAGTATTTTTAATAAAAATAGCATGACCTGTGCATATGATCGTATTTTAAAACTAGAAGAAAAAGCTATCCAGGAAAATATTGAACTTACGGATAGACAGATAGCCATTATAGAAAAAACAAATCCTTGCTTCAGAGAACGCTGTAACCAAAGCAGTCGGCCTGGTGAAGTCTTGGCTCAGGATACTATTTATATCGGTAATTTTAGGTTTGGAAAAATCTACCTGCAGGCTGTGGTTGATACCTATGGTAGTTATGCTTTGGGATTCCTTCATAGCTTTAGAACACCAGAATATGCGGTTGCATTGCTGCACAATGAGGTGATTCCCTTTTACAGGGGAAAAGGGCTAGCTGTAGATGGAATCCTGACGGATAGTGGAAGAGAGTATTGCGGTACAGATACACACCCCTTTGAATTATATCTGGCACTTAATGATATCGAGCACAGGGATAACAAAGAGAGCTGCCAGAGGCAAACGAACGGTTTTTTAGATCGTTTTAAAAAGACGGCCTTGAAAGAGTTCTTCCAAAAAGTTCTAAAGGGGAGCTACAAGGATATTAAGACTTTGCAGTCTGATTTTGATAACTGGTTGATTTACTATAATAATGAACAGCCTCATAGGGGTTACCGTAATATGGGCCAATGTCCTATTGATACCGTAAACCAATATATGGTCTAATGAGAAGTGGGAATTCAGCGTCTGAGAAATAATAAAGAATAATGAAGCAAATTGTGCAAGAACCTACTATTAAATTGAAAGATTGAAGGGTTGGTAAACCAGATGTATGATTTTACACCAAAGCAACTGGAACTGCAAAAGAAGGTGCGCGCTTTTGTCAAAGAATATATCGATCCCATAGCCAAAGAGAGTGATGCTACAGGGGTACTTCCTTTATCTGTTTTTAAGGCGTGGTCGGAAGCTGGATTAGCTTGCTTGGTTGCGCCGAAAAGGGTTGGCGGGCCCGAACTTGATGCTGTAACCTGTACCATGATTATGGAAGAGCTTGGCTATGCTGACCTTGGAGTTGCTACTGCTTTTGGAGCCAATAACCTGTGTTCCTATCCGGTCTTACTAGCTGGAACACCAGACCAGCAGAAAAAGCATTTCCGCCCCCTGTTGACAGGTAATTATGGCTCTTTCGCCCTGACTGAACCGAACGCTGGGTCGGATGCGGGAGCTATATCGACAACCGCCAGAAGAGACGGGGACGAATATGTCATTAATGGGATTAAATGTTTTATTACGCAAGGTGGGGTTGCAGCTACCTATGTCTTGTTTGCGTTAACGGATAAAAGCAAGGGCTCAAAGGGTATGAGCGCCTTTATTGTGGAACGCGATCGTCCCGGTCTAAGTACCGGTAAAGTGGAAGATAAGATGGGAATTCACGCCTCCAATACGGTGGAACTGATATTGGAAAATGTTAGAGTACCTGCGTCACATCTACTGGGCAAAGAAGGTGACGGTATGAAGCTGGCCATGATGTCGCTGGACGCTGGCCGTCTAGTAGTAGCTGCTCAGGCTGTCGGAGTCGCCCAAAGAGCCATGGATGAATGTGTCGAATATGCAAAAAAGCGCATGGATAATGGTAAGTCGTTGACTGACCAACAGGCTGTCTCCTTTAAGATAGCGGATATGGCCACTGCTGTTGAAGCTGGCAGACTGCTTGTTTACCATGGCGCTATGTTGAAAGCTGCCCACCGGTCGTATTCAAAGAACTCCGCTATAGCAAAACTATTCTGTACTGATATGGCTATGCAAGTAGCGAGAGACGCTATGGAGATCATGGGTACTTACGGCTACACCAAAGACGCATTGATAGAAAAAATCTGGCGTGACGCCAGGATCTTATCCATTTACGAAGGGACCAACCAGATCCAGAGAATTGTTATTGCTAACGCAGTACTTAGATAAACCGCCACTATGTATGTTCTTAGATTAGGAGGAGCATCTTATGAATTTCGAGCTAACACAAGAACAGCAATTGATTCAGCAAATTGCCCGGGATTTTGGTAAGGAACAGATGGAACCGTATGCTGTTGAAATAGACCGTGACTCTCGTTATCCGGCTGAAGCAATTAAAGCCATGGCTGAGCTTGACTTTTTGGGTGTGTTTTATCCTGCGAAATATGGCGGCGTCGGCGCTGATTTCATAAGCTACATCCTGATGCTGGAAGAGATATCCCGCTCATGCGCCTCAACTGCTGCCATTGTGGCCACACATTGCATACTGGCTGCTTATCCTATCTTTAAATGGGGGTCCGAGGCACAGAAAGAAAAATATCTGCCTGCGATGTGTAAAGGGGAAAAACTGGGTGGTTTTGCGTTCGCCGAACCTGGGGCAGCACCCGCATCAGGCCTGGACAAGGTCGTGGCGATTTTGGATGGAAATGACTATGTACTAAACGGGAAGAAATACTTTGTATATAACGGAGGCACTGCAGACGTATACATAGTTTTTGCTCTCGCCCAGAAAGATCCGGCAGCGGGCTTAGAGGGTATGAGCGCTTTCATCATCGATGCAGCTACTCCAGGTCTTTTTGTCAGCAGGCATATCCCCAAAATGGGCCTATGTGGGATGCCAACTACAGAAATGGTTTTTGAAAACGCAAGAATTCCCAAGAAAAACCTGCTGGGAACTGAAGACCAGGGCTATAAAATTCTCCTTCATACCCAGGCCTGCGCAAGTGTTTCAGCCGCTGCGCAAGCTGTGGGAATTAGCCAGACGGCGCTTGATGCATCAGTGAAATACGCAAAAGAACGTGTTCAATTTGGAGGTCCGATTGCTAATTTACAAGCTATACAATGGATGTTGGCGGAAATGGCGGCGAATGTGCATATGGCTCGTGTGGCGACCTATCAAGCTGCATATTTGATTATGGAGGGTAAGCCTTTTACTGTCGAAGCGGCTATAGCCAGGATGTTTACCGCTAAAGCAGGTGTAGATGTCTGCAATGCAGCGGTACAAATTCATGGTGGCTATGGCTACGGCAGAGAAATGATTCTTGAAAGACTGTTCCGGGATGTAAAAGGTACAATTATTTTCGAAAGCATCAATGAATACCCACAGAAAATTATAGCTGAAAACTTGTTGCGTTAGCCTTGCCTTGGGCTGAGCAAAAAGGAAATTGGTTTTGTTTATCTCTCTGCAAAAAAGGAACATGCTTTTACCATCTATGATGGAGAAACATCATCCCTTTATAGCAGGGGACATCTAATTCTGATGGGAGGTGGGATGTACGTTCTGCTACTGCTTGAGAAAAAATGCTCTAGACTCGTAGCATCCTTTCAAATGTAGCAAAGACCAGCTTGTTTGTAAGGACGTTCAAAAAGCTGGGGGATTAGTAGGAAAAATCGAAAACGGTAAACTAATAATCTAAAATGTAAAGGGGTTAATAATATGGCTCAAATAATAACTTCAAAAGAAGCTGCTGCTCTAATTAATGACGGGGATGTAATAGTTACAGGAGTAGATGGTCTTACCGGATGGCCTCAGGAAATCGTGGATGCTATAGAGGAACGTTTTTTAAGTGAAGGACATCCAAAGAACATTACCCATATCAGAGCATCTGGCGGAGGTAATTTTACTTCACCGACTGCAGAATCTCAATATTTGCATGAAGGAATGATGACGAAAAGTATTTCATCATTCGTGAGTGTATGTCCGGATCTTGCAAAGAAAATAGCTGATAATGAAATTATGGGCTGGATGCTGCCGCTGGGAGTTATATATCAGATGTACCGGGAGATCGGCAGAGGCATGAATGGTGCCTTGTCAAAGGTTGGACTTGGTACTTATATGGATGCGAGATATGACGGCGGTAAATTAAATCAACTAACAATGGATAAAGGCGAAGATCTCGTTAAATATGTTCCTGATTTATTAGGTGAAGAATATCTTTACTATACGCTTCCCAAATTGAATATAGGTCTCATGAGCGCTACGACAGCTGATAAACACGGAAATATAAGCTGTGAAAAGGATGCTATAAATCTTGGACTACTCTCGCAAGCACAGGCAGTAAAAGCAAACGGTGGGAAAGTAATATGTCAGGTTGAAAAAATTGTCGAAGTCAATAAAATACATCCTCGAATGGTAAAGGTTCCTGGTATATATATTGATTATCTTGTGGTTGCGGAAAAGCCTGAAGAAATTATGCAGAACTGGATCAGAAGCAGAAAAGATGGATATAATCCAGCATTCACTGGCGAAGCAATTGCCGAATTGGGTGAAATTAAGCCAATGCCACTAAACGATGTGAAAGTTATGTGCAGGAGAGCAATAAAGGAATTTAAACCTGGACACGTAATAAATTTCGGAATTGGCATGCCAACATCTATCCCAACTGTCCTGAATGAACAAAAGCTAAGCGATATGGTTACAATGATTACCGAAACAGGAGTCATAGGAGGAGTCCCCGCCTTGGGAAGGGATTTCGGATGCGGCTGGAATCCAGAAGCCTTATGTGATCATGGCGATCATTTCAGCTTATTTGACGGCGGAAACCTCGACGTGGGAATTTTTGGATTGAGCGAGGTCGATGAAAAAGGTAATGTAAACACGAGTCATCTAAATGGAAAAATTGGCGGGGTAGGCGGATTTGCTAATATATCTTTGGGATCAAAGCATCTGATATTTATTGGCAATTTTACGGCCAAAGGGATAGAAACCAAAATTGAAAATGGCAAAGTGATAATTGTAAATGAAGGGAAATTCAAAAAGTTTATCAAAAAGTGTGATAAGACAACTTTTATTGCCGAAGAATCGCTGAAAAAAGGCAACGATATTCTATTTATTACGGAAAGATGCGTGATACGAAGGGATAAAAGAGGCATGGTTCTTGAAGAGGTTGCGCCCGGTATAGATATTCAGACACAAATACTTGACCAGAGTGAGTTTGAATTAATAATACCTGACGGCGGTCCTAAACTGATGGATCCTGATCTATTCAAGGAATAGCGTTATCTTTCAGTAGTCCTTTTTCCTATGGTAATCGGTATCCCTCAAGGTATGGCCAATGTGGCTACCGAATAAGGGGTAGGGGATGTTATGATATCTATTTCCGAGTTGGGAAACATCGTAGGCTTACCTGGAGTCGGTGGGGATTTCGGGCACCACTGGAACCCTTAGGCTACGGATGAAAAAAGTACGGCTATAAATATTCTCGTCAAAAAGCAATATTTATAGCCAGTACCCTATGAAAAACAATACAAGTAGTATTATAACAAGCTCTATTTGAAAAGACATCAGACATTTTCTGAGACTACATGCTTTTGTTTTTGCTTTTGTTTGTCTTTCCCTTTTAATGCAGGCCATTTAAATATTCGGCTCAGGTTGATGTAGATCCACCTGGATTCCTTGGTCAGCAGAGGTCCTAGCACTGCTAAAATAAGGACATATAGAGCCGCGAAAGGTTGCAGGAGGGGTATTAACCCGCCTGCCAAGGCGAGGTTGGCTAGAATGATTGAGAACTCACCACGCGATGTTATGGTCAAGCCTACATTGGTAGAAGACATATGCGAATAGCCTGACATGCGGCCGGCGAGCATCCCGGAGACAAAGTTACCAATCAATGTCAACCCTACTGCCGCTAAAACCGGCAGGATAGCCCCGCCAAGAGCAAGGGGATCGATGCTAAGCCCAAAGCTAAAGAAAAATATTGCTCCAAATAAGTCTCGAAAAGGAACCACAAGCTTATCAATTCGTTCCCGGTGCTCAGTCTCACCAAGCACTAACCCAACTAACAAAGCCCCAATAGCTTCAGCAACATGTATGGTTTCTGAGAACCCGGCAATGATTAGAAGGATTGCAAACAACACCAGCAGAAATACTTCATCCGAGGGAATATTTAGCACTTTATTTAACTGTGGGAGCAATTTACGTCCCAGGAAGACAATCCCAATAATAAAACCAAGCGCCAATCCCGCTGAACCCAATACATTCAAGGTAGAAGTTGCCCCAGTTAAGACAAGGCCTGATACAACAGAAAGATAAACAGCTACAAAAACATCCTGAAACATCATAAGGCCAAGGATCATTTCGGTCTCCGGCCTAACCGTCCGCTTTAAGTCAACGATCATCTTAGCAACGATGGCGCTTGACGAGATTGTTGTAATACCTGCAGCGATTAAAATTTCCTTAAACGGCCATCCTAAGAGAAAGGGTAACAGCAATCCAAGGGTCAGGTTGATTGCCATGTAAATAATTCCACCCAGAATGATGGAACGGCCCGCTTTCATCAACCGCCCTACAGAGAACTCAAGCCCCAAGTGAAACAAAAGAAAAAGAATACCCATACGCCCCAGGAATTCAATTAGTGAGGCACTTTCTATAAAACGAAAATCCAGAACCCCGATATGTGGTGCTTGGGGCCCTACTAGCATCCCGGCCAGTATTAACAACGGTACAATTGAAAACCGCAAACGAGAGGATAATAGGCCTGCCAACGCAATAATGCCCAGGGCCAGCCCGACTTCAAAAAGTAAATGCTGCTCCACTCCCTAGAGGCTTCCATGCTGGATTAAGTGTTTACAGGCTTTTACTTTTGCTCTCTCGCCCAATATCACCAGGGTGGCTCCTTCCCTGATTAATTGATCTGGTCCGGGATTGATTATTTTCAATTGGTCACGTTTCACAATAGCAATAATTGTTGCTCCAGTTTTTTTACGAATTCCCAGATCGCCGATCGTCATACCACTCGATTTGGCTCCCGGCTCAACTTTGTACCATTCAATAAACATTTCATCAAAACACACATCAACCGATTCCAGATCCCTAGGCATATAAGCCATGCCGCCAAGAATTCCTCCCACACGGCGTGCTTCAGCATCATCAAGTGTAACCATTGAGATGCTTTCCTCGGGTTCATCTGTATCAAAATGGTAAATTTCACGTCTTCCATCATCGTGAATAACAACAACAAGCTTATCCCCACTACGCGTATTAATCTGAAACTTACGTCCGATCCCGGGAAGGTCGGACTCTCGAATTGACGTCATCAGTAGCTCCTTTATTTATAATATAATTATGTTTATTTATATTATACAATAAAATTATAACCTAATTTAAGAAATAAATAAAACCATTCAACATATTCCATTATTTCCAGGTTATTTTGGATAACTGGAATTTTATGATTGGAAATGAGATTAGGGTTAAAATTACAGAGTCGGGCAAATTCTTGTTGGCAGCTGTTCAGCTCGAAGAGATGTTTCCTTTGACCAATCACGCGTAGTGCGTGGTTTGCCTCAATAAAAAATCATCGAGAAGCCTTGAAAAATCGGGGCTTTTTGATTTTAGGGGAAATGCTCCAAGAGCTTGATTCTGATGAGGTTGTGGTATAACCTAGGATAGGGATATTAGAAACTATAGTAAACATATCCCGGGATTTTTGGTGTGAGGTAGAAATATATTGACTAAAGAATTATACATCACAGAAAAGCCATCTGTAGCTGATGGCTTTGCCAGCGTGTTAGGTTTAGGAATATCGAAATCTGATAGGAGTAGGGGCTATGCGGAAAATGATCGAGTAATCATAAGCTGGTGCTTTGGCCATCTTGTGACAATGGCTTACCCTGAGGCCTACAATCCGGCCTATAAATCATGGCGGGTTGAGCATCTGCCGATCATTCCCAAAGCATATAAATATATGATCATTAATAATGCAGGCACAAAAAAACAGTTTGATGTAATCAGGCAACTAATGCATCGTAATGATGTGAATATGATTTACTCTTGTACGGATAGTGGTCGCGAAGGTGAATACATATTCCGCTTAGTCTATCAACAAAGTGGAACGAATAAACCTGCCAAACGGGTGTGGATATCTTCCCAGACGGAAGAAGCAGTAAAAAAAGGAATAGCAGAAGCAAAGGATATTAGTGAGTATGATTCCCTGTCCCAAGCTGCCTATTGTAGAGCCAAAGAGGATTGGTTATTTGGCATGAATTTCAGTAGAATTTACACCTGCCAGTATGGCCAGGAATTATCAGCCCGTTTCAAAGAAAGCAAGCGATCGGTAATTGCCATCGGCCGAGTGATGACCTGTGTCTTAGGCTTAGTCGTGGAACGAGAATTGGAAATTAGAAACTTCGTGCCCCAGGTTCATTATGGGGTTATGGCCAACTTTCTGTCTCACGATAGTGGTATCTCCTATAAGGGTAAATGGCAACCTAAGAAAAAAGAGGGGCAAGGCCCTTCAGATGAACATGGAAGCGAAGAAAAGTATCTCAACAAAGAGAATGCCCTCGAAATTATCGAAGAGTTGAAGGGTCATGAGGCCATAGTAAAAAAAGTAGAGGTTAAAATAAAGAAGGAACAACCGCCCCTGCTTTTTAATCTTGCCGAGTTGCAATCGGAAGTCAATAAAAAATTCAAATTGCCTGTAGAGCAAACACTAGCAATTGCCCAGAGCCTCTACGAGAAGAAAATGATATCTTATCCAAGAACTGACAGCCGGGTGTTGTCCTCAGATATTATTAAAGAAATTCCCAAAGTCCTTAATGGTTTGTATGGTAATAGCTCGTTCAAGGACTTTGTTCTAAGGATTAAGGATTTTGGCAAGCTTGCTATTGGTAAGTCCACCAAGAGGTTTGTGGATGATAGCAAGGTGACTGACCACTATGCTATCATCCCCACCTATGTAACGACTGATAGCTCTAGGCTGGATCTAGATAGCTGGCATGTATATAGCATAATTGTGAAAAGATTTCTAGCCATTTTCTACCCGCCTGCAGAGTACAATACCGTGAGGGTAGAGACACAAATCAAAGGGGAAATCTTTGTGACAAATTCAAAAACCTTGAAAGAACCAGGCTGGAAAGAGGTCTATGAGGTTACACCTTCAAAAAACGCAGAGGAAATTTCCACCTCACCCATCCATATGCTCATCAAAAAAGAAAAGTGCGATGTAACGGCCTTTGATTTAGAGGAGAAAGAAACGAAACCACCCTCCCGTTTTTCCGATGCTTCTTTGGTTTTGACTATGGAAAAAGCGGGGAAATATATTGAAAACGAAGAGCTTAGAGAGCAGATAAAGACGTGTGGTATCGGAACTTCAGCTACGCGTTCCGGTATTATTAAAAAGCTTAAGGATATTGGCTATATTAGAATTAATCCTAAGACCCAGATTGTATCACCCGAGCTCAAAGGGGAAGCGATTGTTGAACTTGTTCGCCGCTCAGCAAAGGAGTTGTTGAATCCTATCCTGACTGCCAGTTGGGAAAAGGGCTTGCTCATGATTCAAAATAAGGAGACCACAGAGGAAGTTTTTGAAGAGAAGTTGAACAGCTACATCACTCGAACCATCGAAAAAGTGAAGAAGAATAGAGGTTAGTCGTATTGTATCCTCAGAACCCCTGATTCTACTGGCCTTCCACTATATCACGAAAAGTTATTTAACACGGAGGATATTAAATAATTCCACTTCACCCACATTCCTACATATAAGCTTTAATGCCGAGATGGGTTTTTAAGGCATCCTGGAGAACGTGCGAGAAATTTATTCAGTTTTCCTCAGCCAGGTCGTTAAGCCACTTAGGGATCGGAAGGGTCTTTTTAACCGCCCTGTTTTCAATGGCATATCTAATAGTAGGCATCCAAGCCTCAATAAGAACCACTGCTTGATTTTTCTTGGTCTTTAATTTATTAACCTGTGTTGATATTATGAGAAGTTATTTAACCCCGCGAGAAAGGCTTTTCCCCTCTGTAGGATTGTCTTTAATGCTGCTTGGCAAATTTAGGAGACCATGGAAACTCCATATTACAAAATCCCGGTCACAGTTAGGTGACCGGGATTTTTAGATCTTGATTTTTTCTGATGATTTTAAAAATTAAACAGTTATTATATCTTCCTGTGTGGTAATGGTGCCCGAGACCGGAATCGAACCGGTACGATGTTGCCATCGCAGGATTTTAAGTGTTAGGAACATATGTTTTCTGATGTTTTTATAACTTATCCGTCCACTGAATCCTTTGAAATTGGGTTTTTCTCCTTTTGTTATGCACGTAGTGGATCTAAAAAACAAGGTAAGCGATAACAGATGTTACTGAAATGTTACCAGTTTTAAGTCCTGTTATTTATGGTTTGATGGTCCAACCAAAAAAACTAGCGGTATATCTTAGAATTAAGTGGACTAAATAGTCAAAAGCTCATTGACAGGAAGATATAGAAGTGCTATTTTACAAATAAGTGAATAATGAATGGGACTTAAATCGTCCGTCAGCATGCTATGGGGCTGAGTACCCGGCTTCCTGAGAAATCAGGGGGGCCGGGTTTTTTTATTGTTTAGGAAAGTATAGTTTACTGTTGTCCTGCACCAGTTGTAGTTAAATATGGGAATTAGAGTAAATAGAACTTCGTATTCGTCCTAGCCCAAAATATGGTATTATTTAATCATGCGGTATCCGTCGAAAATCAAAGAAATACTTAAACTGAAATGGTCTGAGTATGAGGCAAAGTGTTCGGTGGCTATCCGTGAATGTGAGAGGGAAGCTGTCACCAAAGTCCTTGGATGTGGAGACCCTAAAAATGGGTTTGCCGAATATTGGTGTTTGGATTGTGGCAAAGAAAAAAAGATAGTGCCCTTTACCTGCAAGAGCCGTTTTTGCCCCTCATGTGGCAAGGTATACACAGACAAGTGGGTAGAGAAAATGTCAAAAGAAATGGTCGATGTTCCTCACCGGCATGTTGTCATGACAATTGCCAGAGAACTGCGGCCATATTTTTATTGGAACAGAGAACTGCTGCCCATTCTAATAAATAGTGCTGCCCAGGTTATGAAGAGTATTATTAACGGAAAGAAAAAGAATATAGACCTAACACCTGGAATAGTAATCGTAGTCCATACCTTCGGGAGGGATTTGAAATTCAATCCGCATATACATGCCCTGATGACCGAAGGTGGTCTTGATAAAAATGGTGACTGGAAGCCCATTGACTTTTTGCCGTATGCAGCCTTGAGGAAACGCTGGCAGCACCTCATATTGAAAGCCTTTAGAGCAGTATATAAGGATAACAAAAAGGTTGTTAACCTGATAAACAAACTTTACACACAAAAAAAGGATGGGTTTTACGTACATGCCAGGACTAAAATGAGAAGCGCCAGGAGTGCAGCAAAATATATAGGCAGATACTTGTCCAGGCCGGCCATTGCTGAGTCCCGGATTATCAGGTGGGATGACAAAGAAGTGGAGTTTTGGTATGAAGATTCAGAGACGGGGAAGAAACAAAATATTACCCTGCCCATTTTGCAGTTTATAGGGCGGCTTGTAAGTCATATACCCGAAAAACAATTTAAAATGGTGAGGCACTACGGGATATACGCCAGAAATAAAAGGTTTGAGTGTAGGGCGGCAGTTAAGTTTTGGCAGATAGAAAAGCTACTACAAGAGAAGAAAATTCACGGGTTCGAAGGAAGAAGCCCAACAAACAAAAAAATAAACTATCGTGAACGGATGATAAAAGAATTCGGTTCAGACCCTTGCAAATGTCCACGATGTGGAAGTGATATGGAGTTAGTAAAAATATGGCACCCGAAATATGGGGATATTTATGACCTTCTTTCGGAAGGTGTGGAGGTGGTTGATTATGGGAAGAGACAAAAAAACAAAAAAGAAAAGGGAAAGGCCATCTGTAAAACAGGAGGCAACGGTGACCTATCGCTGTTTGCAGTGTGACGTAGAGGAGGAAATCCCAGAGGAGGTGGTCCAATATTTTGATCTGGTTGATCCAGGTGACCCGACTGTGCCTCCCAGGTTTGCATGTGAAAAATGCGGAGGAGAAATGCGGCCTAAAGAACACTGGCAAAACAGTTTAGAAGACATTTTCTAGAAAAGGAAGAACCGCCCGATAGGGCGGCTTTTTTATTAATTCAAAATTTAACAGCAATCGTGCTGTTCTGCCGTTACCGTCTACAAAGGGATGTATCTTTACAAATTCACCATGAAGCAGAGTCGCCCTTTCAATGGAATGAAGCTTTTGCCAATGTCCGTTACAGTCCTTGACCAGCTGTTCCATCTGGTCCTTGATAAGATAATGCCCGGGAGGCCTATGCTTTGCGCCGCTGATGATAACGTTTTCAGTACGATATCTGCCGGCATTCTCATCATCAATATTTTTAAGCACCAACCGGTGAATGTTTTTTATATTCCACTCGCTCAAATGTTCATTATTATTTACCAGCTCTTCGAGAAACAATATGGCATCCTTGTGGTTTATAACCTCTAAATGCTCACGTATAGTTTTGCCGCCAATGGTAATACCCTCAAGTACCACCCTGGTTTCGGAAATCGTAAGCGTGTTGCCTTCAATGGCGTTTGAGTTATACGTCCACAGGAGACTGGCTCCCGTTTTTGTTATCACTGCTTTGTTTGGGGACCAGAAAAGGAACCAGTCCAATAAAGGGGACTTCACAGATTGCAGTATAGCGTAGCTTTTTAACAGATTTACGAGTTTATGGACTAAACTGAATTTGACAATTCTATAGAAATATGTTACAAAAATAGAAATAAAGGAAAATTAGACCAGTTATTTTAGAATTGTTGGTTTATCACAACAAAACAAACTGAAGGCAGACTGGCTGATGGATTCCCCTTTCAGCAAAACCTTCATTTCGATTGCTGGGGGATTCTGGAGTTGTCAAGGCTTTTTGAAACTAATTGATGGTGTTTGTGAGAGAAAGATAACATAAGAGGATCAGTAACGTAACGAATGGGTGATGTTGGGGTGCAAGATGAAAGATAACGACAAGACTAGAGAACAACTAATTGAAGAATTGGAGGCTCTGCGACGCAGGGAAAAATACTTGCGCTCACTTGTTGAAAACTCCTCTGACGTTATCATGATGATAGACGACAACCAAAATATAGCTTATAGCAGCACCTCAGCTGTACGGGTGATTGATTATAAACCGGAAAAGTATATTGGCATAAAGGCTTTTGCGTTATTTTGTCCGGAAGACATACCAGGTGCTGTTAACAACTTCACCGGGTTCGTAAAAGAGATGAGCGCCACGCAGCATGTAGAACTCCGTATCCAGCATTGCGACAGGTCGTGGCGCTTTTTTCGAGTCTTCTGTAGAAACTTACCCGATGAATCCGGGAGTCCCATAATCTTAATTGATGCTCGTGACATCACCGGGTACAAGCAGGCGGATGACCGGGATATCACCAAACTTAAACAGTCGGAAGATAAATACCCTGCCTACCAGCAACTTCTGGACATAATTGACTTTCTCCCGGATGCCACCTATGTCATCGATCACGATAAGAAGGTCATTGCCTGGAATCGGGCCATCGAAGAGATGACGGGTGTGCGTAAGGAAGACATCCTTGGCAAGGGTGAATATGCTTATACCGTACCTTTTTACGGGAGGCCGGGGTCAAACTTGATTGATCTCATCTTTTCCGATGACAGTGAGGCCAAACTGAAATATGAATATGTTGAAAGAAAAGGGAATAAACTATTCGCCGAGATTTTTATACCATATGTGTTTGAGGGGAAGGGAGCCTTTCTGTGGTCGACGACCTCACCGCTCTTTAATACCGACGGGAATCTGGTTGGTGCAATCCAATCCATCCGCGATATCACCGGTTACAAGCAGATGGCAGAGGCATTAAGGGAACACAGCGACAACCTTGAGGAGTTAGTGAAAAAGCGTACCGTCGAACTTAAAGCTGCCAATGAACACCTCCTGAAGGAAATTGCTGAGCGCAAGCAGGCGGAAGAAAAATTGCTGATTGGTGAGGAACGCTACCGTAACATCGTAGAGGATCAAACCGAACTGATCATCCGCTTTTTACCTGATGGAACGATTACTCTCGTCAACGATGCCTGTTGTCGATATTATCGCATGGAGAAAGAGGTACTAATTGGGCATAATATTGAGTTATTTATTCCCGGCTATAATAAATATGAGCATAGCTTAACTCATCTCAACCGGGAAAACCCGGTCATTTTCTTTGAGCACTCTGTTGTGCTGTCAGATGGTGAAGTCCGGTGGCAGCAGCGTAACGTCAGGGCAATATTTAACGAAACAGGTCGCCTTGTTGAGTACCAGTCTGTAGCAAGCGATATTACAGATCGCAAGCGCATGGAGGTAAAGTTGCAATATGCCCGCCAGCAGCTTCTGGACATAATTGAATTTCTCCCTGATGCTACTCTTATTATTAACCGTGACAAGAAGGTTACCGCCTGGAACCGGGCCACTGAAGAGTTAACGGGGGTACGCAAGGAAGATATCATCGGTAAAGGCGACTACGCTGTACATTTTTATGGGAAGTCAAGGCCGATGTTGATTGATTTAGTCTTTTCTGATTATAATGATGATGAAAAAAATTATAAGTATATCAGAAGAAAGGGTAATCTGCTGCTCGCCGAGAACTACACTCCCTCCGTACTTGGAGGGAAGGGGGCTGTTCTGTGGGGGATAGCGGCGCCGCTGCTTGACGGAGATGGTAATCTGGTTGGAGCCATCGAATCCATCCGCGACATTACCGAGCTCAAGCAGGTAGAGGAAAAACTGAGATATTTCAGCCTGCACGATTCCCTCACCGGGCTCTATAACCGCAGCTGCTTCGAGCAGGAGATGTGCCGCCTTGAGGAAGGAAGCCACGCGCCGGTAAGCATAATCGTATGTGACATAGACGGGCTTAAACTAGTCAACGATACCCTGGGGCACAACAATGGGGACGCTTTGCTGGTATCTGCTGCTAGTGTTATCAAGGGGTCTTTCCGTGCATGTGATATGGTGGCCCGGATTGGTGGCGACGAATTTGCCGTAATCCTCCCCAAAAGCGACAGGCTCGCCGTTGAAAGCGCTGCTCAAAGGATTAAGCATAATATTGCGAGGTATAACTCTGCTAAACCGTTATTTCCCTTGAGTTTATCCATTGGGTTTGCTGTCAGCGAAGAGGAATCCATAAGTTTTGACGACCTCTTCAAGGAAGCTGATAACAACATGTACCGGGAAAAGCTGCACCACAGGCAAAGCGCACGCAACGCCATCGTTCAGACTCTTAAGAAGGCGCTGGAGGCAAGGGACTATATTACCGATGGCCATGCTGACCGCCTGCAAGACCTGGTAGCGGCTTTGGCTATCACCGTCGGCCTGCCCAAAGAAAAATTAGCCGATTTGCGGCTTCTGGCCCAGTTCCATGACATCGGCAAGGTGGGCGTACCGGATCGCATCCTTTTTAAGCCAGGTCCTCTTACCCAGGAAGAAGTCATCGAAATGCAGCGGCACTGCGAAATCGGCTACCGTATTGCAAAGTCCGCGCCCGACCTGGTTCCTATTGCCGATTGGCTCCATTTGCACCACGAATGGTGGAATGGTGGGGGCTACCCCCTTGGGCTCAAAGGAGATGAGATTCCACTGGAGAGCCGCATCCTGGCTATTGCCGACGCTTACGATGCCATGACCAATGACCGCCCCTACCGGAAAGCTATGACCCATGATGAAGCCGTAGCTGAACTCAAGAGACGTTCTGGAAGCCAATTTAATCCGCAACTAGTACAGGAGTTTGTGCAGATATTAAAAAAAGTAACCGGCGAGAGTAAAAAAAGTTTTTAAATTAACAAGCAGGCGTCGGTGCCTTAGTTACAGCATGAACCTGACGAAAAAGGTAGCTACCGTGGTGCCGGTCTCGACTTTTGATGACGGCATTTTGCCTCTTGTGTCAGCGGGACGGGGTTAATAACATAAGTACCCTTCCAGAACAAAAGAAAGCCTCTGATACTTAACCGGTCGGAGGATTTTTTTTGTCTGTGACTACGGGAAGCTGATTAGGTATTGCATTATGGCAATAAATGGAATATAATTAATTTAATCCCAATTAATGTAAATTGGCCTTATGCGGCAGGTGCTGGAGCTGGTGTTGTTGGATAACGAGGTTAAAACTGAGCTGAAGAAACTCTTCAAGGAGATAATGGACGATTGGTTGCTGCAGGTGAATTATTTTATTGAGGTTGGTTCCATGGAACCTTTGCAGGCCGAGCAAAAAGCGCTGCAGCGGTACAGGAGCTGGACCAAGCAGCTTGAAATCCTGCTGGAAAAAGATTGAAGCCTTCTATTAAGAGGGCTTTTTTAATTCATCATTTTAAGGACGAAAACAACTGCCGCCATTATCATTAAGCAGGCAAAAGCCACATTAATGTTCAGGCGGTTGCTAATCAGGAAATTAATTATCCTCTTTTTTATTTTTAAGGAGGCAAAAACATTGTCTTTAAGTGAAAACAAAGAGCCGGTGAATAAACCGCTGGCCTCTCTTCTTAAAGAGAAAACCGTGAAATATGGAGTCACCGAATCTGATATTGTTGGCCTTATTGCCACTATTCTGGGTGGTGATATACCAGATGAGACAGTTAAATCCTTGATGTCCAAAACCGTCAGGGATTTATCTCAAATGACAGTAGAAGAAATTGAAACCTTTCCGGGTATTGGGAGGACAAAGGCTGTACGTCTTACTGCTGCTTTCGAGTTAGCCCGACGTCTGGCAACCCTGCTGCCGGAAGAAAAACCTGTGGTTAAATCTCCAAATGAAGTAGCTGCCCTGGTAATGGCTGAGATGCGTTACCTTAACCGGGAAAACTTCAGGATACTGTTATTAAGCACTAAAAATCACGTTATCGGGATAGAAACGGTTTCGGTTGGCACATTGAACCTATCCCTTGTACACCCGCGTGAAGTGTTTCGTAACGCCATTAAAAAGAGCGCAAATTCTATTATCATGGTGCATAATCACCCAAGTGGTGATCCTACTCCCAGTAGTGATGATTTTTCAATAACCGAACAGCTAACTAAGGCCGGCGCGATCATCGGCATTCAAGTCCTGGACCACGTTATTATCGGCGACGGGAAGTTTATATCACTTAAGGAGAGAGGGGTGATTTAACATGTCGATAGCGGTAGACATCTGTAATACTCTGGCCAACGTCAATGGTCAGTTAGCGAAAGAAATCAAGAATTATTGCTTCGACAAGTACCCCTTTCCTGTACCTGAAAAATACTTTACATCTCCTGCCGGTATGCGTGTCTTTAGGGACGCTCAACCAATACCAGGAACAATTGAAATGTTAAACAATCTGGCTGATTCTTTCGGCGGCCCCGTGTACGTTACCACTAGGCCCCCCGAAGCTGAGTTCGTCACCAGAAGATGGCTTGCTAAATACGGCTATCCAAAGGGAGATATTCTATTCTGCCAATATGAAGAAAAGATTAGCATCTATAGCTCCCTGGCACCTTACCTGATAGTTGAGGATGATCCCAGGGTGCTGGAAAAGGCAAAAGAAGAACTCAACATCCTAACACTTGTCCCCCAGTGGCCTTATAACAGGCACATAAAAGGCAACCGGATCGTGCCGGTTAACTGGGCCGGGGCAAACGAGGAAAGGGCGGTGGCTGCATGGCGATAGCTCAAAAAAACCACGAATTTGTTGATTTCGATATTTTGGAAGTGGCTCGTCAATGTGGCGTCCAGATATTTGACCGGGCACCACGAAACGGGTGGCACCAAGCCCGATGTCCATTCTGCGGTGATTCCAATAATCCAAGGCATGGACATCTATATCTGCACCCGGAAACCGGCTCTTACAAATGCCAGCGCTTGGGCTGCAATGCTAGCGGTTACACGGTTGGCTTCTATGCAAACTTGCGTAAAATTGATACAAAAACAGCATATAAGGAACTGCTTGATATCGCAAACGGGTCTTCACCGAGGATTGTACTTAAAAATAATAACATTGTCCATATAGCTGAAAATCCGGTAGCCCCTCTGGAAAAACGTCATGAGATATATTCTGCATTGCTTAAAATGCTGACACTGTATCCGATTCATAGAGCAGACCTTCTAAAAAGGGGACTACCGGAAGAAATTCTTAGGTTTAATGGATATAAATCGTTCCCAACAGACCCGAAGGAACGCTGGAAAATCTGTGACAGGCTGGCCAGTCAGTATGACCTCAGTGGCATTCCTGGATTCTTTATAAACAAGGGAGACAGGTGGGACTTGAGCCCGTATCCCGCAGGCTATTTAATTCCGGTCAGAGGTAAGGACCGGTCCATCCAGGGATTTCAGTTCCGCGTGTTTCCGTACAACAAAGAACAGCACGGGGGCAAGTATATATGGTTGTCCAGCGCCGGGAAAGAGCAAGGAACAAAAGTCAATCAGTGGTTGCATGTATCTATCCCACCTGGGGTAGAGTTATCAGACCGGATGTGGCTCACAGAGGGTCCTCTTAAAGCCGACATCGCTTCCTATTATATGGGCGTACCATTTATAGCCACCCCTGGGAACAGCCCGATTGAAAATGTTGTCTTTGTTCTTAAGAACTTAGGTGTGAAAGATGTTGTTCTGGCATACGACGCTGACCAGAAAATTAATGCTGACGTAAGGAAAGCAGTCGAGAATCTGGACAAAGGAATATCTTCTGGTGGCATGAAGGTTAAACCTGCCGCCTGGCCGACCAGAATGGTAGATGACAAGCTCATACCAAAAGGGATCGATGATGCTTGTATGGATCGCGTTAAACGGTCCCTACCGGTATCAGAGGACATCTTTGTAGCAGTCACGGAAAGCAAGACCAGGAGGGTTACGGTCAACACTTCTGGTAAACAAAGCGGCCTTACAATTGAGGAAACTGTCACACGAACGTGTGAAGTAAAGGGGAACACTTCCTTCGTACAGAAACTCTGGCGTGCAATAGGTGGTAATTCATAAACAGCAGTATATAACAGCCCTTGCTAAGCTTTTATGCAAAGCAGGGCTGTTATAATTAAAAAAGAAGGAGATTATTTACAAAATGAAAATTGACTATCATTTTGGAGACACTATTGATGCTAATACTATTAATAGTAACGATTTAATTATTCTTAGTATCAGCAAAAAACAAATTGAAGAAGGCGATTTGTCCTTTATAGAAAGAAATGTTATTTTACTTCAACAATGTGGTGTTAATGCAAAACAGAAAGTCATATTGCTGTTTGGAGGATATGATGATATCCCAGATGAAATATATGAAATATTAGCCATAAGAAACTGGATTGCTAAAGTAATAGAAAAATTTCCATTCCTTTTCTATTATATATCTACTTTTGAAAACAACTCCAGCATGATAGCTTCGTGCATAGCTGATGTCAAAAAGGTATCTTTCGGTCCTCGACTAACCATCGATGAATATATGAAATTGGGCTATTTCCCGCCTAATCTTCCAAAAGTCCAACTAGGGATTAGAATACCAAAAGACCTGCAAGAAAGGATAATATTAGGTACTATCGAACATGGCAAAAATATCGGTGAAAAGCAGAGTAATATTAAAGCTCTGTTGAATAGTATACCCGGCTTATGATGAGCTGCTAACAATCAAAAATAAACCGATTGACAAGATCAAACTATATAAGCCCTGTCGTGTGTTACAAAGCGGCAGGGCTTTTTCATTTGCGTACACAAAAAACCTTTTATTCATTGGGCTCTCATGTCCATACTTTATTTTCTCAGGGCAAATGTTCGGATTATTTATCAGCCCCCAATAATGGAGAAAAGGTAGAGCATTGAATTGACATCATTAAATAGGTACATTCTGGAAAAAATTCTTGTAATATCACATAATATATGATATTATATATCTGTCATATTGATATTAGCAAGGAGGTATCTTATGTTATTCCCTCTCGGAGGACCAGTTCCTGAAAACGATATTATAGGTCGGGATAGCTTTATTGACTCGCTCCAAATGCGCCTATCAGAAGGTCAAAGTGTAATGCTTGCTGGTCCGAGAAGAATTGGGAAAACTTCGCTTGCGCAGGAAGTATTGAGACGATTAAAAAAGCAGGGCATATATGTTGCTTCGGTAGATTTCTTTCGCTTGTCTAGTAAGAGAAACATTGCTGAATCAATCATAAATAGTTGTCTCGAAAACAGGACGGGCATTCGCAGGACTTTGGATGCCATCTGGGATCAGGCAAAATTACTAGCCGGTTCAGCTAAGATTGTCTTAAAGATGAAAGACCTGGAGTTCAATATAGGTCTTCCTGGAAAAGAGATGTCCGATGACGCTTTAATGGAGTATGCTTTTAATTTACCTGAACTTCTCGCTGAAAAAGATCAGAAGCGTATTGTAGTTTTGTTCGATGAATTTCAGGACGCTGGGCAAATTGCCGGTACAGATATATATAAAAAAATGCGCTCCTTTTTCCAACTTCAAAAGAACGTGTCTTATCTTTTCCTCGGTTCTAAAGAAGGTATGATGCAGTCACTCTTTGGTGGAAAAAAACACGCATTTTACAGGTTTGCTACAGTATTGCCAATACCCCAGATACGGGAGAGCGATTGGGAGCTTTATATAAGCCGAAAGTTTAGGGAAAAAAACATCGAGACAAGCAGTGCAGCTGTAAAAGAAATAATATTCTTGGCGGGAGGGCACCCGCAAGACACCATGCTCATATGTTCTGAGGCCTATTACACTTTGTTGGAGGTGGAAGAAACTAAGCTCTCCTTAGACATTGTAAGAATTGCCTTTGACAGAGCGATGGCCACTTTAATGCCTGTATTTGATGAAATGCTTGACGAGTTGAGTAAAAAGCAATTGGTGCGCGAGGTTCTTCACAGATTTGCAATAGGGGATATCATTTACAAGGAGAAAAATCACCCTTACGATGTTAAAAGGGCTATCGACCAACTGAGGCTTACTGCTATTATCGAAAAAGAGGGACGGGGTAAATACAGGTTCGTTGAACCAATGCTAAAAGCGTATATATTAAGAAACTACCAGGACTAGGGCAAGCTAATAAAGTAAATCTTTCTCCGGCCTGCCGGAGCCAGCTTCAAATTGCCATGTGCTATGTTGGAAGATAGACAGGCTGCGCTTCTCTGTGAAGATGGTGGTGAGAAAAAATAGGAAAGAAAAAACAAGGGCACTACTGCAAAGTATGTGGCCTCCAAAAATCAAATGAGAGCTTTTCCGGAAAGGGGCACGCTGCTCATATTTGCAAAGCCTGTGCCCGTTTGTCTCCGGCAGTGCAATCCGAATTTATGACGCTAAACCGGTTGAACAATTTTCCCTTTCGGCGGCTGTCCGAAAGCGAGTTGAACTGGTTGAAGAAATGTACAAAGGATTCGAGAGAGAAAGTCAGAGCTCTGGCAAGTGAAATTTATTCCGTGCGCTTCCCTCATGCAGAACGCAATCAGATGAAAAAGGAGCTTCATATTAAAGAGCTTACCTTTACGGTGAATGCCTATACATGTGATGAATATGGTAATGAAATTCCTGTAAGTAGCCGTTTTTACATGAAAAAAACGGAACCGGTTATTTCAATGCAGGTGTTAGATGGTTCAACCGATCCAGCCAAGATTAGATTAGAATCGGTCAAATACACAAAACTGCTGAAGTCTATTATCCACTATTACGAAATATTTTGTTGGGATCAGGATTACTGCTCCAACACATCCTTTGAAGATATAGATTCACCCAATATTGATGATATCTCCGAACCGGAGGAAATTCTGAACGAAGAAACAAATATTAAAGAAGCCGATACGACTTGGTGCGTAGCCGTCAAATATACCAATGGCACAGAACAGAATATCCACGGAACGGATAACTACCTTCCCGATAAGGTTGGAGAATTATATCGGGACTTGAATGAGCTTTTCTTAGATAATGAAGAAGAAGGAAGTCCGCCTTGCTGGTAGACTTCATTCTTTTAACACAATAATACCGATAAGTACACTTATCGGTAATATATAGACAGAACGTATGTTTTGTGATACAGCAAAATCAAGGGGGTGTGGAAATGGGCAAAACGGTTTATCTTAAAGAATTTACTACCGAAAAGTTACAAAGCACATTTGAGGATAAATTCAAGCAACATTTATTGGAAACCGACCGGGCAAAATCACTTAAGGTCTATTCGGGCGATGTGAAGCGATTCAGAGAATGAGTCGTCAATAAATACAGCCAGTTTATTCCAAAAGCGGTAACCACACTTGACATTGTTGAATATAAAAATTTTTTACAGGCACAACCAGGGCGGAGGGGGAAAATGGCCCCGGCTACGGTCAACAGGGTATTAGCAAGTCTAAGGATATTTTTTGGCTGGTTATTTAAGCAAGGTGAGATCAGAAGCAACCCGGCAGAGGATGTGAAGTTAGTTGCCGTGGCTAGCCAGCCCGCGCCGAAATGGTTAGATAGAAATCAGCAAGCAAACTTTGTCCGGAATGTTCAAGAACACGAGTCTCTTAGAGATGAGGCACTGATCGGGTTGATGCTCCATGCAGGTCTGCGGGTAAGTGAGGTCCGTGCTTTAACCCGGGAAGATATAGAAATATCTGAACGCAAAGGTCGAGTAATAGTGCAACATGGGAAGGGCAACAAATACAGGGAAGTCCCGTTGAATAAAACTATCCGCAAAATCCTCTCAAGTTGGCTCGAAATAAATCCATCTGGTCCATTGTTTCCAAACAAGAAGAAGGGTAGGACAAGCATAACCGTCCGAGGCATCGTCACCTTGGTGGCAAATTATGCCTACCTAGCCAAGTTGGAAGCTACACCACACACTTTGCGCCATACTTTCTGCAAAAACCTGATTGATATGGGAGTACCCATTGACCAGGTGGCAATGATGGCCGGCCACAGCAATCTAAACATCACCAAAAGGTATACAACACCTAGCGCAGCCGATCTACAGGTGGCTGTTGAAAAGACGGCTTGGGAATAACCCTTTCTGTCGGTTCTCATAACAACTGTCAGTTGGTCTCACATAATGTCAGTGGTTTACCATAAATTAGTGTTATATAGGTAGAACTCTGATACAAATATAACTTGTTCCCAAAACACCTTCCTGCAGGAAGGTGTTTTTTTTAGGATTTTATTCTCTTTAATTGGGGAGTGTTTGTTTATTCTTAAATATTGCTGTCACATTTTCTTTCTATGTGTATCAATTTAGAATATTTTTTTCAAGTAAACAAGGAGTATGTACTCCAATGTGGAAAATATTACTATGTAAAACTCAACTACATATTGATCAATCCTGGGATGCATATGTCGGTGAGTGAGGACCATAAATAGCAAATATAACGTCTAAAATGCGAAGCTTTTAAAAAGCTTTTTTCCACCTAAAGGGTTTTAAAATGATTAGAAATCAAATTTGTACAATACGAATAAGGAGTGTATATTAATGGATACGAAGGAAGTTTTGTTAGATGAGTTAAAAGAATATGAATCATTGTATCGGTTTACAAATCTAGATACTTTTCTAAATATTTTATTAACAGATTCTTTAGTATTAGTAAAACCTGACTTATGGGATGACCCACATGAAATGAGCTTGATTAAAAGTTCTATCGACAAATCAATTGAAGATATTTGTGCAGGGTATGAAATTGCAATTAATGATTATCGCGCTGTAGAAGGTTTGATTAGAATCCAATACATTATTGATAATCTATATGCGCAGTGCTGGTCTACTCTTTCAGAATCAGACGCCTTATGGAGGATTTATTATAATGAAGGAAAAGCCCTCAGATTGTGCACAAAAATTGATCAAATACGAAAACATAAAAACCTCACTCCTTCAATAGTAACTTACAATGATAGCTCGGAAATACATCATTGCAAAACTGAGTATGACTTTTATAAATTATCAACCACAAAAAGAACTGCTTTTAGCCACGAAAAAGAAGTGCGATTGATATATTATTCTGATATTGATGAAGATGATTTATATGCAAGATTTCTGAAGCTTTATAAGTCAGATTTCTTACGGCGAAAAAACTATATTCTAAAAACACGAGAGGAGGAAAACGAATTAAATTACCCAAGCATACTAAAAAATAGTAGTGTTACAATTGATGATGAAATAATAAAGTATAGCAGAATTTCTGAATCATTCAAAAGTGTAGCAATTGAACCTTCTAATTTTATAGATTCAGTATTAGTGAGTCCATTTGCACCGAAATGGTTCTGCCAAATGATAGAGACGTTATGTGGCAAGTATGGCATTAATTATATAGGCCAATCAACACTTTACAAAAAATGATGTGGATATTTGTCATATGAATAAATTTACATTATCGTGCGCCGGATGACGGCATGTATTTTAGCAGGTGGAAACCCTGTCTGGTAAGGTTTAAGCTGAACCACCAGTAGCGAGTCATGGGTTCAATGCAGTAATGTATTGGACTAAGCGTTGACAGTCAGGTGGCAGGTATGAAATGTGATTGAACCCCGAAATGAAGATTAGTGAAATGGCCGACATTCTGATAATGATGGAAGGCAACACATTATTAGCGTTAGAAGCGAGCGAAATAATGCATTTCCGGGGTCGAAGAGCCATACATGTCATACAATGAATACATGTTAACCCGGGAGACCCTGCTGTTCCTCATCATAGTAATTTCTATATGATGAGTATGACGGACAACTAGAAAGGGAGGAAGTCAAAGGAACAGCAGGGAGTCGGACAGCCACATAGTACTGATGAACGTGGGTAATGCCACGGGAGGGAAGGTGCAAGGTGAATGAAAATTCACTGCTGCGTAATACCATATCTTTAAGGAAACATTATCTGTACCCAGGGACAGGAATAATGATGGAAACGAAATTAAAGAGAATATCAGAGATATCTCAAAAGAATCCGAAGGTAGTATTCACATCAATCGGGCATCTTATCAACAAAGAGATGCTAGAAATCTGCCATAAGGAAATGGATAAGAATAAAGCGGCAGGGATTGATGGAGTACGTAAGGGAATGTACGAAGAAAATCTGGATGAGAATCTGGAGAGACTGGTTAAGGCCGTGAAGAATAAGTCATATAAGCCACAGCCGGTCAAACGGGTACATATCCCGAAAGACAATGGCAAAACAAGGCCATTGGGAATAGCGGCATACGAGGACAAGCTTGTTCAGCAAGCTCTTAAGAAAATACTGGAAGCAGTGTTTGAGCCGAGGTTCGGAGACTGCATGTACGGTTTTCGCCCAGGTAGGAGATGTCATGACGCACTAAAAAGACTAAACGCTATAATTGAGAGAGGCAAAACCAGCTATATTCTGGATGCGGACATTGAAGGGTTTTTCAACCATATAGACCATGAATGGATAATAAAATTTGTGGAAGTACGTGTGAAGGACCCGAACATCATTCGCCTAATCAAGAAACTCCTAAAAGCCGGTATAATAGAAGACGGCAAATACAAAGAAACCGACGAGGGGACGGCACAGGGTTCCGGTTGTTCCCCGATACTGGCGAACATATATATGCACTATGTACTGGTGCTGTGGTTTTACAAGATGGTAAAGCCGCAGTTTAAAGGGTTTTGCGAAATAGTAGTATATGCGGATGATTTTGTTTGCTGTTTCCAATATAAGAAAGAAGCCGAACAGTTCTATACAATGCTAAAAGAGCGGTTTGGTAAGTTCGGCCTGAAGCTGGAAGAAAGCAAAAGCCGCCTGATAGAGTTTGGTAGATTTGCTGAAGCAAACCGGAAAATAAGGGGTGAAGGTAAACCGGAGACGTTTGATTTTCTGGGGTTTACACACTACTGTAGCAAGAGTAGAAAAGGCTACTTTTGGGTCAAAAGGAAAACCAGCAAGAAGAAATTCAGGGCGAAACTGAAACTCTTTACTGAATGGGTGAAAGAAAACCGGACATTAAGGAAGAAAGACTTGATAGGAAAGCTGAACATAAAGCTGTTAGGCTATTACCGGTACTACGGGATAACGGATAATTTCAAGGCTATGGATAGATTTCGAAGGAAAATAGAAAGAGCCGTTTTTGTTTGGTTAAACAGACGAAGCCAGAAGAAAAGCTATACCTGGAAGAGATTTTACGATATGTTGAAGTACTATCCTATAATGCGCCCGAAAATATACGTTAATATTTATGAGATATAATGGGATTAGTATTACGAGGAGCCGTATGCCTGAATTGGGCACGTACGGATCTATGAGGGGCTCAGCTCGTGAGGGCTGGGTCTACTCGACCATATTTGGAGTATTCGTCTGCAAAAATGGAATAGCACAATATTAAAAAGAAAAATGCTTCTTGATGACATGTCATATAGTCGTATCAATAATGACGATAGCTATACTCATAAAAAGAAAACGGGAATGGGAATATGTGTAGGATTAGAGTTTAGCTTAACATGACGAATAAATTGCTTGGCTTAGCCGGTTATACGTTGTTATCTGGTTCACGGGAAGCATTTACTTACTTACTTACTTACTTACTTACTTACTTACAAACTTTTCTTCTGTGGTATAGATGAATGCAACGATGTACTCAAGCTTTGTGGTATTAGTCCTCTGGTAACACAATTAAGGAAATAGATTGTAAGGAGGGAGCAAAATGATTGACAGAGATAAGCTATCTACTGTAGTAGCTGCCTATAAAGAATACTTTCCGACTCACTGGCTAGATGAAAAATACAAATGGGAAGCTATTAAGCATTTCCAAGCTCACTGGGATATCAATGCTTCGGATTTTTTAAATATGTTCATGCAAGCTACTGATAAAACAGCCAATCTGCTTGCATCCATGAACAACTTCCCAAGGAACATGATTAAAGCATTTGCAGATGCGGATGTGGAATCTGTCAGAGCGATGTTTATCAATCTTTTTGATGAAACCAAGGAATTTACGGAACGTGTTGAAAAATTTCAGTCCGATGCGGAAGTGCTGCGGGTGAAATACGATGACGGCACATGGAAACAGCACTATCAGAACCCGAATTCCATCAGTACCTACCTTTGGCTCCGCTATCCTGATAAATACTATATTTACAAGTATTCCGAGTGTCGTGCTGTCGCTAAAGAGCTGGAAAGCGATTTTATCCCGAAAAAGGGCTCCTTCTCTGCAAATCTGATTGGTGGACTTAATCTGTACAATGAGATTTGCACACAATTAGCGAAAGATAAAGAGCTGCTGCAAATGGTGCAGTCTGTGCTAACAGACAGTTGCTATCCGGATCAAGCGCTAAAAACATTAACCATTGATGTGGGTTTTTATATTAGTCGTTTCTATTCTAAAAAATCTGTTGAGAATACCGCAGAGTGGTTCCCGGCCGATTACAGCCCTAATATTTCTACTGAAAAATGGCTGACCCTACTTGCAGATGATACTGTGTTCAATACCAATAGTCTGGAAATTATGAAACGAATCAAAGACTATGGTGGCATGGCTACTTGCAAGCAACTTTCCATCAAGTACGGTAAAACAGCGAATTTCTATAACACTGGGTCGTCGTCGCTTGCAAAGCGCGTCGCCGAAGCTACTGGATGCCCTGTTATGACTACTAACACCGATAACTCGAAATGGTGGCCGATTTTGTATGTTGGCAGGTACGCAGATAAGAGTACGGATGGCATCTATATATGGAAGTTGCGCGATGAACTGAGCAAAGCATTGGATCAGTATGACCTTTCCGAGATACCTTTATATGCGGACGCGACACCAGCTATATGGAAAATCAGCCATGGCACGGACTACATTTCTGATGCCGAGGCAAAGACTTATGAATCCAATCATGTCATCGTAGTCCACAAGGATACAAAAGCCAAGGCAACATCCAAGGTGAGTCAAGGCGATAGCTTCATACATTCCATGAAAAAGGGTGATTATTTTTACCTCTGCTATGGTAACAGCATCAGGCTTCTCGGGCAGATTACAACGGATGATGTGACTCTGAATTTAAAGAAGAAAGATGGCTGGTATCAGCGGGAATATATCATCATCGCAAAATCAAAAGATCTCTCGCCATATAAGAACACGGAAAAATGGTGGACTCCGAATAATAACTCCACTTGCATCATGGTCAGCGAATCGGAAAAGCCACTATTTGAGGAACTGATTCTAAAACCGTATTTTGATATGACGCTTGATTCTCTGCTGCGTAAAAGTGCAGATACTCATGGTTACTGGTGGTTAAACGCTAATCCGAAAATCTGGAGTTTTTCCGATATGGGCATTGGCGAAACACAGAGTTATACTCTGTACAATGATAACGGCAATAAGCGTCGCATTTTTCAGAATTTTTTGGATGCAAAAGCCGGGGACCTCGTTATAGGGTATGAATCATATCCGGTGAAACAGGTTGTGGCACTTGCAAAAGTATTGCAGGAAAATGATGGTCAAAATCTGTATTTTGAAAAGGCAGAAGGGCTTACCACGCCTATTAACTATTTAACTCTGAAAAATTGCCCGGAATTGGAGCGGATGGAATACTTCACGAATCCACAGGGCAGCCTTTTCAAGCTCACCGAGGGCGAATATGCTTTTATTATGGATTTGATCCGCGAGGAAAATCCTGTTGCCACGAAGGAGACCTTTGAGGCTTATTCTAAGGAAGATTTCTTGAAAGAGGTCTATATGACCGGCGAACGTTTTGATACCCTCGTCTCTCTTTTGGAGCATAAGCAAAATCTTGTTTTGCAGGGCGCTCCTGGTGTTGGTAAAACCTTTGCAGCAAAGCGTCTCGCTTATGCGATGATGGGACAAAAGGATGACAGTCGCATTGAGCTTGTCCAGTTCCATCAGAACTACTCCTACGAAGATTTCGTCATGGGATATAAGCCGCAGGGTGAAGGATTTGAATTGCAAAACGGCATCTTCTATCGCTTCTGTCAAAAGGCTGCGAATGTGCCTGACAAGCCGTTTTTCTTTATTATTGATGAGATTAATCGCGGCAATATGAGTAAAATATTCGGCGAGCTGCTCATGCTGATTGAAAAAGACTACCGTGGCACCAAAACGACGCTTGCCTATAGCGGAATGCCATTCACTGTGCCCAAAAACCTGTATATCATAGGCATGATGAATACCGCAGATCGCAGCCTTGCGATGATTGATTATGCTTTGCGCCGTCGCTTCAGCTTTTTTGATATGGAGCCTGGCTACAATTCTGATGGCTTTAAGGCATATCAGGCTGGTTTAGATAATGAGACATTCAATGCCCTAATTGAACGCATTAAAGAACTGAACAAGGAAATCACTGCCGACAGTTCTCTCAGAAAGGGCTTTTGCATTGGACACAGTAATTTCTGCGCTCAAAAGGAATGCACCGACGAGTGGCTGATGGAAGTCGTTGAATATGATATTCTTCCGATGCTGAGTGAATACTGGTTTGATGAGCCGGAAAAGCTGCGGCGCTGGGAAAACATTCTGCGTGGTGTTTTCAATGACTAACGACAAGGGTATTGTCATCAAAAATATTTATTATATGCTCACCTATGCATTTCAGGTGCTGAAGCAATCAAACTACGATGAAATCGCAGCAGAAAAGTTTGAAAATATAAAGGACCTGTTGGCCGCTATTCTTGCCAAAGGCATCGCACAGCAACTGAAACAGGGACTATACAGGGAATACATTTCCAAGCGTGATAATCTTTCTGTAATGCGTGGAAAGCTGGATGTTTACGGAACCGTTCATAATAAATTGCAACGGAAACGAATGCTCTCCTGTGAGTTTGATGAATTGTCCGTAAATAATACGTTCAACCAGATACTGAAAACAACAGCGGTCATCCTTCAGCGCCAATTGTCCGTAAGTTTAGAGCACAAAACCGCACTAAAAAAGGTAATGCTGTTTTTTAACGGTGTGAATATGATTGATCCCTGCTGTATCAAATGGAATATGCTGCGGTTCAGAAAAAACAATCAAAGTTACAAAATGCTGTTGAACATTTGCTATTTTGTCCTTGATGGCTTGCTGCTGTCCACCGATAAAGGTGAATACAAAATGGCCACGTTCTTGGACGAGCAGCGCATGTCACGGCTGTATGAAAAATTTGTGCTGGAGTATTACCGGTACCATTATCCTGACTTGCGGGCAGCGGCTTTACAGGTGGCATGGAATCTTGACGATGGTGTGATTGATTTCCTACCGATTATGCAGACTGATATCACACTGCGACATGGCGATAAAATCCTTATCATCGATACCAAGTATTATGCACATACCATGCAGGTTCAGGGTCATTATGATAGCCGTACACTTCATTCCAATAACCTGTATCAGATTTTTACATACGTTAAAAATCAGGATGTTGGCAATACCGGCAACGTGGCGGGTATGTTGCTCTATGCCAAAACGGAAGAAACCATTACGCCAGACTGCGATTTTATGATAGGCGGTAATAAAATCAGTGTAAAAACGCTTGATTTGAATATTTCTTTCAATAACATCGCTGCACAACTGGATAGAATCGCAGAATCGTATTTTGGAGAAGTCATCAAGAAGGAGGCGTAGTGGATGGAGATACAGTAAATTAATGAGCAAAAATTAAATACAGTGAACAACTATATTATTTATGCATTACGGCCGTTAATTTTGCAATATCCATATTACCTAAGCAAAATATACGCAAGCTTATTTATAGAGGATCATTAAATAGAACTCTATAACAGAATTAAGTATAATTAAGTATAATGATGGGGTTAATAAGTCATGCCAAAAGGTGATAAATATGTTGCCCTTAAGTCTTGTCTGAAAAAATCAAATCAGCCGATTATTAAATTAACCTTTGAACAAATCAAAAAGATTATTGGTGATTCTCTTCCTGTCTCACTCAAGTTTGAAACTTTAAATTTAGAAACTCCCTAATACCAAGGCTTTGAAGGCATTATCAACAGACGTACCACTACACTCCTTCCGTTTCAGGAAAGAGCGTCAGATTAGTATATTCTGGTATTTC
>JAQVOH010000102.1 GCA_028702695.1 Desulfotomaculaceae bacterium
GAAGAAGTTCGTAAAGAAATGCTTACAGTTGACATTTGACGCAAACTTAGCCGCTAAGAGGGGTCAGAAGTTACTGTATATAACTGAAAGATGTGTATTTGAAAGAACTTTGGACGGTATGGTTTTGATTGAGATTGCACCGGGCGTAGATCTTCAGAAAGATATTTTGGATCAGATGGAGTTTACTCCGATTATCCCGGCAGGCGGCCCGAAGCTTATGCCTGCAGAAATCTTCCAGCCTGTTTGGGGCAAAGGCGGCTTAAAGGCTGTTTGGGATGCAAAAGTAAAATAGTTTAACAGGATGTTGACTGGAATTGCGCTTGGCAACGAGCTGGAGAAGGACAAGCTGGGACAGATGGAATTCAAGCCTGGATAGTGGTCTTGAAGGAAATCCATACTGAAATACAAAGCTAACGGTCCTTGCTGTATGATTGCTTGTTTTATTGAAGCTAGCAAAGGTCTCTGATGTGTTTAATAATCCTTGGACAGCAAGCAGTTAAGCTTGCTGTCCAGGGAGATACAGCTTCATGTCAAGGTGGCCAATTGACATGAACCAAGGTATAACCAACAATCCAGCTAATCGATATAAAAAGTGAAAGTTGATGAACCGGATGTTTGACTATACACCTAAACAATTAGAATTACAAAAGAAAGTCCGCACCTTTCTGAAAGAATATATTGATCCAATTGCCAGGGAAGTAGATGCCAATGGTGAACTTCCGCTGTCGGTTTTAGAGGCATGGAAGGAAGCCGGATTAGCGTGCCTGGTTGCACCGAAAGAAGTAGGCGGGCCAGAGCTGGATACCATAACCTGTACCATGATTTTGGAAGAGCTTGGCTACGCTGACCTTGGAACAGCTACCGCTTTAGGAGCAAATAGCCTGTGTTCTTATCCGGTGTTAATAGCCGGTACGCCGGCACAGAAGAAAAAGCACTTTGGACCCCTATTGGAAGGTAATTATGGCGCTTTTGCCCTAACTGAGCCAAACGCCGGATCGGACACGGGAGCTATAGCAACAACTGCCAGAAGAGAAGGGGAAGAGTATGTTCTAAATGGGACCAAGTGTTTTATTACACAAGGTGGTGTGGCTGCTACTTATGTTTTGTTTGCCTCAACTGACAAAATCAAAGGTACCAAGGGTTTGAGCGCCTTTATTGTCGAACGTGAGCTGCCAGGTCTCAGCACGGGTAAAGTGGAAAATAAAATGGGAATTCGTGCCTCCAACACGGTGGAGTTAATATTGGAAAATGTCAGAATACCGGCGTCGTGTTTGCTCGGTAATGAAGGCGACGGTATGAAACTGGCCATGATGTCGCTGGATTCAGGCCGTTTAATGGTGGCTGCCCAAGCAGTTGGAGTCGCACAAAGAGCCCTGGATGAATGTGTCAGTTACGTGAAAGAACGTATGGATAATGGTGAACCAATGGCATCCCAACAGGCTGTCGCCTTTAAGATAGCAGACATGGCTACTTCTTTGGAAGCTAGCCGGCTGCTTGTACGCCGGGGCGCCGTGCTAAAAGATGCTCATCAGCCCTATTCGCAGCATTCAGCCATGACCAAATTATTCTGTACGGATATGGCTATACAAGTTGCCAAAGATGCGATGGATATCATGGGCAACTATGGCTATACCAAAGATGCCTATATAGAAAAGATTTGGCGTGATGCCAGGATTCTGTCCATTTATGAAGGAACAAACCAGGTTCAGAAGGTTGTTATTTCTGGTGCACTGCTTAAAAAAACCAAGCACTAAAGATGTAGTTGAAATAGGAGATTGCAATGGATTTCAATTTAACTGAAGAACAACAGTTAATTCAAAAAATCGCCCGGGATTACGGTAAAGAGCAACTCGAACCGCTGGCTGCTGAAATCGACCGTACCGGACGTTTTCCGGCAGAAGCAATCAAAGCAATGGGTGAGCTTGATTTCATGGGCATGTTTTTCCCTGTAGAGCATAGTGGAGCTGGTGCGGATTTTTTAAGCTATATTATCATGGTGGAAGAGTTATCACGTGCCTGTGCCTCCACCGGAGCTATTTTGGCCACACATTGTTCGCTGGCAGCCTGTCCTATCTTTAGGTGGGGAAATGAAGAGCAAAAGAAAAAATATCTCCCAGAGATGTGTCTAGGCGTTAAGCTGGGTGGTTTCGCGCCGGGTGCTGTCCCTGCATCAGGGCCGGATAAAGTCGTGGCGAGCCTGGATGGAGATAGCTATGTATTAAACGGGAAGAAATGCTATGTCGCCAATGGCGGCGTGGCTGATGTATATATTGTTTTTGCCTTAACGGACGCGAATGCGGGTATTAATGGTCTGAGCGCTTTCATCATTGATGCGGGCAGCCCCGGGATAACCATAAGCAAGCAAATCGAAAAAATGGGTCTGCGCGGTCTTCAGACTGCAGAAATAGTATTTGAAAACGTGCAAATCCCCGAGGGAAACCTGCTTGGCACTAAAAACCAGGGTAATGAGATTTATCTGAGCATTCTGGCCAACAACGGTGTGGCAGCTGCCGCACAGGTGGTTGGAATTGCCCAGACGGCACTTGAAACAGCAGTTAAATATGCTAAAGAACGCGTTCAATTTGGCAGACCTATTGCCAAATTACAGGCGATACAGTGGATGCTGGCGGATATGGCTATGAATATTCACCTGACACGTTTAGCTACCTATAGAGTTGCATCTTTAATTGATGAGGGCAAGCCGCATTGCCAGGAAGCGGCGATGGTTAGAGTGTTTGCAGCAAAAGCCGGCCTGGAGGTCTGCACTAACGCGCTGCAGATTCACGGCGGCTATGGTTACGGAAAAGATATGATTCTTGAAAGACTATTGCGTGATGTGAAAGGAACAATTATTTTCGATAGTTCTTATGAATATCCGCAGAAATTTATAGCAGGAAACTTGTTGCGCTAAGCATTTATTAAACCTTTAATGGAAGCCTATTGTTGTTTAGAGTGGTTGGTCACTAAACAGTATTGCCAGAATTATCGTTGCGTGTACCGCCAGTCTTTATATAAGTTATTTGAGGGGGTGATTGACGATAAAACAGCTAAAACTAAATAGGGTGCGGGAATAATGGAATAATTCAATGTAAATATCCAAGTAGACATGTGTGCATCCAGAATGAACAAACATTAAAAGGAGGCATTATTCATGGACTTAAAATCAAAAAGATGGATAGTTTTGGTGGCGAGCGTTCTGATCAACCTTTGTATTGGTTCTGGTTACGCCTGGAGCGTTTTTGCTAGACCGATGGTCGATCACTTATCACTCGTTACTGGAGTTGCAGTCACTGCCGGGGCAGCGACGCTGGCGTTTACCATTTCAAACTTATTTGGTCCTGTCACAATGATTCTCGGTGGAAGTATTCAGGATAAATTTGGTCCGAGGTGGGTCATTTTTGCTGGGGCTTTCGTGTTTGGCGGTGGTGTATTCCTGACCGGCTTTACCACTTCAACAACCTGGCTCTACCTGTCATATGGTACTTTAATGGGATTAGGCATGGGCTTGATTTATTCGTGCACGATTGCCAATACAGTCAAGTTTTTTCCGGATAAAAGGGGCCTTGTTGCTGGTTTAGCAACTGCTGGTTATGGTACCGGCTCAATATTAGTACCGCCGCTGGCGAACTCGATGATTAACAGTATGGGTATCATGGCTACTTTCCGGACACTCGGAATTGTCTATTTTATCATCATCGCAGTGGGTTCATTCTTTATTCTGACAGCACCCGCCGGTTACAAACCAGAAGGCTGGACCCCTCCGGTGCAAAAACCTGGTTCGTCAGTTTCGGGTGTCGATAAAACCTGGAAAGAGATGATGGTGGATCCCATGTTTTACGTGTTGTTGGCCATGATCATGATCGGCGCCTTTGCGGGTCTGATGATTATCAGCCAGGCCTCGGCGATTGCTCAGGAAATGACGAAAGTATCTGTGGCTGTAGCGGCTGTGGCCGTGAGCATGATCGCCATGGGCAATACCGCAGGACGGTTAATTTGGGGAGCGATTTCGGATGCAATTGGACGTTATAATTCCCTTACGATCATGTATATTATCAGCGCAGTATCAGTTTTTGGTTTGACTGCAGGTCCCAGCTATACGCTATTCATGGTGGAAGCTATATTAATAGGCTTATGTTTCGGTGGTATTATGAGTATTTTTCCTGCTCTTACTGCTGATATGTTCGGGCCGAAAAACAACGGGGTCAACTACGGAATTATGTTTACCGGTTTTGCTATAGCCGCATATCTTGGGCCTATGACAGCCGCTAAGGTTAAAGCAGCGAGCGGCGGGTACGTATCAGCCTTTATCATTGCCGCTGTTGTGAGCATCATCGGTATGTTGCTAACTCAAGTGGTGAGGATCCAGTCGAAGAAAAAACAAGAGGCAGCTATTGCGGCAAAGGCGTAGCTAATAGCCGAAGTGTTTGTGCGACAGAATAACTTGGAAATAATGTTATTAAGGTAGTGCAATGTAATCGTAATAGAAATATATTACTATAGTATTATCTATAGTAATATATTTTGACAGTACTACTATAGATAATAGTAATACACTATATACTGAAAATAAGGGAGCTGTGTAATTGTATAAAACTCGAGGGAATTATAAAAGTGCGTTTATGATATAAATCACCACAGTATTTAAAATCTCTTATAAAAGAAAGAATGGTAGTGCTCAAAAGCTACACGACCATTCTTTCTTTTATTTTAATACTGTAAATTATATTATTGGTTACTTTCGCCACTCGCGAGAAGACCACGGCTTACAAAAATGCCTCGACCCCTGGCAACATCTTTACTGTTATCGGATTTTATCGTGCATTCAGTTAAGACTATAGTGCCGCCACGGTGGATGATCCATCCTTCAGCAGTTAGTTCATCTCCGACGCGGGGTGCGCTCAGATAATTGACAGTCAGCTCTGCTGTTAGCGGTTTAAGACCTACGGTACGTAAAGCGACACCCATACAGGTGTCCGACAGGGTAGCTATGACACCACCATGTATACCGCCATTATAGTTTATACATTTATCTGCAAGCAATAATTTAAGGCTGCAATAATTATCTGCAAGCTTGTCAATCCGGATACCGATTAACTCTGCAAAGGGACTCAACTTATTGATACGGGATATTTCCTCAGCGTAAGTGGGAGGTAATGAAGCTTCCTCCATAACTATGTCAATCTCCTTTGGTTTTTTTTATAAGCCTCGTAGATATTCCGGCCTTAACATATCCGGATCAGATAAGGCCCTTGTTAATAGTGAGAGCAGAGCCTCCCTGTCACGGTTGAGAACACCCTTGAGTGGCAGATAATTCGATGCGTGATTACTTCTAAATGTACAGTCTGAAAGAGTAACTTTCTCCAGCATTAATTTAAGCTCCTGAAGGTCCTGAATGGGTGTCATCAGCTTAAATTCACCGCGTTGGACCTGGTCATAAAGAGGCGTACCTTCCACTACCATCAAGGTCAAGGTACTAAGGTAATCAGGATTAATGGCGCTAATAACAGCTGCTGTTTCTGATGCATGTTCTTCAGTCAGGTCCACGCCGCCTAACCCACTTATAACCGTGATGGACAAAGTTAAACCGGCAGCTTTAATCTTGAGGCAGGCTTCTACCATCTTAGCGGAGGAGACCCCTTTTCTAACCAGTTTGAGAATCTTGTCGCTGCCGCTTTCCAGTCCGAAGTAAACGATTCCCAGTCCGGCTTCCTTGAGTTCCTTAAGCTCTTTCGACTGTTTTTTTATTATATCTTGGGCGCCTGCATAGATTCCAACGCGTTCTAAGAGCGGAAAGTCATTGTATAACCTTTCCAAGGTTTTGATTAGGAGTTTGGTGTCAAGCATAAGAGCGTTACCATCTGCAAGAAAGATCCTGTTAACATTATTTTTATACTTACTTGCTGATTGAATATCCGATTCAATCTCCTGCCAGCTTTTCACTCTGAATTTTTTGTCCTTGTACGCACTGCAAAAGGTGCAGGTATTATTTGAGCACCCGACAGATATTTGCAAAATAAGACTTGAGGCTTCACTGGGTGGACGAAAAATGGCACCCTCATAACGCATTAGAATCACTCCTTTAAAAAATTCCTTTTTATAACTACTCAAACCTTAGTAACATTGCTGCGTCGCCATCAAAATGCAGGTACGAATTCATTCACACCACAACAGCACAAAAGTATTAGCAACCGCACGGTTTAACTTTCCTGTAATTGGTTCGCTAGCAACTCGGCAATATCCTTCACTTTTACATTACCTGCTTCCAGGTTACTAATACCTGTCTCCAGCATGGTGATACAGAAGGGGCAGGCTGTAGCAATGATTTCTATTTTATTGTTCTCAAGCAGTTGTTTCGCCCTGGTTTCAAAAATTCTACTGCCAGGTTTGTCATCTAACCATATTCCGCCACCACCGCCGCCACAGCAAAAGGATTGCTCCCTGGATTTTTCATTTTCTATTAGCGTTGCGCCTGCCAGTTCACATATCTCTCTAGGTTGTTCATAGATGCCATTAATTCTACCGTAATAACATGGATCGTGATAGGTTGTATTTTCTGACAGGCCTTCGGTTTTCAATTTCAGCAAACCTTTATCGATAAGTTCCCGCAGGTAAACAGCATGACTTAATACCTGAACATTGGTTAGCCCATATTCGTTTTTCAAGGTATGATAACAATGCGGACAGGCAGTGATAATAGTATTGTAATTATACTGTTTTAATACTGAACAGTTTTTTTCAGCCATTTCCTGGTATAAATATTCATCACCTGCTCTTCTGGCCATATGGCCGGTACAGCTTTCCTCCGTACCCAAAATCGCAAAGTCGACGCCGCTATACTGCAATAGTTTAACAATTGCCTGTGAAACTTTGATATTTCTATCTACCAGGGCGCCTGTGCAGCCAACCCAAAAGAGCACATCAAACTGCTTTTTTTCAGCTGCGACCGGCACATCCAATCCCTTAGCCCAGTCCAGTCGCGAACGGGTGGCAGCATTCCAGGGGTGTCCACGTCTTTGTAGACTCATTAAGGCACCTTGCCAGGTTTGGGGCATATTACCCAATGCCATCACCTGGTAACGTCTTAAATCTATAATTTTCTCAACCGGGTTGGACAGAACAGGACATTTTTGCTGGCACGCCCCACAGGTGGTACAGGCCCATAGTTCTTCCTCACTGATGACATCTCCAACCAGGGTAGCCTCGGAGTCGCTTATTTTCTGCATTTTTTCCATAATCGTGCGCGGTGAGAGAGGTTTGCCACTATTAAAAGCCGGACAATTAATTTCACACCGGCCCGCGCTTACGCAGGCATCAATGGAAATAAGTTGCGTTTTAGTAAAGCCGCTCAAATTTTCCGTCCCGAAGTAATCCTCCGATAGTTCAATTTTTCTTAGGCGGCCAGGAGCTTGCAATGCCTGGTGAAATAAATTTAGTGGAACCAGAGCAATATGAGATAACTTTGTCCAGGCCAAGGCTGTTATTGTTAAAAATGATATAAACATGTGTGTCCACCAGGACAGGGCATGTACCGTACTTGAAGTTGCCGGGCCAAGTGGTTCCAGTAATTTTACTACTGGGTAAACAGGAAAGGCCCAAAACTGCCACCAGTAATTGTCGCCGGTATTTATCGCTATTCTGCTTCCTTCGACTAAAAAGCCGGTAACTAGCACCAGGAAGGGTAATACCAGTGATAGTAATGTTTTAAGATTGTTGTCACCGTTAGCCGTTTTGAACACATAACGACGTAAAAACAACAGGACGATGCCTATTATGGCAAGCAAACCTGCAGTATTAAGAATTATTTTAAAGATGACAAATGTATTTCCGAACAGAAAATGGCTAAGGTGGCTGTCGATCATTAGAGTACAGGTTCCCAAAAAAAGGATGATAAAACCATAAAAGACAAAGATATGTGTAATACCCCAGGCTTTTTGATCATCCAATAAGCGTTGGCTAATCATATTACGGATCAGTTGAAGGCTCTGATTCTTCCAGTTAATGCTTGTTTTCTCCTCTTGTCCGTGCCGCCATCTAACCACCTTAAAGTAATAAAGGTAGCCTAAAATAACTATCACCAGGGCGCCTAATAAATAGGTAACCCATCCTAATTCTATTCCCCAAAATAACTCTCGTGAAAGCACTTTGTCCTCCTAACTACAATGTCCACAAAAGGTTGATTTAATATTATTAATCAGTTTCATGCGTCGAATTTATGCTTTCCCATAATTCCTGTATCAAATTAACCTATACCCATTTCGTTTAACTTTTATGACGCCATGAGTTTTTTGCACTCTTGGGTGAGTATGGGCACTACCTCAAACAAATCACCAATAATGCCATAATCCGCCACCTTAAAGATGTCAGCCTCGGGGTCCTTGTTAATAGCTACAATGCATTTTGATGAACTCATCCCGGCCAGGTGCATGGTCGAGCCTGAAATACCGCAGGCAATGTATAAA
>JAQVOH010000019.1:0-26579 GCA_028702695.1 Desulfotomaculaceae bacterium
TTGCATCACATGCACGCCGAATATTTTGAGCTATCTAAAGCATCAGCGGCTGCCATTGAGCAAACCAAACAGCGGGGTGGCAGGGTTATTGCCGTGGGCACCACCACGACAAGGTGCCTGGAGAGTTCGGTTGGACAAGACGGACAAGTACGCCCGGGTGCAGGGTGGACCGACATCTTTATTTACCCCGGCTATCGTTTCAAGGTTATTGACGGCCTGGTAACCAACTTCCACCTGCCCAAGTCAACCCTGCTTATGATGATCTCCGCCTTCGCCGGCCGGGAGAGAATCCTTTCCGCCTATGAGGAGGCCGTACGGCAAAAGTACAGGTTTTTCAGCTTTGGTGATGCCATGTTGCTGGTCTAGGCTGTACAAGTTGCATGAAAAGAGTTAGAATGGGAAATAGTTGACTTAAAAGAGGTATATAATGGCATTGGATTTTTCGGTAATCCAACAAGATAAATCCTGCAGGGCACGCTTAGGCCTGCTGCATACTACGCACGGAACGGTCGAGACCCCGATCTTTATGCCGGTGGGGACACAGGCGGCAGTTAAGACCATGACTCCGGAAGAAGTAAAGGAAGTGGGCGGCAGGTTAATCCTGAGCAACACCTACCACCTCTACCTGCGGCCTGGCCACGAATTGATTCGGGAGGCCGGCGGTTTGCACCGTTTTATGAACTGGGACGGGCCTATCCTGACCGACAGCGGGGGGTTTCAGGTTTTCAGCCTGGGACCACTCAGAAAGATTTCCGAGGAAGGGGTTACTTTCAGGTCCCACATTGACGGTTCAGAGCACTTCTTCAGCCCTGAAAAGGCCGTTGAGGTCCAAGAGTCGCTTGGTTCTGATATAGCAATGGTCTTTGACGAGTGTGCTCCCTATCCGTGTAATCACGAATATGCGCTGGAAGCCTTGCAACGCACCACTCGCTGGGCCGGTAGGTGTAAAGACGCCCACCGGCGGGAGGACCAGGCCTTGTTCGGTATCGTACAGGGGAGCACTTTTGCGGATCTCCGTCAAAAGAGTGCGCTGGAACTGGTGGAGTTGGATTTTCCAGGCTATGCTATCGGTGGGTTAAGCGTTGGCGAGCCCAAAGAAGCAATGTACGAAATGCTTGACTTGACAGTGGGTTTTCTGCCGGCAGAAAAGCCCCGCTACCTGATGGGGGTCGGCTCGCCTGACTGCCTGGTGGAGGGCGTTGTCAGGGGCATTGACATGTTTGACTGCGTGCTGCCCACCAGGATAGCGCGTAACGGAACGGTGTTAACCCATCACGGTAAGCTGGTGGTACGCAATGCTGAATATGCCCGGGATTTCAAACCTCTTGACCCCACCTGTGACTGCTACGCCTGCCGGAATTATTCCAGGGCTTATATCAGACATCTGATTAAAGCGGGTGAAGTACTGGGCATCCGCCTGACCACAATCCACAACCTGCATTTTATACAAAAGCTGATGCAAGAAATCAGGGATGCTATTAGACAAGGGGAAATTTTGGAATACAGAGATAAATTTTTTGAAAATTACCAGCAAGCTTAATAATGATTTAAAATCCATCAAAAAAGAGGATTTTGGGGTTTTAAACACGAATAAGAAAAAAGCAAGAAAGGAGGGATGATATTGGGTAGCAACTCCCAAATGATCTCCCTGCTGTATATTGTAGGGCTATTTGCGATCCTGTATTTTTTAATGATCCGGCCTCAGCAGCAGCGGCAGAAAAAACAACAAGATATGATGAAAAACCTCAAGCCGGATGATCATATTGTTACTATCGGTGGGATATACGGCACAATCGTTAAAATGAAGGAAAACACCTTAGTCTTAAATATAGCCGATAATGTCCGGATCGAGGTTCTACAATCCGCTGTCTCCAGGGTAATCAGCAAGGATGAGAAGTAAGTTTAGGAGTAGGCTATTAGGGTAGACCGTTGTCTACTCTTTTTGTCGGATGCTCATTATAGGGGGTTATGCAGTTCATGATCACCCTTGAGGACATAAAGAAGGATCCTGTGGTTGACGCGTTTATCCGTAAAGGGAACAAGTATCTTGCTGTGCTTGGTTTTACCGAGCACAGCTACCGACATGTAAGCCTTGTCTCCAGCGTTGCCAAAAACGTGCTGGAACGTTTGGGTTACCCTGAAAGGCAGGTTGAGTTGGCTGCCATTGCCGGGTATATGCATGATCTGGGCAATGTGATCAGTCGCAACGAGCATGGTATTTCCGGAGCTGTTTTAGCTTATCCGATTCTGATGCAAACAGGGATGCACCCTGAAGAAATCGCCACGGTTATCTCAGCGATTGCCAACCATGAGGAACAGTACGGGCATGCTGTCAACAGTGTGGCGGCAGCCCTGATCGTGGCGGATAAATCCGATGTGCATCGTTCCAGAGTCCGCAATTCGGACTTTGCCACCTTTGATATTCACGACCGGGTCAACTATGCGGTTGAACATTCTTTTCTGTGGGTAGATGACAATAAGCATACCATCACTATGGAACTTACCATTGATATCGATATTTGTCCGGTGATGGAGTATTTTGAGATATTCTTGAGCAGGATGATCATGTGCCGGCGGGCGGCATCCTTTCTGAAATGCAAGTTTGAACTGGTCGTGAACGGAGCTAAACTGTTGTAGCATTTTTTATGAGGTATGAGGGGGAGTACAAGCAAATGAAGTGGGACAAGATCCTGAAATTAGCAGGGATTATTCTGGTTGTGGCAGCCATTGCGGTTCTGTCGGTCAAGCCAATATTCCCTGGTGTAAGTTGGCTTCCTTTTGCAAATTTAATCAACCAGGGACTTGACCTCAAGGGCGGTGTCCACGTGGTGCTTGAAGCCGTAGATACGCCTGAAGCCCAGGTAACCGATGATCGGGTTAAACAGGCTATGGCCATCCTGGAGACCAGGGTTAACGCCTTTGGTGTTGCCGAACCGGTTATTCAACAACAGGGGCCGAGGCGGATTATTATTGAACTGGCCGGTGTGCAGGATCCTGATGATGCGGTCAGCAACCTGATCAAAACCGCTTACCTGGAGTTTAAAACAGAAGATGGCAAAACCGTGCTCACGGGCCGTCAGTTGAAAACCGCCACGGAGGCGCAAAATCCCCAGACTGGACAGGCCGAAGTGAATTTGGAGTTTGAGCCGGACGGAGCCAAAGCATTTGCAGCCATTACTGCGGCCAATGTGGGCAAACAATTAGCAATTGTGCTGGATGGAGAAGTGATTCAGGCGCCTTCGATCTCAGAGCCGATTCCCAACGGTAAGGCCCAAATTTCGCCGTACGAATCCCTGCCAGAGGCTCATAATATCGCGATCCTGCTGCGCTCCGGTTCGCTGCCGGTCAAGCTGGATGTAATGGAAAAACGTACTGTGGGACCGACGCTTGGCGCCGATTCCCTGGATAAATCAGTGAAGGCTGGTTTAGCCGGGCTGATTGGGATTGTAGTGTTTATGCTCCTTTACTACCGGATCCCCGGCCTGGTGGCCACCCTGTCTCTCATTATCTATGCTCTTATTGTAATGATGATTTTTGCAGCCCTGCATGTGACCATGACCCTGCCTGGTATAGCAGGTTTCTTACTGACTTTGGGCATGGCGGTGGATGCCAACGTGATTATCTTCGAGAGACTCAGAGAAGAACTCTGGTCCGGCAAAACGTTGCGGTCTGCTATTGATGCCGGGTTCAAGCGGGCATTTGTGGCTATCTTTGACTCCAACGTAACCACCCTTATTGCCGGCGCTGTCCTTTTCTATTTCGGGACAGGCGCCATCAAAGGGTTTGCCGTAACGCTAACAATTGGTATCCTGGCCAGTATGTTTACGGCCATCACCATGACCAGATGGCTGCTGCACCTGGTGGCGGGCAGCAACTTGGTACGGAATCTTAAAATGTACGGGGCATAGGGGGAGATTAATTTGATGTTAAGGGAAAGAATGCCTTTCCACTTTATTAAACTGAGGAAGATATGGTATGTCATCTCCCTCCTGATCATCTTACCAGGGCTCATATCCTTGTTCAGTCAGGGACTGAACAAGGGCATTGATTTTAGCGGTGGCAGCCTTTTGGATGTGAAATTCAACCAGGCCACTTCTGTTGAGCAGATCAGGGATGTGCTGCAAGGCTTTGATCTGGCGGGCGCCTCAATTCAGAGCAGCAGTGAAACTGGTTTTATTATCAAGACCAGGGAACTGTCAGAAGAGGAGAATAAAAGTGTTGTTACGGCGCTGGACAGTAAACTGGGGGGGGTAACCCTGCAGCGGAGTGAACGTGTTGGACCGGTAATCGGTCAAGAGTTAATCAACAAAGCGATATATGCCCTGCTGGCAGCAGCCGTAATGATGATTATCTACATTACCTGGCGTTTTGAGTTCAAACAGGGTATCGCCGCGATCCTCGCTCTTTTGCATGATTCACTGGTGGTGCTGGGTATCTTCTCGATATTCCAGATTGAGATCGACAGCGCTTTTATTGCCGCTATCTTAACCATTATCGGTTATTCGATCAACGATACCATTATCATTTTTGACCGGATCCGGGAGAACCTGCTCAACAAGAAAAAGGGCGTAGCTTTGGAGGATGTCATTAACACCAGTCTCTGGCAGACTATGGCCCGTTCCATTAATACGGTGCTGATGGTGGAAATAATCCTGGTGGCTCTGTTACTCTTGGGAGGCACAACCATACAAGGTATGGTCCTGGCCCTGCTGGTTGGTATAACCGTTGGAGCTTACTCCTCTGTTTGCGTCGCCAGTCCGCTTTGGTTTGAGCTCAAAAAATCAGAGCGCCGCGCCAAGCCTGGTACAGCACGGGCGTAAGTAAAAAACGAAAATATTATTTGATGAGTTAAGGCGTGTGGGAAACCACACGCCTTTTTACGTTTTTTTTGTGCTTTTTCAGGAAACATTAATTAAAGAGATGTTCCTTTATTTAGATAGGGGATGGGAGCTATAGGGGATGAAAATCACCTCCTGAAAATCCTTGAAGCTAGGATTGCCGGTCTGGCCACCAATATAGAAAAAATGAAACTCGCAGAATACGTAAAACTTCTTGAAAATCCCTGGCGGCTTTTATATGTCAACTTTATAGCCGGACTGGCCAGAGGGGTCGGTATTGCCGTAGGGTTTACTATTCTGGGCGCAGTCCTTTTGTATTTTTTGAGAAAGCTGGTTGTGCTGAATCTGCCGTTGATTGGCGGATTTATCGCGGAAATAGTGCGGATGGTCCAGTTGAAAATATAGGTGCGTGAGAATGAAGGAGGTTTTACCGTCGTGGACAAGGCTATGCTGATGGACTTCAAAAAGCGTTTATCGGAAGAAAGAAAAAACCTGCTGGAGCGGATCAACTATATTAATGAGCAGGGGCTGGGCGAAGCCTTGGAAGATTCCATCAGTGAACTTTCAACCTATGACAACCACCCTGCCGACATCGGTACGGAAGTGTTCGAGAGGAGCAAGGACTTCGCTCTACGGGAAAGCGCCATGCTTAGCGTAGTAGCCGTTGACGACGCCCTTGACCGGATTAATGAAGGTACCTACGGCACCTGTGACGTCTGCGGCAAGGGCATTGCGCTGGAAAGGTTGGAGGCGCTGCCTTCCACCACCATATGCCGGGACTGCAAAGAGGCTGAAGAGAAAATACCTCACCGTGACGAGCGACCGGCAGAAGAGGACGTCCTGGCCAAACCGTTTGCCAGAAGCTTCACGGATGCTTCCGGCAACGTTGAATACGACGGTGAGGATGCCTGGCAGGAAGTGGCGCGGTATAGTGAAACCACCGATGAATGGTCCAGGGGTGGTTCCTATTACGGCTATTCCGATTACGATATCGTGGAGGACAGAGGCTCCGTTGACGAGGTTGACAATATTCCCTATGAAGTTGGCGCCGATGGAGTTTACTACAAGGATTTCCGCGGCGTGGATGATGAGAGCTCTCCCGCAGAGAAAATTGAGGTAGGCAATGAAGAAACATGAAAACCGGCCATTGCCGGTTTTTTAATGCAGTGCTTTTTTTTCGTCTTCAAAGTTTTTATTGCTAAGTAGTTCCTTTATGTCTTCCTGCAGTTCCTCACTAAGCAGTTCATTAATGGCCAGAGAGTCCTGAGCTACTTTTTCGGTAAGGTAAATCGGGGCTTCGGCGCGGATAGCCAAAGCAATTGCGTCACTGGGCCGGGAATCAATGACCAGTTGCTGACCATGATGCCATATGTGCAGTTCAGCATAATAAGTCCCGTCTCTTACATCGTTGATAACAACCATGCTGAGCCTTGATTCGAGTCGATCGAGTAAGGCTTTTAAAAGGTCGGTAGTCTGAGGTTTGTCAAGGCTAAAACCCTGCAGGGCCAGCGCAATGGCATGCGCTTCAAAAGGCCCTATCCATATGGGCAGTGCTTTTAGTTCATTTTCATCTATCAAGAGAAGCACCGGGTTCATCAAAATATCATATGCGATTTCTCTTACCTTGACAGGAATCATAGTTTTTCGCCTTCTCATAACGTAAAATAGCATTCTATACCTGTATTCTAAAAGCAAGTTCTCTAAAATGTCAAACCTTGTTTTTGTATGAATAGAGGAATAGGTGAAATTAGGCAAGGACTGCCTCGGTTTATACTGGAAAGTCCGCTATTTACGGCGCTCCAAAAATAGATATATTTCCGGATATTTTTCTCTTGACTTATATTTAACTAGATAAATGACCATACTATCAAGTGAACCCCACCGAAGTAAAAAGCGGAACTCCACTTATAGAAGTGGGAGTCTTGGAATTATATAAAACTAGTAGGAGGTTAGTGAGAAAGTGACTTCGACACTTGCAGAATACTTTAATGGAGTCCAGCACCGGTTGCCGGGTGAGGCGGAAAGGGTGCTTAAGGCACTCGACAACCAGGGTTCGATGAACAAGGAAGACTTGTCCTTAACATCAAACGTTAAAAGGGCTGTACTTGACCATGTGGTGATGCAGCTATATGCCCTGGGCCTGGTTGAAGTTGTCACGGAGGGCAAGAGCAAAATATGCAGCCTCACCAGCCTTGGGTGTGATTTTATAAGTATTAGTAATGTCGGCTAAGCACCGGCATTATTTTTTTTTTGCCAAACACCCGGCCTTAGATTATAATCTTAATATCTATGAACAATATTACCAAGTACAACCAGAACTAATCCATTGCCTAAGACTGACCTGCTTATATGCCCCAAGGCATGCAGTTTCGAATTTTGTTGAATTAACCGGTCTGGGTGTAGAGTAAAGCTTGCGGATTATGATACAATCTCATTAGTCGTAATATAACTTAAGGAAAAAGGTTTTTTATGGAAATAAATGCTCATAAGGCTTCCGGAAAGCCAGAGCCCAACCGGAAGGGGCCGCCAAAAACAACCCAAAACCCAGATACCGGAAAGTCCCTGGAGGAACTGCTGGAGAGCATCAGGGGGTACAATCCCAACGCCGACCTGGCGTTTGTGCAGGATGCCTATGAGTGTGCCGCGATCGCTCACCGCGAACAAAAACGTATTTCCGGTGAACCTTATATCGTACATCCTCTGGAAGTAGCAAAGATACTGGCAGCACTTGAGCTTGATTTGGAAACTATCGTAGCGGGGCTTTTGCATGATGTGGTAGAGGATACCGGGATGACCCTAAACGAGATCAGTGAGCGCTTCGGTAGTGAAGTAGCCTTACTGGTAGATGGTGTCACCAAGCTCAGCCGGATTGAGTATAAGTCCAAAGAAGAACAGCAGGCGGAGAACTTGCGTAAGATGTTTTTGGCAATGGCCAAGGACATCAGGGTGATTTTGATTAAACTGGCCGACCGGCTACATAACCTGCGCACCTTAAAATATCATCCGGTTCCCAAACAGGTGGAAATCGCGAAGGAAACGCTGGAAATATTTGCTCCTCTGGCACACCGGTTGGGCATTTACAGGATCAAGTGGGAACTTGAAGACCTGGCCTTCCGCTTTAAAGATCCTGATAAATACTTTGATCTGGTCGAAAGTATTGCCCAAACCCGCAAAAAACGTGAGGAATATATTAGTTCAGTAATATCTGTTCTCAAGACCAAACTGACCGGAATGGGCCTGGAGGTTGATATAGAAGGACGTCCCAAACACCTTTACAGCATCAGTGAAAAAATGGCTGAACAGAAGGTGGGCCTCAACGAGATTTTTGACGTGCTGGCCGTTCGCTGCCTGGTGGAAACCGTGCGTGATTGTTACGGGACCCTGGGCATTGTGCACACGATGTGGACGCCTATACCAGGTCGCTTTAAAGATTACATCGCCATGCCCAAGTCCAATATGTACCAATCCCTGCATACAACCGTCGTGGGACCACAGGGTGAACCCCTGGAAATACAAATCAGGACCAGGGAGATGCACAGGACGGCTGAATATGGTATAGCCGCCCACTGGCGCTATAAAGAAGGCAGTAAGGGAGACCGTGAGTTCGACAAAAAACTGGCCTGGTTGCGCCAACTCCTTGATTGGCAGCATGATTTGAGAGATGCCAGGGAGTTCATGGAAAACCTTAAAATTGACCTTTTCTCAGATACTGTTTTTGTTTTTTCGCCCAAGGGTGACGTGGTTGAGCTGCCGGCCGGGTCCGTCCCGCTGGACTTTGCCTACCGGATTCATACCGATGTGGGCCACCGCTGTGTGGGCGCCAAAATAAGCGGGCGGATCGTGCCCCTGGAATACGTATTGAAAAACGGAGATATCGTAGAAATCCTCACTTCTAAGAACAGTATTCCCAAGAGGGATTGGCTAAATATTGCCAAGACCTCGCAGTCGAAAACTAAAATCAGGCAGTGGTTTAAGAAGGAGCAGAGGGAAGAAAACATTCTCAAAGGCAAGGAAATGCTTGAGCGCGAGGTAAAAAAGCAGGGTATCGAGCCGGACTTAGCCAAACCCGAAAAAATAATAGAAGCCGGTAAAAAATTATCCCTCTTTTCCCTCGAGGATATATACGCCGCCATTGGTGACGGGGCTCTTTCAGCCAACAGTATCCTGTCCAAAATCAGGCTGGAAGAAGCAAAACTGGAGAAAAAAGGCTCGCTGGCCGAAGAAGTCCAAAATATTAAGAACGATGTTAAGTCCGCTGCGGGATGGGGTAAACCCACGCAGGGGATTCGAGTCAAGGGTATCGACAACCTGCTCATCAGGCTTTCACACTGCTGCAACCCGGTGCCAGGCGACCCGATTACCGGTTATATTACCAGAGGGCGCGGCATATCCATCCACCGTACAGACTGTATGAATTTAATCACCTACCAGCGGCAAGAGGGCGAGCGGTTGGTAGAGGTTGCCTGGGATCAGGAGTTTACGGAGCCTTTTCAGGTTAAACTTGAAATCAACGGGTTGGACCGGGCCGGCTTTTTAAGTGATGTCATGGCGGTTCTGGTGGAAATGAAAATCAGCGCCAACTGGGTAACCGCGCGGGGCAGGAAAGACGGCGCTGCTGTAATTGAACTCGTCCTGACGATGAAAGGGATCGAACAGCTTGACTTTATAATGACTAAAATAAGTCGGGTTAAAGATGTCTATGATATGAGACGGGTCAGTTTCAGCGGCCAGACACTTGGCACGGTAAACTGACCGGGGAGGTGGGTTGATTTTGAGGGCGGTGGTGCAAAGAGTTGTTCGTAGCTGCGTAACAGTCGAAGGACGGACGGTGGGGGAAATAGGTCCGGGCCTGGTGGTCCTGTTGGGTGTGGGCTACGGGGACGCCTCCTCCGATGCTTTTTATCTGGCCGAAAAAGTTGCAAATTTAAGGATATTTGAAGATGAACGGGGGAAAATGAACCTCTCCGTGCTGGATATCGCCGGCTGTGTCCTGGCCATATCCCAATTTACCCTCTTTGGGGACTGCCGGAAGGGCAGGCGACCTGGTTTTTCCGATGCAGCTGCACCCGAAGAGGCGAAAGAGCTTTATGATGAATTTGTTAAAGAGTTGGAAAAACCAGGGCTAAAGGTAGCCACCGGCTGCTTTGGGGAGCATATGGTCGTTGAGATTATTAATGAAGGACCGGTCACCCTTCTGGTTGATAGCAAGAGGGTATTTTAAGATAATGGAGGTAACAACATGGCATTGATTTTTGATGGATTTTCGGTTGGCCCTTGGGAATCAAACTGCTACATCGTTGGCTGTGGGGAAACTAAAGAAGGCGCTGTGGTTGACCCCGGCGCGGATGCCACAAAGATTTTGAACCGGGTAAAGAAATTGGGGTTGAAAATAAATAAGATCATACTCACCCACGGCCATCCGGATCACATCAGCGCCCTGGAGGAGGTACAGCAAGCCACCGGGGCTAAAGTTTTAATTCATAGTGGGGATGCAGGTATGCTGACAGACGCGCGCCAAAACCTGTCGTTATACATGGGCAAAAGCATGGAGATGAAAGCAGCTGACGTCCTTTTGAAAGACGGTGACACGATCCAGGTCGGCAATATCAATCTGGAGGTAATGCACACACCAGGCCACTCAAACGGCGGCATTTGCCTTAAATGTGCCCGAGATGTTGTGATCACAGGAGATACTCTTTTTGCCGGCTCGGTTGGGCGGTCTGACTTCCCTGGCGGCAGTCATACCCAACTGATCAACTCGATTAAGGATAAGCTTTTGAAATTCCCACCGGTAACCAAGGTTTATCCCGGTCACGGGCCTGCTTCAACCATTGGTGCAGAAATGCGTAACAATCCATTCCTTAATGGAGCTTATTAATCCAAAAAATTTGTTTACACTACCTTAATAAAAGGCCTTGTTAACAAAAACGATACCTGGGTAAAAAGGGCTTCTAGGAACCCATTGTTTTCGGGTTGATAGAAGCCCTCTTCTGAAGTGCAGGTTTTCTTTACTTTGCCGGCGTCGTGTCAGCGGCAGGTGAAACTACCAATCAGTGCAATAACTTGCCCGGTCCAGGCTCTTTATTTGAACCGTCATTTTTGTCTTCAGCCTGAGCTTTGTCAGCAGAACAGTGTTCACAGTCGCAGGCGCCGTTATGCTTTTCCCCGGGTTTAAGCCCGGAGGCTTCCAAAGTATCAACTATCTGGGAGCGGATGCCCTTTAAGTATAAATTACGGAGCTCTTGCTGTTCCTTTTTTTCCTCCGGGGTAAGACCTTCGGCTCTCTGCTTGCGGGCCAGTTCATTAATCCGTTGGATAAGTTCTTTTGTTATCATTGTAATCACCCGTCATTATTATACCACAAGCTCAGATTTTTTTATCCAGGGCATTTTTGAGTTGCAAGCTCGTTCATTAAAGCTTTCAAATTGACAATAAGGCTAATTTTGCATAAAATATTTGTCAGGTATATCTAACAAAGCAATGACCGGGAAAAGTAAACGTAGTTGTCTGCGGGCAGGGAGGGGAGGCCACGACTGAAAGCCTTCCCCGTGACAGGCGTTGAAAAACACCCGGGAGCGGCCCCCGAAAGTGATTTGCGCATAATTAGGCGGGCACGGAGACCACCGTTATCGGTATGAAGGGAAAAACTTAAAGGTTTTTTCGAGCAAGGGTGGCACCACGGACTAAACAATCCGTCCCTCGCAATGCTGACGCATGGCCGGGGACGTTTTTTGTTTTTAAAGGAGGGTTAATTTATGTTGACCACGCGGCCGCGCGGTACCAACGATATTTTACCGGGTGAGGTTGAAAAGTGGCGCTACCTGGAAGACCAGATGCGCCGTATATGCCGTGAATACGGTTACTCAGAGATCAGGACACCGATCTTTGAACACACCGAACTTTTTCTGCGTGGCGTAGGCGATACCACTGATATCGTTGAAAAAGAAATGTATACCTTTATCGACCGGGGGAACCGTAGTGTAACCCTTAGGCCGGAAAATACAGCGCCAGTGGTAAGGGCCTATCTGGAAGACAAGCTGTATGCATTGCCACAGCCGGTGAAACTGTATTACATAGGTCCGATGTTTCGTTATGACCGGCCTCAGGCCGGGCGATTTCGCCAGTTTCACCAGTTTGGGGTGGAGGTCTTCGGATCGGACGATCCGGCGATTGACGCTGAGGTTATGGCCATGTCCATGGATTTTTACCGCAGGTTGGGTCTACATAACCTGGAACTGCATGTAAACAGCGTGGGTTGTCCTCAATGCCGGCCTGTATTAATCCAAAAATTACAGGAATATTTCAGGCCTCATCTTGAGGAGCTGTGTAAGAACTGCCGGGAACGCTTCGAAAAGAACCCCTTGCGCATCCTGGACTGCAAAGAGCCTCGCTGTGGAGATATCGGGATAGCTGCCCCAACCACCGTTGATTGCTTATGCTCAAATTGCTCGGACCATTTTAATGAGGTCAAAAAAAACCTGGAGTTAATGGATATTGCTTACCAGGAGGACAGGCGACTGGTGCGTGGTCTCGACTATTATACCCATACTGCTTTTGAGATTGTTGCTCCGGATATCGGCGCCCAGAGTTCCGTTGGCGGGGGCGGCCGCTATAACGGTCTGGTCGAGATCTGTGGTGGCCCACCCATACCCGGCATTGGTTTTGCCCTGGGCATAGAAAGAATTATCCTGGCTATGCAGCGACAGAATTTATCTTTTGGAGATGCAGGGGGAACAGATGTTTTTATAGTAACAGCCAACCAGGCAGCTGCCGGGGAAGCTGTCAGGCTGCTCTTTAAAATCCGCTCAGCAGGGATTTCAGCCGATAAGGACTACATGAACCGCAGCCTTAAAGCCCAGATGAAATATGCCGGAAAAGCCGGGGCAGGGTATACGGTTATTATCGGTGAGGATGAACTCAAGCAAGGTACCGCGCTGGTCAGGAATATGGGTTTAGGACAGCAGGAAAGTGTGCCGCTGGGTGAAGTGGTTAATTTTTTAAAGGAACAAGGGCTAGGAAATTAATCTATTTCCACAAGCCGTGTAAAACGGTTAAAAATAGAGCAAAACTGATTTAGGGGGTAACGGAAGTATGTCTGAAGAGCAGGGAACAGATACGATTGATGCAAGCCACATTGATTTTTTGAATGGTTTAAAACGAAGTCATTACTGTGGCAACCTTAGAGACGGCCATGCCGGCGCGCCGGTTGTCCTGATGGGGTGGGTGCAGCGGCGGCGTGATCATGGTGGCTTGATATTTATTGATTTGAGAGACCGGACTGGCATAGTACAGGTAGTATTCAGTCCTGACTTATATCGTGAAGCTTTTGGAAAAGCCGAATCGGCGCGCAGCGAGTACGTCCTGGCGCTGGAGGGGACTGTCCGCCAACGTCCGGAAGGGACAGTAAATCCCAACCTGTCCACCGGGGAAATTGAGGTCCTGGCTCATAAACTGTTAATATTAAACCGTGCCAAGACACCGCCCTTTTATATTGAGGACGGCATTGAGGTGGACGAAAACCTTCGCTTGCGCTACCGCTACCTTGACCTGCGCCGGCCGGAGATGCAGCAAGCCCTTGGCCTGCGCCACCGCGCCGCTAAATCGATACGGGATTTTTTAGAGGAAAACGAATTTTTAGAAATAGAAACACCCGTGCTTAATAGAAGCACACCAGAAGGCGCAAGGGACTATTTAGTCCCCAGTCGGCTGAATCCCGGCAAGTTTTACGCCTTGCCGCAATCGCCCCAACAGTTTAAACAGATGTTGATGGTGGCGGGCTTTGACAGGTACTACCAAATTGTGCGCTGTTTCCGGGACGAAGACCTGCGGGCCGACCGTCAGCCGGAGTTTACCCAGGTTGACATCGAGATGTCCTTTATTGAGGTGCCGGAAATACTGGAGCTAATGGAAAAGCTGGTCGTCAAGCTTTGCCGTGATACGATTAAATTGGATGTCGCCCAACCCTTTCCCAGGCTTTCCTATCAAGAGGCCATCGACCGCTTTGGTTCGGACAAACCAGATACCCGCTTTAGCCTGGAGCTAAAGAATATTTCAGATATAGCGGCTGGCTGTGGCTTTAAAGTATTTGCATCTGCGGTTGCCGGTGGGGGGCAGGTCAAAGGAATCAACGCCTCTGGATGCGCAACGCTCAGCCGCAAGGAAATCGACGATCTGACGGACTTTGCTGCTATTTACAAGGCCAAGGGGCTGGCCTACATAGTAGTTACCGAAGACGGGGTCAAATCAGCTATCGCCAAATTCTTTAATGAGAGCGAATTGGCTGATATTGTCAGGCGTCTGGAGGGAAAACCGGGCGACCTGTTACTGTTTGTGGCCGATAAACCCAAGGTAGTGTCAGATGCTCTGGGCGCGCTGCGTTTGCATCTGGCTGAAAAGTTGGGCCTGGTCCCGCAGGACTGTTATAATTTTGTGTGGATATACGATTTTCCACTGCTTGATTATGATGAAGAAGAAGGCCGTTTTGTGGCCATGCACCACCCCTTTACTGCCCCGCGAGAAGACGATCTGCAGCTTCTGGAGAGCAGTCCCGCTCAGGTCAGGGCCAAGGCCTATGATCTGGTCCTCAATGGCGTTGAAGTTGGTGGGGGCAGCATCCGCATTCACCGCAGGGATATTCAGGAAAGAATGTTTGCCGCCATTGGCATCGGAAAACAGGAGGCAGTGGATAAATTCGGCTTTATGCTGGAAGCCTTCGAATACGGCACCCCTCCTCATGGAGGGATAGCCTTTGGTTTTGACCGGTTGGTCATGCTCCTGGCAGGCAAGAAGAGCATCCGGGAGGTCATGGCCTTCCCGAAGACACAAAGTGCCAGTGATCTGATGACTCAGGCGCCGGGCTATGTGTCGCCCGGTCAGTTAAAGGAGCTAAGCTTAAAGACTGAGATAAAAAAGAGCCAAAAAAACAATGAATAGTATCATTGTGACCGGCTCTTGAAAATGAGATAACATTATGTTAACATAACAGTGAAGATGTAAAGCCCTACTGTGTTCGTTACAAACCTTGAAGTTTTTTCCAACACAATTAAAAAGGGAGTCCGGAACTCTGGATGTAGCTTGTAAGCCTCTTTTGTTGAGGAAACAAAAATCATTCAGGAGGGCACCCACCTGTTACAGCAGGTTCAAACTTTTAGGCGGCACGGCATCGGTGGGGTTTCTACGATTTAAAACGACAGGTTTTCAATGCGCCTTGCAAAAAGGCAGCACAGAAAACCTTTCTTGTTTTCATGTTTGAAACAAGCACCATTGCCGTTCCCGGGTCTGGGAAGCTGAGTAGCAGGTGCTGATAATGGATATGGTATATAGCAATAACGTGAACTTTAAGTTGCACGAGGCGCCCTTTAACACGGATGCTTGAATTTTCTAAAAATTGACACTAAAGCATGTTTTTATAGAATAAGGGTGTCATATGCAAAAATGATACATGAAGGAATAAATGTCAGGGTAATTGACAAAGGGATATAATGGGTATTATAATTTAGCCAGGTGTTATCGATATAATATATATAATAAATGATTGGAATTATCGTCCTCCTTGAGTTCAATTTGAGTTAATTGGGTTATTAAGGAAATGGAGATGGGGAAGGGGAGTCGAGAAGCTTGGCAGTAGATAAAATTATCGTTTTAAAAGAAGGGGATTTCAAACAGTTTGTCGGGGAGTCACAAGTTCCTGTATTGGTAGATTTTTGGGCGGATTGGTGCGGACCTTGCAAAATGATTGCTCCTGTGGTGGAAGAGGTTGCAGAAGAATTCGAAGGTAAAGTTCAGATGGCCAAGCTGGATGTAGATGAAAACCAGGAGGTGGCCGCAAGTCTGAAGGTTATCAGCATTCCCACCTTGATTTTATTTAAGGACGGCAATGAAGTGGAACGTTCCATCGGTTTTAAGACCAAAGATGAACTGCGCCGTATCATAAACAAACACCTGTAGAAATGAAAAAGCACGTTTGCACGTGCTTTTTTTGTTTTTATGCTAAAGTAGGGGGATTACCAGTTTGAATCTCTTTGTTCAGGCTATGGACAAAAAAATAGCTCAAAACGCCCCCCTGGCCATGCGGATGCGGCCCAGGACGTTGGCTGAGTTTGAAGCGCAGGGTGGGATCGTGGGTAAAGGGACTCCGCTGAGGCGCTCCATCGAAGCTGACCGCCTGGCCTCGGTAGTTTTTTTTGGCCCGCCAGGCACCGGCAAGACCACCCTGGCTACTATTATTGCCGGCATGACCAAAGCACACTTTGAAACTCTCAACGCTGTGATGGCAGGAGTCGCCGATATCAGAAGGGTGATTGAGGAGGCCAGGGAGAGACGTTCCCTTTATAATAAAAAAACAATCATGTTTATTGATGAAATACACCGTTTTAATAAGGCCCAGCAGGATGCGCTGCTCCCATTTGTGGAAAATGGCCTGGTGATCATGATCGGCTCAACCACAGAGAATCCTATGTTTGCAGTAAACCGCCCACTGCTTTCCCGTTCCCAGTTGTACCAATTTGAGCTTCTTTCTGCAGAGTCAGTCCGGCGCATTCTGGTAAGAGCGCTTCAGGACCAGGAGAGAGGTTTGGGTGAATACAAGACGGAGGTAAGCCCTGAGGCGCTGGACCACCTGGTTGGCATAGCCAACGGAGACGCGCGGGTAGCTTTGAATGCCATTGAACTTGCGGTGATGACCACGCTGCCCGGCGCCGACGGGGTAAGGCGGGTAACCCTGGAAGTGGCGGAGGAGTCCATCCAAAAAAGAGTCTTGAAGTATGACCGGCAAGAAGAGCACTTCGACGTAATATCCGCCTTTATCAAGAGCATGAGAGGTTCGGACCCTGATGCTACCCTGTATTGGTTGGCCAGAATGCTCTATGCGGGTGAAGATCCTGTTTTCATCTGCCGGCGCATTATGATTCATGCCGCTGAGGATGTAGGCTTGGCTGACCCGCAAGCCCTGGTAGTTGCTGTGGCGGCAGCACAGGCAGTGGAAAGGATTGGGATGCCTGAAGCTAAGATCGTGATCGCCGAGGCGGCCCTGTATATTGCTACCGCCCCCAAAAGTAACGCTGTAGTGGCAGGTATAAATGGCGCCATGCAGGCAGTTGAAAAAGAACGGGTTGAGCCGGTGCCAGCCCATTTAAGAGGGACCGGGTATAGTGGTGCGGCAACGTTGGGTAGCGGTAGAGGCTATAAGTATCCTCATGATTATCAAGGAAATTACGTCCAGCAGGAGTATCTGCCCGGCAGCCTTAAGGGGTCAAAATTTTATAAGCCTTCCGGGAATGGTTTAGAGCGGGAGATTAAGAGCCGACTGGAAAAACAAAACGACAAATGATCGTAAGCATGGTCAAAGCCCTTGTTTGATAAACCCTTTGCCGTTGGTGGAAGGGTTTTTTGTTTCATATAAATGATGCCGGGTAAATTGACAACAGGTGTGTCGTGTGCTAATATTACCATTATACCCGACGGTTTTCGTAGGAATAGAAAATCTGGGGAATAATTTCACCAGGAACCAGCCATTGGGTCAATTCATTATAAGGGAGGAAATTTCATGCGAAGGGTATATTTTGACCACAGTGCGACTACACCGGTGCATCCGGCAGTAGCTGAGGAAATGTACCGCTACGTAAATAAAACCTTTGGCAATCCTTCCAGTGTGCACTTTTTTGGTCGTGAAGCCAGGAAAGCAGTAGAGGAAGCCAGAGAAAAAGTAGCACGGGCGATTGGGGCCAGGCCGGAAGAGGTCATCTTTACCAGCGGAGGAACCGAGTCGGATCTGATGGCCATTAAGGGTGTGGCTTATGCCAACCGCAGCAAAGGAAACCACATTATCACAAGTGCGATAGAGCACCACGCTGTGCTTGAAAACTGCCATGCCCTCGAAAAAGAAGGGTTTACGGTAACAGTATTGCCGGTTGACGCAGACGGAATGGTCAGCCCCGACAGCGTTGCCGCAGCAATTAACGATAAGACCATTTTAATCACCATTATGCATGCCAATAATGAGGTTGGAACCGTTCAACCCATACAGGAAATAGGCCGGTTGGCCAGGGAAAAAGGTATCCTTTTTCACACCGACGCGGTCCAAAGCTTTGGCAAGATACCTGTAAACGTAGATGAACTGATGGTTGATTTTATTTCTATTAGCGGGCATAAAATCTATGCACCGAAGGGAATTGGCGCGCTCTATATAAGGAAGGGCGTCCGTTGGTTGCCGATCAGCCTCGGAGGCGGGCAAGAAAGGAAGCGCCGCCCCGGCACTGAGAATGTGCCTGGTATAGCCGCCCTCGGCAAGGCAGCCGAAATTGCGTTGGATAACATGGCGGATGAGGCAGCAAGACTAACCTTACTGCGTGACAGAATTATTAAGGAGGTCATGGAAAACTATTCCAATATCCGTCTCAATGGACACCCGACCAGGCGCCTTCCCAACCATATTAATTTTTCATTTGAGTTTATTGAAGGGGAAGCGTTGCTCCTAAGCCTTGATTTACAGGGAGTGGCGGCCTCCAGTGGGTCTGCCTGCACATCCGGTTCGTTAGAACCTTCCCACGTTCTCCTGGCGATGGGGCTGCCTCCTGAAATCGCTCATGGCTCACTTCGCATCACGCTTGGTAAGGACAACACGGAGGAGGATGTCAGCTACTTTTTGGAAGTCCTGCCTGCCATCATTGAGCGTCTAAGAGCAATGTCGCCACTCTACCACAAGGTATCGGATGATTGTGAAACCTGTGCCAAGACCTGGTGCCGATAAATTTATCTGACTTGCAGGAGCTTAATTTGCCTATGATAATAAATCTTACATTTCCGGTATTAAGCTATGTTGCCCGGGACACTCCGTTAATTTCAGGAGGTGCATGAATTGCGTCTATCCACCAGGGGACACTATGGTTTAAAAGCTGTATTTGACCTGGCCCAGCATTACGGCACGAAGCCAATTCCTTTAAAGAAAGTGGCAGCGCGCCAGCTTCTTTCAGAAAACTACCTGGAGCAGCTCATGGCCATGCTACGCAAAGCCGGCCTGGTTAAAAGTGTACGGGGCGCTCAGGGAGGATACATGCTGGCAAGGGAACCTGGTCTGATTAAGGTGGGAGATATCATACGGGTACTGGAAGGGCCTATCGCGCCGGTCTACTGCGTGAGTGAAGAGGAGCAGGGCTCTTGCGACGAGGCGGACTACTGTATTACCCGGACAGTTTGGGCCAGGGTACGAGACGCTATTGCCACAGTGCTGGACGGAATCACCCTGGCGGACTTATGCCGGGAGGCTGAGGAGGCAGAGCAAGCCCACAAAGGCTCCAAAGTATAATTAGGGCTTTTGTCATACAATAATAAAGGAGTCCTGAACATCATGTATACAGAAAAGGTCATGGACCATTTTACCAATCCCAGGAATGTTGGTGAGATAACAGAGCCAAGTGGTGTAGGAGAGGTTGGCAACCCAACCTGTGGGGATATCATGAAAATATTCTTAAAGGTTGAAGATAATATTATTAAGGACATAAAATTTAAAACTTTTGGCTGCGGCGCTGCTATTGCCACGAGCAGTATGGTTACTGAAATGGCAAAAGGTAAAACACTTGATGAGGCTTTACAAATTAGCAACAAAGCTGTGGCCGAGATGCTGGACGGGCTTCCTCCTCAAAAAATGCACTGTTCCAACCTTGCTGCGGACGCCTTAAAGAAGGCTATTGAGGATTACCAGAGCAAGCAGACAGTGTGAGTTTATCGAAGCAGCTTTAAAGTCTTTATAAAAAGGTGATCCAGTGACAACAAAAAAAAAGGTTGTTGTAGCAATGAGCGGCGGTGTCGACAGTTCGGTTGCCGCCGCGCTCTTGTTAGAACAGGGGTATGAAATAATTGGTATTACCATGCAGATCTGGGATCCCGGTATCACAGAAGTTGAGGGGGAGCACGTAGGCTGCTGCTCCTTTACTGCTGTTGAGGATGCCAGGCGGGTGGCCTCACAACTTGGCATTCCCTACTATGTGATGAATTTTCGTGATATTTTTGAGGAAAAGGTAATTAAATATTTTACGAGCGAGTACTTGCGTGGCCGTACACCCAATCCTTGCATTGCCTGTAACCGTTATGTTAAGTTCGAAGCTCTATTGGATAAAGCGCTTGGACTGGGCGCCGATTATATCGCCACCGGCCATTATGCCAGGTTGGAGTACAGTCCAACGCACGGGCGCTATACGGTCCGGCGCGCGTACGATCAGAAAAAGGATCAGACCTACGTGTTGTATGGCCTGACCCAGCAGCAGCTTGCCCGCACCTTGATGCCTTTGGGTGAGTACAATAAGGAGCAGGTGCGCAAAATGGCAGGTGATTTGGGCATGTCGGTTGCCACTAAAGCAGAAAGTCAAGAGATCTGCTTTGTGGTAGACGACAACTATCGCAACTTCCTGCGTGATCAAGCATCGGATATCCAACCGGGCCACTTCCTGAACATGAAGGGGGAGGTTATTGGGAGACATCAGGGTATCCCTTTTTATACGATTGGCCAGCGCCGTGGCTTGGGTCTGGCGGGGGGGCAGCGTCTTTACGTGGTTAATATAGACCAGGAGCATAATACCATCACCGTGGGCACAGAAGAAGCCATCCTGGATACTGACTTAATCGCCAAAGATATAAACCTGGTCTTATACGCTTCGCTCACAGAAACGTTAGAAGTTGAGGCTCAAGTACGTTATAATGGCAGTCCAGCACCAGCCACCCTCAAACTACTGGAAGGGGAGCGGCTGCATGTTCACTTCCAAAACCCACAGCGCTCTATTACCCCCGGACAAGCTGTTGTGTTCTACCAGGGAGATTACCTGGTGGGAGGAGCTACCATAGAGCGTGCCGGCTCCGAATGAGCACTACATAATACCAATATGCACTTTTTCATATCAATTCGTACCCCCATTTTTGAGATTTGGCGTATGCTGAACACTTATATTCAGAATAGATAATAACAGTTGTAGTCGGGTTATTCTTTTTTTGCTGCATTTTTTATCAATTACTTGGACATAATAGCCATTAAGACATGATTGATTTCAAAAACACATTATAGTCAACTTGTACGGGGGGCGACAAATTTGAATTGCCCGTCTTGTGGCGGTAAAGCCACTGGTAAAGTGGGTATGGATCAGTATTATTGCTGGGATTGCTGTGTTGAATACCGCATCAATAAGGAAGGCGTACAGATTTATGAGGTGGCCGAGGACGGCAGCCTGGTTGCTTTTGGTCCGCAAAATGAATTCTTACTTTAACGACAGGAAGAGGGGTGTCCCAATATGCGGTCAGGGTTTTGGAGGGGCATAATTACCGGGAGCATTATCGGTGCAGCCATTAGTATGATGGCCGGAGATAGGGTCAATCAGAAAAAGGGTTTGCTGGGGTATAGTACCGGGCGGGGAGGTTCAAGAGCCCGTAGGATGTTCCGGGGTGTCTCGAAGACAGTAAACAACCTCATGAAATAGATACTTGGAAGTGGGGAGATAAAACTCCTCACTTTTTTAAGTTGGTGGTGATAGGGAGCTTGAAATATTACATGGTAAAAGGGTTACCGCGGCTGATTTTTTTTCTTCTTGCCATAGTGCTGGCAGTGTATTTTTTTTACTTATTAAAGGGGTTGATGGTTTCATTTATCCTCGCCGCTTTTTTAACCTATCTCCTTAATCCTATTGTAAACGCAATTGAGAGAAGGGGTACACCTCGTAGTTATGCCATATTGCTGACTTATCTGGCGCTAGCCTTCGTGGTCGCAGGCATTTTCCTCCATATCGTACCCCGAGTATTAAAACAACTATACAGCCTGGAGGCAACTATCCCCCTTTACATAGCCCAAACCCAACAGATTATCCAATCCGTCCAGAATCATTACATTGTCCTGAACATTCCCGATGGGGTCAGGCAGATTATTGAACAAAGAGTGGTTATATTGGAAGAATATGTTCTTCAATTGGTAAGAAATGCGGTGACAGTTCTAATCGGGCTGGTGGGCTATGTTTTTAAGCTCCTGCTTGCTCCCGTGCTGGCTTTTTATCTATTAAAAGACCTTGATTTAATATCAAAAAAGGCGGTAGCCTGGCTGCCTGTAAACTTGAGAGGTGAAATTACCGGGCTCTTTAAGCAAATCAATCAGGTTCTGGCAAGTTTTATCAGAGGATATTTTTTGGTAGCGGGGATTGTTAGTGTGCTGACAGTAACTTCTATGGCTTTATTGGGCGTAGATTTTGCACTTATGCTTGGACTTGTTGCGGGAGTGACCGAGTTAATCCCCTATTTCGGACCTGTCATCGGCGCCATACCAGCCATAGGGCTAGCGCTTTTAGAATCAAAATGGTTGGCGCTCAAGGTGGCAGTAGTATTTATTATTATTCACCAATTGGAAGGCAACATCATCTCACCCAAGATTATGAGTGACAAGGTTGGGTTGCACCCGCTCCTGGTGATATTTAGTTTACTGGCCGGTGGGGAGTTATACGGACTGCTGGGCATGCTCCTGGCGATACCATGTGCGGCTGTTTTAAAGGTACTCTTGTGTTTTGCCTACACAAAAGTGAACACGTCCAGCTAAAGCGTTAAATAAATGCAATGAAAATGAATTTTAGCGCTTTCTTTTGAATTCTTTGAATTCTTGACACCTTACAGGTATATTTTGTATAATTAATGCGCAAATATGATTGTTTCCACATCGTTGCCGGTTAAAAACCGTATTAATCGGGGTGGCTTCTTGGAGAACCTTCCGTCCCGTAAAGATATTATTTAGGGGGAAGGTTCTTTTAATTGAGTAATGATACCTGTAGCGAATGTGGGATGATAACCGGTGTCAAAAATGATGCCGATATAAAAGCGGGAGGGTTTTCATCTTGATGACCGGTAATGAACTGAGGGAGAGCTTTTTAAAATTTTTTGAAAGCAAGGGGCATAAGATTCTACCGAGCGCTTCCTTGATACCCGTGAATGATCCCAGTATACTATGGACCCCTGCCGGTATGGTTCCCTTTAAACCTTATTTTACCGGCGCCGCCAAACCTGAATTCCACAGGGTGACTACCTGTCAGAAGTGTCTGCGGACTCCAGATATTGAAGTTGTCGGAAGGACCGCCAGACACCATACTTTTTTTGAAATGCTGGGGAATTTCTCTTTCGGGGACTACTTTAAAGAATCCGCTATTCCCTGGGCCTGGGAATATGTGACCGGGGTTCTTGGCTTGCCGGTTGAAAATCTCTGGGTAACGATTTACCTGGACGATGACGAAGCTTTTGAAATCTGGCACAAGGTTGTAGGCGTGCCAAAGGAACGAATCGTCAGGTTGGGCAAGGATACCAACTTTTGGGAGATCGGTGTCGGTCCCTGCGGTCCTTGCTCGGAAATTTATGTTGATCTTGGTCCATCAAGGGGTTGTGCCTCGCCGGATTGTAGTGTTGGTTGTGACTGTGACCGCTACCTGGAGATATGGAACCTGGTCTTTATCCAGTATTTCAAGGATGAAGAGGGTAATTATTCACCACTGGCCAAGAAAGGTATCGATACCGGTTTTGGTTTAGAGCGGGTGGCTTCCGTCCTGCAGGGGGTTCCCTCCAATTTCGATACGGACCTCTTGCGCGAGATCATGGACTTTACCGCTGAGCTTTTCGACATGGCCTACGGCAAGGATGACAAGATCGATATCGCCTTTAAGGTCATAGCCGACCACGCCAGGGCGATTACCTTTGCGATTACAGATGGGGCGCTGCCTTCCAACGAAGGCCGCGGCTATGTAATCCGCCGCCTGTTGCGGCGGGCAGTCCGCTTCGGCCGTCTGCTCGGTATCCACGAGAACTTTCTGCATCAGGTGGTAGAAGCAGTTATCCGGCAAATGGGGAAGGCCTACCCTGAACTGGTCGAACGGCAGGCGCACGTTTTGAGAGTGATACGAACCGAGGAAGACCGTTTCTCAGAAACACTGGCTCAGGGGACTGAAATCCTCAACCGGCTGATTGAGGAAGCAAAGGCTGTTGGCAGAACGGTCATTTCCGGTGAGGATGCTTTCAAACTTTACGACACCTATGGTTTCCCTCTGGAACTAACCCAGGAAATGGCTGGTGAGCAGGGCTTTACTGTTGATACGGAGGCCTTCACTGTAGCGATGGAACAGCAGCGCCGCCGTGCCCGCAGCGCACGCCAGGAAACCGACTATATATCCGAGCATGACGCAGTCTTTAAAGAACTGCGTGAAGAGTTGGGAGAAACGAATTTCACCGGTTATGAGTCTATGGCAGACAAAGCAATTGTCCTGGCGATTATCAGGGACGGCCAAAGGGTCAAGACAGCCGCGGCCGGAGAGGAAATAGAATTCATCCTGGACGTAACTCCCTGCTATGCTGAATCTGGCGGCCAGGCCAGTGACCAAGGCCGTTTGACCGGTTACGATATGGAAGTTGAAATCAACGAAGTAGTAAAGCCTGTTGAGAATCTTTTTGTGCACCGTGGCAAGGTCATCAACGGAAGCTTGAAGGAGAATCAGCAGGTTGAGGTACTAGTTGACAGCAAGAGGAGAATGGCAACTTGCCGCAACCATTCCGCCACCCACCTTCTGCATAAAGCCCTCAAAGAAGTTCTGGGTGGTCATGTCAACCAGGCCGGTTCACTCGTGGAGCCTGAGCGCTTGAGATTTGACTTTACCCACTATACGGCAGTGGCGCCTGAAGAGTTGCAAAAGGTTGAGGATATAGTGAACCAGACTGTTCTTTCCAACCTGCCTGTTGCAACCAATGAATATACGGTGGCGGAGGCGAAAGCTCTTGGAGCTACCGCCCTTTTTGGTGAAAAGTATGGGGAGCGGGTCAGAGTTGTCAAGATGGGCGACTTCAGTATGGAGCTGTGTGGTGGAACCCATCTTCACTCGACCGCCGAGGTGGGACTTTTTAAACTGGTGGGCGAGAGCAGTGTCGGCGCCGGCTTGCGCCGTGTGGAGGCGGTTACCGGTGAAGGGGCCCTGCACTATGTTAATGACAAAGAAGAGCAGTTGGCGGCTGTGGCCGGGCTGGTAAAGGCCGCTCCCAATGAACTGGTCCACCGGGTAGAAAACCTGGTGCATACCTTGAAGCAATTGGAAAACGAGAGTGAGGCTCTACAGGCCAAACTGGCCCGCTATCAGGTCCAGGACCTGCTCAGCTGTACCAGAGAAATCAAGGGGATCAAGGTGCTTGCGGCTCAGACGGCAGCACCAGATATAGACAGCCTGCGGGGTATGGTTGACCTTTTAAGGGACAGGTTGGGTTCCGGTGTGATTGTTCTGGGTAACATCATGGGGGATCGGGTCAGCCTGGTTGTAGCAGTCACAAAAGATTTATTAAACAGCGGGCTGCATGCCGGTAAGTTGATCAAGGAAATAGCATCCGTGGTTGGCGGCAGCGGGGGAGGACGACCCGATATGGCCCAGGCCGGCGGCAAAGACCCCGCCAGGCTCGCCGAAGCCCTGGAAAAAGCCTATAAGGTGGCGGAACAACAAATAAAGTAAGAGAGTGTTCGAAAAGGCTTTTGAAATGTTAAAATAATCATCCAGATAAGCATAAATTGCCTAAATTTATGCTTTGGATGATTATTTATTTAAACCTATGAAAACATCATTGCATTTCCGTAAAAGCATGATTATAAAATTCCCGACATAATTTTAATTAGTTCTTTAATCATTCATAATTTAGTTCACACTATCAAGAATTATCTATATCATTTAGGTCACTTTCATTAATTACAATCCATATAGTTGCCTGCCTTTTGTCACCATTCTCATCAGTTAACATTGGTTGAATTAAATTGACAACTGCTTCGCCGTCATTCCATGAGAATTTAATCACTGCTTTATTGATATATGGCTCCTCATGAATACCCGTCACCTTTGCTCCAGCGAGGTTTAATTGGTCTATGGCTGCAGTTTCAGGATTTTCAAGAATCTCTTTTCTACCCCAGCTATAATTCGCATCATCATCTGCTTGAAACTGATAGGCAGCAGCAAACTCTGTAAAATCAGGGAATCCATATTTGTAAGCCTCGTCAAAGTCCGCTTTAGACTCAATCGTATCAAAATGCTTCCAACTATCCCCTGTCGCCTTGTATTCACCTTCTATTTTATTAATTGCAACTGTTTCTTTAGCCACATAAATAGTTGGGCTTGATGTTCTGAAATAGTAGTAAATCTCAATAGTAGAAGAATCCACTTTGTCAATTATATAATCTTTATTCCAAGGCCATGGGCTGGATGAACCCATCCAATACTGACCATTTTCCGCAACGCTACCAATGGTTAAGTATAGCTCCTCATTTTCACATAATTCAAAAATAGTCCTCGCATCTCTTTGTGAAAACGCATCAGCCCATTTGGTGGCAAAATCGTTAATATTAGTATCATTGGTTTCTGCTGTAGTAAATGTACACCCTGCTGATAATATCATAATAAGCAGCACTGTAAACAAAGTTGTGGCTTTCATTTTTTTATTCTTTGCTATCATCGTTATTCTCTCCTTTATACCTTTTGCACTACCATACATAGTGGTAGCTATGCACAAAACATTGTTCTTCTGCCCCCTCTGGCTTATTAAATCCACTAATGTCTTTCCATAGGTCAGCCTGTCTCCTTCATCTAATTCCTTTATTACTCCGTAGTCGCAGGCGAGTTCACAATCTCTCTTGGACATAATTGCAGCTACCCACACCAAAGGATTAAACCAATAAAATACCAAAAGTCCACATCGAATAAAAGACCATATTAAATC
>JAQVOH010000019.1:26679-32429 GCA_028702695.1 Desulfotomaculaceae bacterium
CCTGAATAAAAACCTAATGGCTAGTATAATCAAAATCAGTACAGAGGAAGATATGATTGTATTTAACATCATTTTAATTCCTCCTCTGCGTTTTTCAAAATGGCATACAGCTCATTGATTTCTTCCTTTGTTAAACTATTTTTTTCAATCATAGTGTTAACCATAAGTCCCAAGCTTCCCGAATAGACTTTGTCAAGAAAACTCTCTGTCTCATTCAATACTGCTTCAGTCCTTGCAAATGCGGTATAATACTGCTTTGCTCGGATACCTTCTTCATGTCTTACTGCTCCCTTTGCTTCCATACGACTAAGCATAGTAATGATGGTATGCTTACTCCATCCCTTGGATTCTTTCAAAGCAGCCGTAAGCTGAGTAATAGTCTTTGGAGATGACTCCCATAGCACATTCATGATACTCCATTCACCGTCAGACAAATTAATTTGATCCATATATAATCCCCTTTACAATAGGTTGACAGCTGTGTACCTAATATTAGCAGGACGGTACACAGTTGTCAACCTATTGTTTTATTAAATTAATTGCTCACTTTCAAGAGAACACCTCTGTTCCAATACTTAAAGTACATAGATTACTACATACACCATTTAGTATGTAAAAAATAATAGATAGAACATACACTAGATACTGTGTAGTCTATCTATTATCATAGTTTAGTTAATTTTATTCTGGGGGTTAATTAACACTAATGTAAATTATAGTTATTACCAGGCAATACTAAGTAATAATTCATTTGACGGTTATAGGAACATCTAAAATCATGGCTATTTCCTCACAGTTGGGGAACTTGGGACAATTGACGCACTCCTTCCAGACCTTCTGGGGCAGGGATTCCTTGGGGACTACATTAAAACCACATTTTTCAAAAAAAACCTGCTGGTAAGTGAGGGCAAAGAGACGAGGAATACCCAGTTCTCCGGCTTCTTCGATGAACATATCGACAAGCTTGCGGCCCAGACCTTTTTTGGCGTATTCCGGCGCCACGGCCAGGGCTCTGACTTCTGCTATGTCCTCCCAAATAATGTGTAGGGATCCTGCCGCCACGACCTTTCCCTGGTCCCTGGCCACGGTGAACTCTCGCAGGCTTTCATATAACATGGTACGGGGCCTGGCCAGCATCAAGCCCTTTCCTGCATAATAGTTGATTAAAGCATGGATTGTCTCAACATCGGTAATTTTGGCCTTAACAAATTCCATCAGCAGCATATCACCCTTCCCATTAAATACGTAATTATTATATATTACTTTGAACAGGCCGTACAATCATCTTTTAAGTAGTTTAAATAATGGAGGAAATTGAAATATGCTGGAGAATATTAATAACGGTTGTTTACTTTTGCCAAAAAGGTAATTCTGGTTTATGATAAAACCAGTCAGCAACCAGTAATATGCGGTTATTCATGCGCTAGCTTTAAGGATATATAAAGTTTTAGAAAGGGGTCTAGCTATGTCCTGGGATGCATCAGAAGAAACCATGATGTTCAAGGTCCAGGCCGAAGAAGTTAATAAGGCCAGGGATATCCTGCATCAGGTCCATGAAGCGTTAAAAGAGAAGGGCTATAATCCGATTAACCAGCTTGTGGGCTATCTTTTATCAGGGGATCCTGCATATATTACCAGTCATGGGAACGCTCGCAGCCTGATCCGGCGCCTTGAGCGTGATGAGATCCTTGAGGAACTTGTCAAAAGCTACCTGGAGAAAAAGTAAGGCGTTTACGGGGAGTTGTCAGGTGTTGCAATATAGAGTTCTCGCGAGTACCGGCATGCAAGTTTCCCGTCTTTGCTTTGGGGCGCTAACGATTAGCCCGCTCCAGGCCAACCTCCCTCTGGCTGAGGGAGCACACATTATCCGTACGGCCCTGGAAGCCGGTGTAAATTTTATCGATACGGCCGAGTTGTACAATAATTATCATTATCTTCGTGAAGCAATCAGAGGTTACCAGGGAGAGGTCATCATTGCTTCTAAGTGTTACGCCTACACCTCGCGGGGGATGCAAGACAGCCTGGAACTCGCGCTAAGAGAGCTTGATAGGGACTATATTGATATTTTCATGCTCCACGAGACGGAATCTATTTTGACCATCAGGGGGCATTGGGAGGCTATTGAATTTCTTTTACAGGCCAAACAAAAGGGTTTGGTAAGGGCTATCGGTATCTCCACCCATAATGTGGAAGGGGTATTGGGAGCGGCTTCGGTTCCCGAGATAGAAGTAATCCAACCGCTCATCAACATGACTGGCATCGGCATCAAGGGAGGTAACACCCAGGATATGCTGGCGGCCATTCAGACTGCGGCAAAAGCGGGTAAAGGGCTATATGGGATGAAAGCGCTTGGTGGTGGACACCTGTTGGCAAGACCCGAGGAAGCCTTTGCTTTTATTCTTTCCATACCGGAGTTGGCCTCAGTCGCAGTGGGTATGAGTACGAAGGAGGAAGTAGTCTATAACACCTGCCATTTTAGTGGACAACCAGTGCCGGAAAAAGTGAAGGCAAAGGTCCGGCGCCAGCCCAGACGACTGCTTATTGAGGATTGCGAGGGGTGCGGTAAGTGTTTGTCGCATTGTAGCTCCGGGGCACTACGGCTGGATGAGGGCAAAGCGGTGGTTGACCACTCACTTTGTACGCTCTGTGGTTATTGTAGTAGAGCCTGTCCGGAATTCTGTATAAAGGTGATTTGAATGCGTATTTTAGGGCTTGATTTGGGAGACAAAAGGATTGGGGTGGCTATGAGCGATCCTATGGGATGGACTGCTCAGGGGCTTGAAGTTATCACCAGCAAAGGCTCTATAGATGCCGACATTGCTAAAATTAAAGAATACGTGGAGCGCTATGAGGTTGAAAAGATCATTGTGGGGCTGCCCTTAAACATGGACGGAAGCTCCGGCCCCCGCGCCGAGAAGGCAAGGGCCTTTGCGGACCGGTTGGGTAAGAAGCTGAAGGTTGCAGTTGAAATGACCGATGAGCGCCTCACCACGGTAGCTGCCCAGAAGCTATTGATAGAGGCCGACTTAAGCAGGGCGAAGCGCAGGAAGGTTATTGATAAGATGGCCGCGGCATTAATTCTGCAAAGTTATCTGGACAAAAAAGGGGCTAAAGAAACAAGATAAAATAAGAACTGAGCCAAAGCGAGATTTATTGACAGGTGGAATATTTTAATATAAAATGAGCTATAAACTTTGACAAGAGGTGGATATAGTGACCGAACAAGAAGAGGTTATTACGCTGGTCGACGAAGAAGGGGCAGAACATGACTTTACGGTCGTTGATATTATAAATGTTGACGAATCTGAATATGCTATACTGCTGCCGGTTGAAGAAGACAATGACGAGGCCATTATTCTCAAGTTTACCCTTGATGAAGAAGGTAATGAACTTCTGGTAGATATTGAGGACGACGAGGAATGGGAAAAGGTAGCAGACGCCTGGGAAGAGATGATTGCCGAGGATGACGTGGAGGAATAATTTCTATATAAAAATTTGCTGGTTGGGTTAACCCATAATCCGGCTTTTTTTATGGATGAGGGAGGATTCATTGTGTCCGCTAAAAGGAACCGGATACCATATAGCCTCATCATAGCTACTGTGCTCATACTGTCCCTGGTTATACTTGGCTCTGGCTTTTTTGCCTCTGCCTCGGATAAGGTTATGCCGGGGGTTGAAGTATTGGATGTCCAGTTGGAAGGTCTGAATAAGGCTGATGGCATAACCAAGCTTGGTGAAGTAGAGAAAACTCTGCGGGCTGCCAGGGTGGTCCTGCGCTATCAGGATCTTACCTGGTCCTTATTGCTCAATGAGGTTGGTTTTAATCTCAATGAAGACGCGGTGATGGATGCCGCATTGCAGGCCGGCAGGAGCGGCTCAATATTTAAGCGCTGGCAGGAAAGGCAACAGTTTCAAAAAACGGGCTTAGCACTAACGCCTGTTTTCGAATATGACCGGGAAAAGTTGTTCCAAGCAGTTACAGAACTTGCCCAAGAGATTGTTGTCGAACCGCAAGACGCCAGCTTTAGGGTCAATGGTGATGATAGCATTTCCGTGCTGCCCTCCAAGGACGGTTTCAGTATAGATTTAGACCGACTGGAAAAAGATATTGGTACATCGCTAATGGCAGGCTTGATACCTGAGGTTAATCTCGCCCTGGTGCCGGTGGCCCCCTCCCGTTCGACCGCTTTAGTCGAGTCTATGGGGGTTGACGGGCTTCTGGCCAGTTATACCACAAACTTTGACCCCTCTAAGACAAGCAGGAGCTATAATGTCAGCGTTGCAGCCCAGGCCTTTGACGAACTTTTGATTCTGCCGGGGCACGAGGTCTCCTTTAATGATGTAGTTGGACCGCGCAGCACTGAGGCGGGCTATAAAAATGCGCCGGTGATTGTCAACAACGAGTTTGTCGATGGGCCCGGTGGCGGTGTATGCCAGGTTTCTACCACGCTTTATAACTGCATCCTACTGGCCAACCTGGACATCATACAACGAACCTGTCACTCTCTGCCTGTTTCCTATGTCCCTATCGGGCGTGATGCCACGGTAGTGTATGATGCCCTTGATATGATATTCCGGAACAACACGGATAACTATTTGTATGTAAAGTCCCATATTTCTGGTGGGCAGCTTACCATAAAGCTTTATGGCAACACCGATTTCAGGAGAGACGTAACGGTTAGCTCCTGGATTACCCAGGAGATTGAACCCCAGGTCGTTTATGAAAACGACGACAGTCTGCCCAAGGGTGAAGAAGTAGTTAAACAGGAAGGTTCCAGGGGGTTTTTAGCAGCAGCTGAACGAGTTGTAAGTCTGAAAGGTGTGGTTGAAAAAAGAGAAAGACTTCCTTCCAGTGACTACAGCGCGATTAACAAGATTATTGCTGTTGGGACGAAAGAGCAGACTGTGCCTAAGATAGCTCCTTCTACTCCACCGTCGTCCGCTCCTCCGCGGGCGGGCCAAGGCGTGGTTCCCATCGACAACACCAATCCTGCCATTCCCCCAACCGGTACAGTGCCCCCGACCAGCGGGGGGACGCCGGTTAGTAACGTTAACACTCCGGGAATAACCGGAATTTAAAATGAGAATTCATTCGATTTAAACCGGAGCGCTCATGAGATATACCCGTAGCAAGTCCAAAAATGCATTTAAAGCGAACAAAGCGGTCAACTTTTACCGTTATGGGATTCTAGGCCTGGCAGGCATATTTTGTCTTGCCTTTTTTTTTGCTCTCGTCCTGCTCTCCCCGGTTTCCCCCAAGGTCGGCTCAAGTGAGATCACAGTGGCCATCCCCCCACAGGCAACTGCCGGTCTGGTGGGAAATATACTGGAAAACGAGGGGTTGGTGCGCAGTTCTTTAGCGTTCAGACTATACGCCAGGTGGAAGGGCATGGACGGCCTGATTAAGGCCGGCCAATACAGGCTGAACAGTGAGCTCTCCACCCCCGAAATAATTATGGAACTGGTGGAGGGACGTTTAGCAGTCCAGTCCATTACCATACCTGAAGGCTTTAACACCGCTCAGGTGGCAGATTTGCTTGCTGAGAAGGGGTTGGTCAACCGGGAGAAGTTTATTTCCGTCGTTGCCGACCAGGAATTTTCCTACAATTTTCTTAGCAGTGCGCCTGAAGGCGAAAAACGCCTGGAGGGCTATCTTTTCCCCGATACCTATAGCTTCAACATTGGCGAAAGTGAAAGCATCATCGTTGAAACCATGTTAAAGCGTTTTGACCGGGAGATGGCGGAACTAG
>JAQVOH010000103.1 GCA_028702695.1 Desulfotomaculaceae bacterium
TACATCGCCACAAGCTTGTCCAGTATCTCGTTAACCTTAGTTGTCTCCATACCGGCCGCGGCATGCGCTGCCTCTGCCATCATCCTTGCTTCCAGGCCGGTTGTATAGTTGGTAGCCACACCCTTGGAAGCAGCTACACCGGATAATATTTCACGACCGCTTGCTGTGTCAGTGATGGCCTGTGCCGCCGTCTCCAGTAAACACATCACGGTACACGGCCCAGCCAAAGTGTAGTATTGATTACCGAGCATTAAATGGGTGTTGGCCTCAATTGCCATAGCGCAGTGTCCGGCTACGGCCAGAGCCTCTCTGGCAGTAGTGATACCCCAGCGCACATGAACGGGACCGTCCAAATGCCAGGTTGCCTGTGTCATTACAAACGCATTAATGGTTGCGGCTACGTCAACAATGGTTGTTTCTTCCAAACCACCTGCATAGCCTCCATATATAGGCATCTGTTCACTCATGATAATATTTCCAGCTAGTACATAATGAGCGGTGAAAACCAATGCACCTACATCAATCTTCAACTCATTTAACTGTGATACTTCATGGCTGTCAGACTGCCTCATCCCGCCTGGAAAATCTGCTGCGATTACTCCGGCAGGTGAAAGTGAAGTTTCATTCCCCTACAAGCCCATGCCTGGCCGGCCAGCCCTGCTTTGAGCCGCTCGCACCATAATGGCTTCGGATTTAACCGCTGCAATTTCCCACGGACTGTTCGGTACCGGGTCATTGCCTTTTATTGTTTGCAGCACACCATCGACAATGGTGTCTACCAGGGGCTCCTGCGCATACGATTGATGTATGGTCAAGAAGAGTTCTTCCGAGCATGGCGCCCCTGTAGGACCTCCCTGTATGATTGGCGGACGGGAGTCGGTATAACTGCGGCAACTTAAATTCACCGCATCTTTCCCTTCTCCGTACATGACACTGGTTGGCGCCGCTGCTATGGAAGCAAGTACCTCTTCCTCGGTGTATTTAATAACACGCTTGGTATCAATACAGTATATTCCACATTCCACCAGCATCTCCAAACCAGCTTTAAAGAGCTTGTTAATCTGTTCCTTGTCGGTGGGAATGATTTGTTTTTTGTCCATTTTGATACCATATTTTTTCTTTAAGGCAGCCGCTGTCTGGGGTATTACCTTGTAGTCCCAATCCTTTTCATCCATTTTCTGACCGCTTTTAGCTCTATCATATACATCGAATACTGTGATTGCTTTGGCTAAAGCCATTTAATCCCCTCCTTATTTCCGAATTTCCGCCATTAACTCTTTTGCTTTTGCTACCGCGCCGGAAGCAGTTTCCGCATAGGCATCCGCCCCAATCTTTGCTACCCATTCAGGAGAGACCGGCGCTCCCCCAAACATGCATTTAAATTGATCACGGATACCTTCTTCTTTCAGCACCGCTATGATATCCCGTTGGGCGGGCATAGTTGTAGTCATCAGGGCTGAGCCGGCAATAATATCAACTTTGTTTTCTACTGCCTGTCGAACTACTTCTTCCACCGCTACATCTCTACCCAGATCAATTACTTCAAAGCCCCCGGCGGATAACATTGTTTTGACAATATTTTTGCCAATATCGTGGATGTCTCCCTGCACGGTATGAATGAGTATTTTCCCCTGGGATGCTTTGCGTCTGGCCTCGTCAGACAAATCACCGAAAATTACACCCATCGCTGTTTCAAAAGCTTCGGCAGCAAGTAAAAGCTGTGGAATGAATACTTCTCCTTCATCAAAAAGCTCGCTAATAGTTGACATGCCTTTTGATAATCCTTCGTTGACGGCAACCATTGGGTCAATACCGGCTGCCACCGCTTCCTTGGCAGCTTCTTCGGCCAGATCGTTATCCGTTTCCTCAATTGCATTTTTGAGTTTTTCTAAAATCTCCTGCTGACTCACCTTCTTTACCTCCTACTTATCCTTATTAAATTCATCAAGGGCCTCAAAATAACTTTCCAAGTTAGCTATTGATATCTCCGGAGGGAGATCACAACCTGTAGATAATACAAAATGTCTGTAAGGTTTCATTTTTTCCAATAATGACTTGGTCGTCCCTTTAATAAGTTCAGCTGTGCCTTCATTCAACACTCTTGAAGGGTCTATATTGCCAAACACCAGATAATCCTCAGAAATTTGAGAAATGACATCAACCATGTCCACTGCATTACCGAAATGATAGCCTTTTGCTCCTGTGCTAACCATGGAATTTACCAACTTCACTGTTTGCCCGCAATTATGTAGAACGACAAAGAATTCTTCATCTTGCACGGCATCTACCATTTCCTTTACATACTTAGACGAAAACTCATCACATTGTTTGGGCGACAACAGGCCGGCTGTAGGTTCAGCAATTAATATACCATTGGCTCCTGCTTCCTTAAACGCTTTAGCGTAAGCTATACCGTACTCAGTGCATTTTTCCAAGACAATATGGACCGTTTGTTTATCTTTGATTGAAGCTTTTAAAGTTCGTTCAATACCCATTAAAACTGCAGCCAAAGAATATGGACCAAGCATCCCGCCAAAGGTTGGACGGTCTGTTATGTTCTGTGACGCTAATTGAGCAGCTTTCACAAAAACAGGGCCACGTCCTGCTTGTAGGGAAGGCACCTTCAAACTTTCTGCAGATGCCCGGTCAAACACAACTTCGTTCGTAGCATGAGGAGCTTCAGTATCAGAAAAGCTTACATTACACCCAAAGGTTTCGGCTTCTGATGTTAAATCCATGCCGGTCATAGCGCCGATCATCTTTGGGAATGTAGATAGTACTTTTTCCATGATTTCAAAATGAGCTTGTGCATCATTAACTACCTCAGTAACTCCCTTATTACTCAAAGCAAGACAGGGAAAGAATAAAATAGGAAGATTTTTTACTTCATCAGCCTCAATAATATCGCGAGCCCATTTGTCCATATTTATTTTCACTAATTATCCCCTCCCTTTTATTTTGGAGCATTTACTAGCTGGTTACTTCTCCAGTTTCGTGGTCTGCTCCTGACTACATCGTCAAGCTTACAGGTAAAGATTTTGCCGTCTTCTATTTCCCGGTCTTGCAATCTTAGTAACTATCTTAATTATTTTACCTCCTAATTTAATTTATTAGCCTGATTTGAGAATTTGAGAACCCTCTGTTCAAACGTTTTCTTTCAAAGATGGCGCCTCACTTGAGAAAGCTGCGTTTTTCTTTACGGGTTGTCTTTATAAAAGAAACGCTCTTAATACAGGGAATTTCAGTCCTGTAGTAAGAGCGTCACTGCTCAATTATCGCATCTCTGTGATTTAAATATAAAAACGCTCTTCAAGAAGGATACCTTCCCTGAAAAGCGTCATTGCCAATTGATACTACTTCGTATCTTTATTATACAATTTTTTCGCAACCATCTTGATACAACTGTGTACCATCCTTATTGCTCAAAAACCTTTTCAAGCTACCGCCTGAGCGATGTTTACATATGCTAACAATATCTTTGCATGGCTTTATATTAGCATGGAAAATCAGCTCAGTCAACTACTATTTGCAATTAATATTGCTATTTTGCTATACAATTTTAATTGTACTTTCGCGCATAAACAGGAATTTCATGTAAAACGGCGAATGAATACATAGTTCCACCTGATAAGCACGCGAACAGCAGCCTTAGGCCTGGATTCTTCAACCACGAGTACATAGAAAAGGATGATACAAATGCAACCGCTAGATGCCATGGATTTAGCTATCATGAAAAGCCTTCAAGAGAATGCCCGCTCCTCTTATCAGGACATCGCTACCCAGATTGGTGTTTCTCGTGTCACTGTATATGAAAGAATACGAAAGCTTATAGAGAGCGGCATCATCGAGGGGTTTCATATGCGGGTTAATGCCCGGAAGATCGGTTATAATGTTACTGCTATTGTGGGTTTAATCACCGTCCAGGGCAACAAAGCAAATCGAACGACCGAGGAACTGCAACAAATTACTGAGGTGGAAGAAGTACACGTTGTAACAGGGCGATATGATTATCTTGTTAAAGTTCGGGCGCTGGACAACGAGGATCTCCAGAACATTCTTCTTAATAAGATCGATCAGGTTTATGGGTTTCGGCGAGCCGAGACAATGGTGGTTCTCTCCTCGCCGATAGAAAAGTACGGAATCGACATGCGCCAGGTGGTCAATGACTCCCAACGCGACACAAAAGGGTCGCAACAATAAGTAACACCGCTAGTGAACTCGTCCAGCTAAAGCTGGACATCGAGACTTCGGTGGGGGAATCTACCCCCACCGAAGCGGAAAAGGGAACTCCCACTTATAGAAGTGGGAGTCTTAGAATTGGATAAAGCTATCGAAGGGCAAGGGGTCAGGCTTAACTTTGTTTCCGCTTTGCCGGAGATATTCACAAAGTTAAGCCTGATCCTCAATTTCCTCTTTTTTAAAATTGACCAGCTGAGAACAATTACTAGATGGCTATTTCTCCCATTTCGCCGGTCCTGATCCTCACTACATTGTCTATCTTATAGGTAAAGATTTTGCCGTCTCCTATTTCTCCGGTTCTGGCAGCCTTAGTAACTAGCTTAAGAATCGCCTCAACGTCTTTATCCGGAATCACCATCTCCATTTTTATTTTCGGAAGCAGGTTGATGTTGTATTCAGTGCCGCGGTAAACCTCGGTACGGCCTTTCTGAAGCCCGCAGCCGATCACCTGGGTAACGGTTATCCCATGGATACCGAAGTCATTCACGGCTTCCTTAACATTCTCGAGTTTGCCCGGCCTCAGTATGCACTCGATCTTAGTCATAACAGCTCCTCCTTTTATTCTAATCACCAGTAATTTTTTACAATGCCGGTTTTACCACACCAGCGGGAGCACTCGCAGTAGCCGCTCCAACACCGGGACTAAACGGAGAACCTGAAACAGTGCTGGCGTAGGCGTCCTCTCCGTGCTGGGTAAAATCGAGGCCGATTTCCTGTTCTTCGTCAGATGCACGAAGCTTGGTAAACAAGCCGATAACTTTCAATATGACATAAGTACCTATGATGGCCACAGCATAACTTGCCGCAATGGCAATTAACTGAGAGACTATCTGTTCCGGATTGCCGAAAAAGACTCCGTCGCCGCCCGCTTCATTTACAGCTTTACTGGCAAAGAGACCTGTTGCCAGAGCGCCCCAGGTGCCCCCGACACCGTGCACGCCAAAAGCGTCAAGGGAATCGTCGTAGCCAAGTTTGGCCTTGACGACAGCTACCGCCAGGAAACATACCACCCCACCTATTAAACCGATAATAATAGCTGACATCGGACCCACGAAACCACAGGCTGGAGTAATGGCTACCATACCGGCTACGGCGCCGCTGACTGCACCCAGTACGGTCGGTTTACCGTGACGCAGCCACTCGACAAACACCCAGGACATCATTGCCGCCGCAGTAGCCAGTTGCGTGTTAACAAAAGCAACAGCAGTCAGGCTGCCGGCCCCCAGAGAACTGCCGGCGTTAAAGCCGAACCAACCGAACCACAGTAGAGCAGCTCCCAGTACCGTCATGGGCAGGTTATGAGGGATCATCGGCTGGGTCCCGTAGCCTTTGCGCTTACCGATAACCAGTGCGGCCACCAGGGCGGATACACCGGAGATGATATGCACAACCGTGCCGCCGGCAAAGTCAAGAGCGCCGAGGTTGCGGAGCCATCCATCCACACCCCATACCCAGTGAGCAACAGGGTCATAGATAAACGTGGCCCAGAGAAGTATAAAGATCAGGTAAGCTGGGAACCTCATCCGCCCTGCCACCGCGCCGGATATAATCGCCGGCGTAATGATGGCAAATACCATTTGGAAGACCATGAAGACCTGGTGTGGTATTGTTGCGGAATAGTCCGGGTTCGGGTCCACACCTACACCGCTTAAACCGATCCAGTCAAGGTTGCCGATAAGGTGGCCCACATCAGGGCCGAAAGCCAGACTGTAACCAAATAATGACCATTGAATGCTGATAATTCCCATAGCTATAAGACTGCACATAATAGCGTTTAGAACGTTTTTCTTGCGGGACATACCGCCGTAGAAAAGAGCCAGGCCGGGTGTCATCAACAAAACCACAGCGGCCGAGATTAGAATGAAAGCCGTATCGCCGGTATCGATGGCGGGGGCTACTGCTTCCGCCGCTTCATCGGCCCAACTCAGGACCGGCAGCGTCATCAAAAAAGTTAACGCCATTAAAATGGTACGTAATATTTTCATTTTTTTTAATCCTCCTAATCTAATTTTTTAGCAATTGATGAGAACCATCAATATTAAACGTTTTCTTCTAAAGGTGGCGCCTCACTCCAGAAAGTTACGTTTTTCTTTACAAGTTCTCTTTATAATAGAAACGCTCTCAATACAGGGCATTTAAGTCCTGTTTTGAGAGCGTCACTGCTCAATTATCGCATAGCTGTGATTAAAATATAAAAACGCTATTCAAGAAAGGTCCCCCTCCCTGAATAGCGTCATTGCCACAATTGATACTACTTTGTATCACTAATTTATATGACTAATTTATATAGTCGTTATTATAAACCGTAGTTTACATTACGTCAATACCTATACTTTAATTTTTAATGCGTTCCAACAGGGCATAAGTCTTTTGTCGCCATGCTGATTGGCTACCTCTTCGGGATAAATCGTCAGGCAGGTTCCAGCCTACCTTTTTTCTTTTATCCGGTTAAAGGAAAAACATGTGCAATGTCTAATAATAACTAAATATTTGTGCTCTAGATAAGTTTTCTGATAAAGGAAGGGTGATTATAATGCCATACTCTTTTGCTCCACTCAATGACGAATATAGAAAACCTGTAATCGATATTTTTAATTACTACATTGAAAACAGTTTTGCAGCTTTTCCTGAACAAAAACTAAGTTATAATTTCTTTGACCTGCTCCTCAATGCTACTGCCGGTTATCCTGCAGTCGTTGTCAAAACTGAGCATGGAGAGGTTATTGGTTTTGCCTTATTGCGTCCCTATCATCCAATACCGGTCTTTAAAAGGGTTGCGGAAATAACTTATTTCATTAAACCGGAACATACCGGGAAAGGTATCGGCCGGTCAATACTGGACTACTTTACGGTAGAAGCCCAAAAAATAGGGGTTGATTCGATCCTGGCCTGTATATCCTCACTGAATGAAAATAGTATAAGCTTTCATCACCGGAATGGTTTCCAGCATTCCGGCACACTGTATAACATAGGCAGAAAATTCGATCGGGACTTCAGCGTTCATTTAATGCAAAAAACCATTTAACAGGTTCCATAAGTATAAAACAATGCAAAAAGGCAGGCTTCCAGCCTGCCTTTTTGCATTTTAAATTTCTAACATGAGAACAAGAGCCCAGCTTACGGAGCACTTCCCCATTAAATTAGGTGCAGGTGAAACCATCCTGAAAATTGAGCTTTGCCACTACAGGTAGATATTGTCGAACTATGCATATAAATGTTTTTGTGGAAGCGGCAGGATTTTTATAATACTAGCAGCAATAACACTTATTGTCACTATATTTAAAATTTTGTCTAACGAGGGTGTTATATGCTTATTCAGCAACACTGCCAAATTCTAATTATCGGGGGCGGTACAGCCGGCCTCATAGTAGCCTCTAGTTTAAGAAAAAAGCTGCCTGCGGACAATATTGTCCTGCTCGATCCCGCCGATAAACACTATTACCAACCGGCCTGGCTATTTGCCGGGTCCGGGATCATGGCTAAAGAAAAGTCGGTCAGGAGCGAAATATCACTGATCCCCGATGGGGTTAATTTCCTTCAAGAAGCGGCCGAGATATGCAACCCAGAGGGAAAATATGTAATTACCGGCAAAGCAAAGAAAATCTTTTATGATTACCTGGTTCTTGCCCCGGGTCTGCAAGCCAATTGGGCCGGCATCAAGGGTTTGGAGGAGTCTATTGCTAGAGAAGGCGTTGTCAGCATATATTCATATGAACAGCTAGACCAAACCTGGCAAACAATAAAAAATTTCCCGGGCGGCAACGCTGTTTTCACGCTGCCCGCCACCCCGCTAAAATGCCCCTCGGCTCCACAAAAAATAATGTACCTGGCGGAGGAATATTTCAAGAAAAGCGGTGTACGCAAGGATACCAACGTCATTTTTTTTAATGCCAAGGATAGGCTTTGTGAAATAAAAAAGTATGAAAGCACTCTCAAAAAAGTAATAGAAAGAAAAAATATCAAGATTTTCTTTAAGCATGACTTGGAAGAAATTCGTTCTGACAAAAAAGAGGCCGTTTTCAAATCCCTGGTTACGGGCAGTACAGAAACGATTAAATATGACTTATTACATGTTACACCGGGCTTTCATACACCGGTATTCTTAAAAAAAAGCCGGCTGACACAAAAAAACGGGTTGGTTGACGTTAACCCTTACACTTTGCAGCATATGCGCTATCATAATATTTTTG
>JAQVOH010000104.1 GCA_028702695.1 Desulfotomaculaceae bacterium
GGTATTTGTAAACATTTTTCCCGGAGGGTATAATGGTAAAAACCGGTCTCTATGCCGAAATAATCGTCGATTTGGCTGTCAGGAAGACGGACCATGTTTTCCATTATGCCGTGCCCCAAGAATTTGAAGACGTTTTGCAAATTGGTTCACGGGTACTTGTTCCGTTCCGGGAAAGGCAGCTGGCAGGATATGTGGTCGGGTTTGGACTGCCGGAGAGCCAGGTGCATATCAGAGAAATAGCCGGGATTTTGGATGAGGAACCAGTTTTCAGCCTTGAGCTTTTAGAGTTGGCCCGCTGGATGTCGGAGAGTTATCTGTGCAGCACCGCTGAGGCGTTGCAGCGGATTATATCCCCCCGCTTGCAGGTAAAGTCAGGCCGCGAGGTAAGAAGGATCATTCCTGCCCTTGCAGGGGAGGAACTTGAGCAAATAGTAGCTTCCATGTCCCGCGCGCCCAGACAAGCAGCTGTACTGCGGGCAGCCATGGCTAGTCCGGGGCTTAGCGTAAAGGAACTGGCGGCTACTGCGGAAACTACCAGCAAAACAGTAAAATTGCTGGTCGATAAAGGGTATTTGGCAGCTGTTAAAAAAACAGCGTCCCAAGATACTTCCGGGTATGACGGACCTCAGTTCGCAGCCGGATACGGCGCATTGCAGCTTAATGCGGACCAGACAACAGCCCTGGAGCAGATCGAGGCTGCCCTAAAGAATGGCAAGTTCAACACGTTTCTGCTGCATGGGGTTACCGGCAGCGGCAAGACCGAGGTTTATCTGCGGGCCATAGCTGCCGCGCTGCAGGAAGGCCGCCAGGCGGTGGCTCTGGTCCCGGAGATTGCGCTTACCCCCCAGATGATAGAACTTTTCCAGGCGCGCTTTGGCAGTTTGGTGGCGGTACTGCACAGTGGCCTGGCCGGGACGGCAAGGTACCAGGCCTGGCGACGGGTCAAGAGTGGTGAAGCTCCGGTAGTGCTAGGTACACGTTCGGCAGTTTTTGCGCCAATGCCCCGGCCGGGACTCTTTATTATTGATGAAGAGCACGAATCAACCTACAAGCAGGATGATCACCTGCGTTATCATGCCAGGGAAGTGGCTCTTAAAAGAGCGCAGCAGTCCGGGTCTGTGGTAATCCTGGGGAGCGCCACCCCATCTCTGGAATCTTACCTGAGGGCCGGGAAAGGAGGCCTTTACCATCTCCTGGAACTCCCCGCCAGGATTGGCAACCACCCTCTTCCACCGGTGCAGGTGGTTGATATGAGAGAAGAAATAAGACGGGGCAACCGGGGCATATTTAGTCTATCCCTGATTGAAGCCATAAGCCGGCGTCTGGAAAGACACGAGCAGGTGATCCTGTTCTTAAACCGGCGGGGCTATGCCAACTTTGTGGTATGCCGCGAGTGCGGGCTGGTGCTCAAGTGCCCGAGTTGCGACATCTCCCTGACCTATCACCTGGACGGCAGGCTGCGCTGTCATTACTGTAACTACAGCATCACCCTGCCCACCCTGTGCCCCAAATGCAGCAGCAAGAATATCAGACATTTCGGAGTGGGCACCCAGAAGGTGGAAGAGGAGGCGCGGCGACTTTTCCCTCAGGCCAAAATTTTACGCATGGATAGCGACACCACCTCACGCCGGGGTTCGCATGAAAGAATTATCAATTCTTTTCGGGATGGTCACACCGACATTTTGATCGGTACCCAGATGATAGCCAAGGGCTTGGATTTGCCGAAGGTGACCCTGGTTGGGGTAATCAATGCGGATACGACTCTGCATATGCCGGATTTCCGTGCGGCAGAGCGGACTTTTCAACTGCTAACCCAGGTTGCCGGCAGAGCCGGACGTGGCAGTCTGGCCGGGGAGGTTCAGGTTCAGACCTACACACCGGAGCATTACAGCATCATAGCTGCCGCAGCTCACGATTACGAGAGCTTTTACCGAAGCGAGGCGCCGGTCCGGCGCGCGCTGGGCTACCCCCCTTTTAATCACCTGGCCAGGCTGCTGCTGACCTATGCTGATGAGGAAATATTAACAAAAGGCGCTCTGTTGGCTAAAGAATTGCTAGAAAAAATAGTTACCAGCTGCAACCATCCTATCGAGGTTCTGGGCCCTGCTCCTGCCCCTCTGAGCAGGATTAAAGGACAGTTCCGTTGGCAGTTGGTACTGAAAGGACCGCACCGCAATACATTGAAAGATGTGCTCAAAGAATCCTTAATTATTTTAGACAAGGAACGACCGGCTTTTAAGCCGTCCGTCCACGTAGATATTAACCCACAGGGTATGTCATAAAGGAGGCTCCGGGTTTGACTGTTTATAATATTGTTGAAGTGGGAGACGAAATTCTCAGAGAAAAAGCCAGGGTAGTATCCAAGATTACCCCCAATATTATTAAGCTTTTAAATAATATGGCCAAAACTATGTATAGTGCGAAAGGCGTTGGGCTTGCCGCCCCCCAGGTTGGAGTATCCAAACGGGTGATCGTCGTAGATACCGGTGATGGTCTGCACGAGCTGATTAACCCGGAAATTATTCGTGCCGAGGGGCACGAAATTGATAACGAAGCGTGCTTAAGCATTCCCGGAGTGATGGGGGAAGTAGCCCGGGCAACCGTTGTTGAGGTAAAATCAATCGACCGCAGCGGCAAGGAATGCCGGCTCCAGGCCAAAGATTTTTTTGCCAGAGCCCTCCAGCATGAAATCGACCACCTCGACGGGGTGCTATTCATAGACCGCGCGAAAAATATATCTAAACTCAAGAACAAGGAAGATTAGGGGCGTTACAGATGCGGATTGTGTTCATGGGGACCCCTGATTTTGCGGTTCCCACTTTGCAAGCCCTGGTACAAGCCGGCCATGACCTTACTGCTGTGGTAACCCAGCCTGACCGGCCCAGGGGAAGGGGTAAAAAGGAGGCGGCGCCCCCGGTAAAAGTAGCCGCTCAAACTTACCAGATCCCGGTTTTTCAGCCGGGGCGGGTTAAAGATCCGGAATTTATTGAGGTTTTAAAAAAAATATCGCCGGAAATAATCGTGGTAGCTGCCTATGGACGCATCCTTCCCCCGGCTATTCTTTATCTTCCCGTGCATGGCTGCGTCAATGTCCACGCTTCACTATTGCCGAAGTACCGCGGGGCTGCTCCGCTCCACAGGGTGGTCATTAACGGGGAAAGGGAAACGGGGATAACCATTATGCGTATGGACGAGGGAATGGATACCGGCGCCATCCTTCTCAGGGAGGCTGTGCCAATCAGCGTGGAAGATAATGTGGGCATAGTCCACGATAACTTGGCCGCACTGGGTGCACGGTTACTTTTGCAGGTGCTTAACCTGATCGGCAGAGGCGAACTCGCAGGTACACCACAGACCGGGGAGCCTTCTTATGCACCAATGCTCAAGGCTGAGGATGAAATAGTTGAGTGGAGTAGGCCTGCACGTCAGCTACATAACCAGATTAGGGGTATGGACCCCTGGCCGGGAGCCCGCACTATCCTTTTGGGCAGGGCTCTCAAACTTTGGCGGGCAGTCGTATTGGATGAGGACGCTGCGGGTCACCTGCCAGGCCAGGTGCTGGCCACCGGCCGGGAGGGTATCACGGTTGCAACCGTGCAGGGCCTGCTTCTGCTCAAGGAACTTCAGCTACAGGGCGGAAGGCGCATGAGCGCGGCGGATTTTGTCAGAGGCAACCCAATCCCTGCTGGAACGGTGCTGGGTCGCAATTAATCACCGGAGGCGATCGCAAATGTTCGTAAGTAACTTAATTCCGGTGCGCAAAAGGCTGTTTATCGGACTTCTCGCCGTCAGCTTGCTGTCGGCTGCCCTCTTCCTGGGCGGTATCTACTACCTGGCCACCAACCCTGACAGGACAGCGTTTAATCAGATCCTACTGCTGGCACTGGCCGGTATGCTGTTTGGTGGTATGGTTGTAGCAGCCTTTGGCATTGGCGGAATGGTTCTGACCATCCTTTATGCCAGGGATATTAACGCCCTGCACGGCCCGATGCGGGTTGCCGTCAGCCTTTTCTTTCCGATTGTTCTTACCCTCGGCAGGTTTTTCCATATTGATGTAGACAGAATTAAAAGTTCATTTATTGAAGTCAACAACCACCTGGTCAGGTCCAAGGCACTTAAAATCTTGCCAGCTCAGCTTCTGCTGCTGGCGCCTCACTGCCTGCAGAAAAGCGATTGCCCGCATAAGATTACGGTTGATATCAACAACTGTCATCGCTGCGGGAGATGTTCGGTCGCCAGTCTGCTTGAGCTGAGGGACCGCTACGGTATTAACGTGGGTATGGCCACCGGCGGGACCCTGGCCCGCAAATTTGTGCAGGAATATCGCCCCCGGGCCATAGTCGCGATCGCCTGTGAACGTGACCTGACCAGTGGCATTCAGGACTCAAACCCGCTCCCGGTTCTTGGCGTCACCAACGAACGGCCATTTGGCCCCTGTTTTAACACGAATATAACCCTTTCCAAGGTGGAGGAGGCAGTACTTTTCTTTATGGAGGATGGGTGGCAGCCTCTCACTGAGACAGGGAAGGCATAGGTATAAACGACAATATGGAAGGGGTTAGCGTGGTTGCCCAAAATATCAGCCAGAGGCTTGGCTCTAAGAGTACTCATAGATGTTGAGCAGGATGGAGCTTTTGCCAACTTGGCACTGAACAAGATTCTCGAGAAACACCGGCCTGGCAAGCTTGACCGTGCCTTTGCCACGGAGTTGTCCTATGGCGCTCTGCGGTCCCTTAACACACTGGACTGGGTCCTAGCCCAGTTTGTCAGCCAGCCCCTGGCACGTCAGCCCCTGGCCATACGAAACATCCTGAGGCTGGGAGTTTACCAGCTGATGTTTATGGACAGGGTTCCTCCATCAGCAGTTTGCAATGAAGCGGCGGAACTGGCGCGCCAATACGGTCACCAGGGGGTGGTCCGCTTTGTCAATGGAGTACTGCGCAATGTGGCGCGGCGGCTTGGCGACATTAAATACCCGGCGCTGGAGGAGAACCCGGTGGAGCATATCGCACTGAAGTACTCCCACCCCGAGTGGCTGGTCAAACGCTGGCTGGAAGAATTCGGACCGGAGGATACCATTGCCCTCTGTCTTGCAGACAACGAGCCTGCCCCCAATACCGTACGTACCAACACTCTAAAAATTAACAGGGACGACCTGGCAGACAGGCTGACCAGGGAAGGACTGTCGGTTGTTAAAACCGGCTTTGCTCCGGAAGGCCTGTATATTGAGGGATTCCTCTCTCTAGGTAACCTGGACAGCTTCCGGGAGGGACTCTTCCAGGTCCAGGACGAGAGCTCCATGCTGGCCGGGAGGGCGCTCATGCCGCTGCCCGGCTCACTTGTAATTGATGCTTGCAGCGCTCCCGGAGGGAAAACCACCCACATGGCCCAATTGATGGAAAACCGGGGCAGGATCCTGGCCTTCGATATCCACCCCCATAAACTGAACCTGATTAAAGAAAACTGTGCCAGGCTGGGTATCGGGATGGTAGAGGTAACTGCCGGTGATGCCAGAGAGTTGCCTGGCGAGCTGAACGGTCAGGCTGATTTCGTGCTGGTCGATGCCCCTTGTTCCGGACTGGGTGTGCTCAGACGGCGCCCCGATGCCCGCTGGCGCAAGGACCCGGGTGAAATCCCGGCTATTGTCCAACTGCAGTCGCAGATTCTGGAAAGCGCTTCCCGCTGTGTAAAAGACGGAGGCGTCCTGCTTTACAGCACCTGTTCCATTACCCGTGAAGAAAACCTGGGGCAAGTGGAAGACTTTCTGGCCGGGCACCCGTGGTTTGCGTTGGAGGCACTGGATACAACCCTGCCCGGTGAATTGGATCACAAGGGGACCCTGCCTCGCGGGTACATTCAGCTTTACCCCGGTAGCCACGGTATGGATGGCTTTTTTATCGCCAGAATGAGAAAAAAGGGATCGGGTAAAATGATGGAGAATAGTTTGTTATAGTATATAAGAAAGGATTTTAAAGTGGGCTCAGCAAAGGTGAACCTGAGAGACCTTACCCTGCCTAGGCTTGAAGTTTTATTTGCCGGTATCGGGGTTGAAAAATACCGGGCCAAACAGGCAGCTGAATGGATTTTTAAAAAGGGTGTCTCCACCTTCGAGGAGATGACCAATCTCTCCAAGGACTTAAGAGAACGGGTGTCTGAAGCTGCCTGGCTCAGTCGCCCTGAGATACACACCAGGGAGGTTTCCCAACACGGGGACACCATCAAGTATCTCTTCCGCCTGCATGATGGTGAGGCGGTTGAGAGTGTGTTCATGAGACATGACTATGGCAGCGCTGCCTGCGTTTCGACCCAGGTAGGGTGCCGGATGGGCTGCCGTCTCTGCGCCTCCGGCCTGGAGGGACTGGTCAGAAATTTAAGCTCAGGTGAAATATATGATCAGGTCCTCGGGATCCAGCAGGACACCGGGGAGCGGGTGAGCCACGTGGTCTTGATGGGCTCGGGCGAACCGCTTGATAATTACCAAGCTACACTTGATTTTATCTACAATATTTCCTCAACATATGGTCTGAACATCAGCGGCCGCCATATCACCGTATCGACCTGCGGTCTGGTTCCGGCTATTAGAGAACTGGCTGCAGAGAAGCTGGCTCTGACCCTGGCGGTTTCTCTGCACGCCCCTGACGATGCCCTGAGGGATACCCTGGTGCCCATTAACAAAAAGTACCCGCTCAAGGAACTTATGGCAGCCTGTCGTGATTATGCCGGACAAACCGGCAGGCGGGTAACCTTTGAGTATGCTCTAATGGCGGGTATTAATGATCGCGAGGAACAGGCTTTGCAGTTGGCCCGCCTGCTTGCAAGAATGCTGTGCCATGTCAACCTGATCCCGGCCAATCCGGTTGTTGAGAGGGGCGTTGTACCGGCTGCACAGGCGCAGGTTGCCCTCTTTAAAGGAGTTCTTGAGCGCCAGGGGATAGCTACCACCGTGCGGCGAAAACTGGGCGCCGATATCAATGCTGCCTGCGGGCAACTGCGGCGCAGAGTACTAGCGCCTTAACGAAATATATTGTATAATCCCACATTTGTCGGAGATATGCTTAGTGACTGGACACTTATTTTTAAGGTTTATCCCCCATGCTGCGAGCAGCGCCAGCAGAGGATGAAGACTTAGCGATGCCTTATACATACTGTTTTCTTGACAATACAAAAGACGGCAGCGTATTGAAGGAGTGGTGAACAATGGGGGTTTTCTCCGGTTTAGAGGGAAGTCTGGAAAAATATGTTGATAGTTTTTTTAAGGATAATTTTGGCGGACGTGTCCAACCTATCGATATCGCCAAGAAATTGGCCCGCGAGATGAGGGACTGCCGGCGGGTCAGTATTAGCAACATATACGTACCAAACCAGTACACTGTTTTCCTGAACCCCGCCGATTGTGAAAACATAGTCACTTTTAGCTCCATGCTGGCCAAAGAGCTCGGGGAGTACGTTACCAAGAAGGCGGCAGAAAAAAAGTACACGCTGACCGGGCCGCCGTCTGTGAAATTTGAACAGGAGCAGGTATTGCCTGCCGGGGGACTGCGGGTAACCAGCGAATTCAGTGAAGCTCCTCCCGAAAAGGACACGACCCCTGATGAGAAACCCATCGAGCATACCCAGCGTTTTCGCCCGGTCAAGGAATATACCAGGGCGGAAGCAACCTCACCCGCCTGCAGCTCCCTGCAGGTAAACAACGGGCCAGACCAGGGGGAGGTCTTTCAGCTTAAGGCAGCTTCAATTGTATTGGGTAGACATGAAGACTGTGACATTGTCCTTAACGACAGCAGCGTATCCCGCCGCCATGCCAGGCTGGAACTGCACCGGGGCCGCTATACAATCGTGGATCTGGGAAGTACCAACGGTACCATGGTTAACGGTATCAGAATCGGGACAAAGGTTCTGGGAGCTGGGGATACGGTTACACTTGGGATTACAACCTGCACCTTTAAGGTGGAATAACATTGTTTACTATCGCGATTATGGCTTTGCGCTACATGTTCCTGGTGTTCCTGCTGGTGTTCATCTTCAGGCTGGTTAAGTGGATGGTTGGCGACCTGCAACAAACCAGGCGCGACTCTTCCGGACGGGCCCGAAAAGACGGGCAACCTGCAGGGGCAGACTATTCCACTGGTGATGGCGCCCTGCTGAGTGTAAAGGAAAGCGCCTCCCCTGATTTTGGACCCGGGGATTCCCTGGCTCTTGGTGTGGAAAAACTGCTTGGCCGGGGGGAAGCAAGTGATATACAGATTAGGGACTCGTTTGCTTCAAACAGGCATGCCCTGATCTTCTTTAAAGAAGGGCAGTACTGGCTTGAGGATCTGCAAAGCACCAACGGCACTTTTTTAAACGAAGTCAAGATTGACCAGCCTA
>JAQVOH010000105.1 GCA_028702695.1 Desulfotomaculaceae bacterium
TGATTTGAAGTATAAAAGTACAAAAGTGAGTGATTACAAAATTACGGACGAAGAAATATTGGATATGGTGGATTCAGCTCATTACTTTGGAAATTCTTCAATAAGAACCGAAGCACAACATCTTATAGAAAAAAAAGTTATTAGTTTAGAAGAGGCTGAATTGATATTTGGTGAAGGCTATGCTATGAAAAGAAATGCGGTTTTGTATTTTGCATTAAAAAATAAAATTGACTATCTCATTTTCCTTGATGATGACGAATACCCCATAGCAACTATAAAAATAAATGATAGCATTGTTTGGAAAGGTCAAGAGGTTTTATCAACGCATATTAACAATCTTGTAGATGCTGATATGACACACGGGCATCATTGCGGTTACATTTCTCCAATACCACAATTCCATTTCAATGATAAGCTTTCTGAAGAGGAATTTAGAATTTTTATAGAGGCTATAAGCAATGATATTATTAACTGGGATTCAATAAAAGCAATAATGAATGATGGTGGAGTTACATATGCTGACTTTGACATAATTAATAGTGAAATTATTGAAGTTGTTAAAAAAGCAAATGGAATGAAATTTATTTCTGGTGCTAATTTGGGCTTTAACCTTAAGAATCTCGATAAATTATTCCCATTTTATAACCCCCCGGGAGCAAGGGGAGAAGACACTTTTTTAAGCACCTGCCTTGGCGAACATAATATAAGGAAAGTTCCTTGCTATACCTTCCATGATGGCTTCGCAACTTACGAGCATTTACTTCTTGGAGCGCTTCCTAACAAATTAAAACCTATGAGGGCTGAATCAAGCATAAATACAAAAAGGTTTTTTAAAGCTTGTATAGGTTGGATTAGGTATAAGCCACTCTTGCTTTATATTACTCAAAGAGACAATTACGAAGCGCAAATCATGAAAATGAGAGAAGACCTCTCAAATGTAATTCCAAAGATTTGTAGTTATTTTGGAACTGAAGAATTTAAAAAGATATTGGATGAACTTGAATTTTATGATACCCATGTAGAAGAACATTATAAGGATTTTGAAAATACTAAGTCGGCATGGGCAAAAATAATGATGTTTTTAAAAAATTAATGAAACATCTATTCCGTCAACTGACCCTGGATAAAAATTGTCAATCGACATCAATTATGTCATCTCACAGCACTGTGTGCTAAATTGCCGGTCCATATTCGGTGGGATTTTAGGCGGATTAATAGGTGGGTTAACAGGGTCTGTTATTGAAAAACTGGCCAGATTCCGCAAAAATCCTATAGACAATATACCCCGTCGCTTCCTCGTCACGGTACCAGGAAACCCATATAAGGTGAATTTTTAGTTGCTTTAGACACCAGAGCCATGTCTTTCCCCTCAAGTTCCCACCAAAACCTGCTCTTTGTGAGGGTACTAAAACCGCTTTATTTTTCCCCTTCTCCGCCTTTTAGAGTATTTAAGTAAGCCAACAAACTGATTTTAAAATATTTTGTTAGGTTTTCAACAATTAGGCGAATTAATATTCAATAAATTAGTTGAATATTAATGGCATAGTTGGTATCATCTAGATGGAAGATATTTAGACTATTTGTCGAACTTTGTAGAGGAGGAATATCATGAAATCGACAGGGATTGTCAGAAAAGTGGACGAGCTTGGCAGGGTAGTCATTCCAATTGAATTGCGTAGGACGCTGGGAATTGACGAGAAAGACCCTCTTGCAATTTACGTAGATAATGAGAAAATTATCTTGAAAAAGTACGAACCGGCCTGCGTCTTCTGCGGCAACGATTCGGACATTCAACACTACCGTGGCAAATTGGTGTGCCGTGAGTGTGCTCTGGCTATGATTGAAACAGCCCAAGCAATGTAGCTACGTAAAGAGGGGAGACGTAAGTCTCTCTTTTTTTTGTCTGTTTTGAAAACCACCTGCATAGCAGGCTATTAATGTTTTTATAAAAATAGAGAAACCATTTCTGCCATCCTCGATAACTAAAGTGATGTTGCATTTTAGTGGTCAAAATTATAGAAATTTTTCTCTCTTCACCCCCTGGAATAACATCCTGTGATACAATTCTGATAGATTAAATAAGCCGTTAAGTAAGTCTAGGGCGAAAGGTCGACAACCAATGAGAATCTGGCATTACAATCCACCGATAGATTATAAAACACTAGAAGAGTCCGGACTTCCACCACTGGTGGCTATGGCGATGGGGTCCCGCGGGTTTGAGCCGGCAGAAGCCTGCAATTTCCTCTATCAAGACGCCTCCTGGCCTGCATTGCAAATACCGGAGATGATAACGGCTGCCAAACTTGTCGCCGACCATGAAGGTTCAATCTTAATTGCCGGGGACTATGATGCTGACGGCATCTGTGCTACGGTTATCTTAAAGCTGTTCTTGGAAGAGCTTACCGATCGTGAGGTTTATACCTACCTGCCGAACCGGGAAGTTGGGTACGGCTTTAACGCCGAGGCTCTGGAAAAAGCCCATGAAGTAGGGGCCGGCCTGGTCGTTACAGTGGACTGCGGCGTGAACAACCAGGCAACGGTAGCTAAAGGACGGGAAATGGGGCTTAAGCTGATCATCACCGACCACCACGAGCCGATGGAGGGCCGTCCGGACGCCGACGCCGTGGTGGACTTAAAGCTCAATTCGGGCCTCTACGACTTTGACCAGTTGTGCGGGGCAGCCCTTGCCTACAAGCTGGTCGAGGCCATCTGTGTCACTACTGGCTATGTCAGCAAGCAGGAAGGCTACTACCGCATCCTGGCCTCGATTGCGACCGTCGCTGACATCGTTCCTTTGGTGGGCGAAAACCGTACCCTGGTTAAGCGGGGCTTAGCAGAAGCCTTTCCGCAGGGCTACCCCGGGCTGGCCAAGCTCTGCAAGGCAGCAAAAATAGATAAGCTAACCGACGTAGATATCGCCTTTAAGATCGGGCCGCGCCTAAACGCTGCCAGCCGGGTGGGTGATCCCGGTACGTCGTTAAAGCTTTTGCTGGCGACCTCTAACACTGAGGCGCAAGCCTTTGCCGAAGAACTTGAGGAGCTAAACAACAAAAGACGCCTGCTGGTTGACGAAGCCTACCAGTTGGTGAAGGAAAGTTTGGAAGGTGCCGACGTCTCCAAGCTGCTGCTGGCCCAGGTTGATATACTACCCGGCATCGCTGGCCCGTTAGCCAACCGATTGGTAGATGAATACCAGGTGCCCGCCTTAATCATTAGTGCCCAAGGCTTCGGTTCAGCCCGGGCGCCGGAGGGTTATAACCTGTTAGAACTGTTAGCCCTAGCCGGTGATCTCTTCGACAGCTACGGAGGTCATAAAGGGGCCTGCGGCTTCTCGCTGAACCCCGACAGTATCGACGAGCTTTACAAGCAGTTGATAGAAGCGGCACCACCCGTACCCAGGACTACCTACCAGTATGTTGACGGTGTCATTGATAACCGTTACTGCACCTTAGAGCACGTCAAGAGCTTAAACCTGCTGGGTCCGTTTGGCCAGGGCAATCCCGAACCTGTTTTCTTAATCAGAAATGTAGAGCCAAGAAACGTTTACCCGATGGGTAAAAGTCGGGAGCACGTCTCCTTTGACGTGGGCGGACTGCGCTGCGTATGGTTTAATTACAACCCCAATCTTTTAGAGGAGGGGCAGGTCGACCTGGCCGTCCACCTGCAGCTTAACACCTTCAAAAGAAGAACCACGCCACAGGCGATGGTGGTGAACATTGAGCCGTCCGTATTGGTCGACCGCAAAGCCCTCGTTTATGCTTACGCCACCCTGGTCAAAGCAGGAGGGGTAAGCGCCTTTAATGACGGCGCTGACCTGATGTCGGACGTCATTACCACCATTTTTGAAGAGCTTAAGTTTATCGAACGTACCGAAAAGGGAATCGTGCCATTGGACTTAAAGACGCGGAGGGAGTTGGAGGATTCAGTAACGTATAAATTGTATGCCAGCTAAAGCTCTTTTTTCGTTAAATAACAAGGCACCCGAAGGTGCCCACATTGATGTTGATAATTTTTCCATTAGAAGTTTATTTATTAACCTTAACGGCAGTATCTCTAAAAAGAAAGGTGATAGAGTAAATACCTGCAAGACCAACTAGTGTATAAATTAATCTGCTTAATCCAGATGAAGCTCTAAGCGTCTCTCCACCAAAAAGAGCAGTCACAAGGTCCCATTGAAAGACACCGACTAACAACCAATTTATGGCTCCGACAATTACAAGTATTAAAGCAGTTTTTGACAACCAATTCATAATAAAGCCTCCTCATTGTAGTTTATCTCTATTATTTTAAAATTTACTAATATTTATACTCACTCATTAGTGGGTCTGCATGACAATAGATAAAGCCTCAGAGACAACTCTGGGGCTTTATCTATTTTCTTTTCCCGTGCCAGTATTTCTTCTTCAGTGCACTTATGATCCGGCTACTCTGGGCCACCTTATAGCAGCCGTTAGTAGTGGTGAATTTGCTGGGATGGTTAGCTGTAGGGCGACCTCATTGAGCGATGCAAACTACATCGGTGTGCAGGAGAATGAGACCGGCAGGAGGCAGCACTATGCCAAACCATCTATCCACTGTTTAGTAGTTAATACTTTACTAAACCTCATGGCCTGAGTAATCAATATAGCTCTGTGTAGTTCCTCATCTGTAACAGTCCCGGCTTCATTTGAGATTTGAAGTGTTCCTGTTGCATCTGAAATAAACTCGACCGAAAACCCTAGGTGTACAGCTTGTCGAGCCGTAGTGTCACAACACATTTGAGTCATGTATCCGGTAATAATAATTGTATCTATGTTTCTTCCCCTTAACCAGGATTCCAAGTCCGTACCAGTGAAACTTCCAGGTAAACTCTTTTCAACTAAATGTTCATGTGGTATTTCCGCGATCGCCGGGTGAAGTTTCCATTCCTCGGAGTCCTTTCGAAATGTCTTTGAATCTTTTTGAGGAGCAGTATGCTGAATAAAAACGACAAGAATTTCCTCGATGTTAAAGGCTGAGTATCATGCGGGTATCGATAAATTTCAAACGAGTGAACTTGATGCTAATTTTTGAATGAAATCAACCGCTTTTATAAAGGTTGTTTAGGCAATTGAGTTGAATAAAATAATAGCTGACATATATGAACGAGGTGTAAATATGGGTAAATTAAGTGCATTGACGAATATCGGCAAGGTAATGGAAAAACGACTTGCTGCAGTTGGAATCAATGATGTTGAAACTTTTTTGAAAACTGGAAGTAAAGAGGCTTTTATCAAGTTGCGATTATTGGAGGGTGACACCTGTTTCAGCTCTCTTTGCGGCTTAGAAGGTGCAATCCAAGACATAAGGTGGCATTATTTAAGTCAAGAGACAAAAGATGACTTGAAAAAGTTTTTTGATTCGTTTAAATAGGAAATATTATTTGTGGACAAGTAATGCACTATTACGGATTTTCATGGTATAATTATTTATTAAATTTCAGTGAACTTACTGCATGATTCATCTTGACCCTGAAGGTGTTCATTTTGATGACTGCTGCAATTAAAGGAGGACACTATATCCATGTGGTCTATTCGTTTAAGATAAGCTGGCAATAAAAAAGCAGTGATACCCATCCACAAGCGTGGGCTTTTTTGTTGTGCTTATTTTACGAATCAGGACATGGATACAGGTGAGGTATAGCTTTTCCAGGCTATCTCCTTATACTTGTGTGTCTTTTTCTCGTTGGTATGCAGACCAAAGCTCGCATTGCGGACTTGTGGCCTGCATTTTTTATTGCTTAAAGCCAGAATGAAATCAACAATAAAAATGCAAGGAGAAAAAGCTATGACAAAACAAAATTCAAAATGGAAACAAATATTTTTTACAATATGGGCAGGGCAAGCGGTTTCTCTTATTACCAGTGCTATCCTGCAAATGGCGATTATTTTTTACCTTACCGAGAAAACCCAATCCGCGATGGTGCTGTCAATCGCTTCATTGGCAGGCTTTTTGCCCTATGCAGTCTTTGGACCTGCGATCGGTGTATTGGTTGACCGCTACAACAGAAAGATGATTATGATTGGTGCTGATTTAATGATTGCCGCAGCTGGTGCTGCATTGGCCCTTATTGCCTTTAATATGGAACTGCCGGTCTGGACGATTATGGTTGTATTGTTTATCCGAAGTATCGGAACAGCTTTCCACTCTCCGGCACTAAGTGCGGTAACCCCTCTTCTAGTGCCAGAAGAACAGTTAACCAAATGTGCTGGTTACAGCCAGTCTATGATATCAATCAGTTATATTGTCAGCCCTGCCCTTGCAGCTTTTCTATACTCCCTGTGGGATTTGAATTTGATTATTGCCATTGATGTAGTAGGTGCTGTAATTGCTTGTATAACAGTAGTCTTTGTTTCCATTCCAGAATTAAACACTGAAAAACGCCAATTAAAAAAAGATTTTCTGGAAGAGATGAAAGACGGCTTTCTGGCTCTTAAAGAAAACAAAGGATTGTTTGCCCTACTATTAATTGGTACGTTATATATGTTGGTATATATGCCAATCAATGCTCTCTACCCACTCATGAGTATGAGCTATTTTGATGGAACACCTATACATGTTTCCATTACGGAGATTGCCTTTGCGGCCGGCATGTTGGTGGGAGGCCTGTTATTAGGACAGTTGGGTGGCTACAAAAAACGAATTATTTTAATGTTTACTTCTATTTTACTGATGGGATTTAGTTTGACTGTTTCAGGTATTCTCCCTTCCAACGGTTTTACTGTATTCGTTGTGTGTTGTGTGCTGATGGGGCTTTCCGTTCCGTTTTACAGCGGTATTCAAATGGCTCTTTTCCAGGAAAAAATTAAACCGGAATATTTAGGACGGGTTTTTTCTCTGACAGGAAGCATCATGTCCCTTGCTATGCCTCTTGGCTTAATCCTTTCGGGATTCTTTGCCGATAGAGTTGGTGTCAACCATTGGTTTCTGATCTCGGGTATTTTAATTATCGGCATTGCTATACTTTGTCCACTGGTTCCGGCTGTCAGAAAACTAGATCAAAAAGAAAATATCGAGAGGTAATGATTAGCAAAAGGTAGAGCTTTTATTACACTCGTATTAAGATTAAGTATATCCATTTCTAAATACAATAAAAATAAATAATCTGACTAAAAAATCCTGTGTGGCACAGGGAGGGATAAAAACTATGGGTTACGGTTTTTCTGCTGAATGCTCCAATTGTGGATTAACTAAATACTTTCATATTTGACGAAATTATTGTCGACGGGATTAAGGTCGATATTTTTAAGGAGGCGCTATTTAATTGAGTTTGAGTCATACCTTGCCAGGCATATACAATGATATACATCTGGCCTCATCATAAAGAGGAGGCTTTTTAGCAATATTAAGGTATAACACCTGCTGCCATCAAAATCTAAACAATAAAAGAAGGGTCTGGCATGTCTGAAGCTGTAGTGTCTGAAGTTGTATTAGTCGCCTGCAAGAGCTATGATTTCGATGAAGTAAAGAAGGCAGTTGAGAGAGGGATCAACCTTCTTGGCGGACCTCATGTTTTTGCGTCCCCAGATGAAAAAATCCTCCTGAAACCCAATTGGCTTGCTGCTGATCCCCCGGAAAAATGTATTACTACCCACCCGGCTGTTTTCAAGGCTGTGGCGGAGATTTTCCAAGGTGTTGGTGCAAAGCTTTCCTATGGTGACTCTCCAGCGTTTCAAAGTCCCGCTGCTGCGTCCAAAAGGACGGGAGTCGCTGGCATAGCAGCAGAATTGCAGATAAACCTGTCCGATTTCCAGTCGGGGAAAGAGATTTTATATCAAGAAGGGCATCAGAATAAGAAATTTGTTATTGCCAACGGTGTGCTGGCTAGTGATGCGGTTATCAGTCTGCCTAAAATGAAAACCCACGCCTTTCAAAGAATGACCGGTGCGGTGAAAAATCAGTTCGGCTGCATACCTGGAGCTCTAAAAGGAGAATTTCACGTGAAACTCTCCAATGCTTCAGACTTTGCCAGAATGCTGATTGATTTGAATTCCTATATTAATCCGAGACTTTACATCATGGATGGAATTATGGCTATGGAAGGGAATGGTCCTCGGGGAGGCACTCCTAAAAAAATGAATGTAATCCTGCTTGCAAAAGATCCCATTGCTTTGGACGCAACTGTCTGCAGATTGATGAATCTGGACCCTGCGCTGGTACTGACCAACAAGGTTGGCAAGGAAATGGGTGCTGGAACCTACCTGGAAAATGAGATTGTCATACTCGGG
>JAQVOH010000020.1:0-27873 GCA_028702695.1 Desulfotomaculaceae bacterium
CTCCTATTGCAACTATCCTGAAAATGAACACAAAGCGCGTCCCCAAAATGTGGGTGCTGAGTCTCATCTTATGCTAACGCCCAGACAGCGGCATGATTTTCTAACTAATTAAGTCGGTCATCCACATAGTTTTGGCGGGGTTGTCACAGGCCGTTAAGACCAGCGTGGGGTCATACCTCAGGCAAAATCTTTAGGAGGGGAGTTTAGTTCCAGGGACCGCCAGGTCGGAAGTGTCAACGTCCAGCAGTGACGGTCGCTTGCTGTTTATAGCCTCACGCAGGGCTGGCTCAAGGTCGGCAGAGTGTCCCACTTTCAAGCCCAAACCACCGCAGTCGGCAGCATACCTGGCAAAATCAGGGTTATGCAGGGAGGTTCCCTCCGGAAGCAGCCCGCCTGCCCTCATCTTGTTCTTTTCCATAGCCAGGGCATTATTATTGACAACTATTACCGTTATAGGCAGATTATATCTTACTGCTGTAAGAAAGTCTGACATGGTCATAGCAAAGCCACCATCACCAACCAGGGCAATTGATTTCTGGTTGGGCCTGTTAATCGCCGCTGCCATTGCCGCCGGCAGCCCATATCCCATAGTCCTCCATTTCCCTGACAGCAATACCTGCTGTCGAACGGGCCGAAAAACACGTCCGAACCAGACCGTATGATCCCCTGTATCCAAACTGATAATGGCATCATCCGGCGCCGTATTCTGTAAAGCCCGTATTAAAAAGGCAGGGTTGACGGGTGTGCCGCTGACGGCAGCTTCGCTGTCCAGTTCCTTTAGCCAGGCAGATATTTCGGTTTGTATAGACTGGCGCCACGCCTGGTTGGCATTGCCGTCCAGGCCATTTGTCAACTCAGCAATAATTTTTCCAGCATCTCCTACCAGACCGTATGTAACCGGGGTGGTTGCCCCCACATTGGCAGGGTTGATGTCAATCTGGATAATCGGAATACTCTTTGGAACATACTCCTGAGGCCACCAGTTGGCTCCCACAATCAGGCATAGGTCAGCCTGCTGCAGGATTTTGGATGAAGCCGGGCTGCCGGCATGACCCACCCCCCCGGCATAAAGGGGATGTGATCTTGCTGTCACACCCGTACCGGCCAGGGTATTGACCACAGCGGCGCCCCAACGCAAGGCCAGTTCACCAACTGCTTCACTTGCCTTCCGCCCCCCGGCTCCCACCAGAATAACCGGACGCTGCGACCGGCGCATGATTTCAAGGGCTCCCAGGATCACCTCAGTTGACGAGGCGGGTTCTGTATGCAAATACGGGGCATAAGGAATCGTATTGTCCCCACAGGGCATGGGGAGCACGTCCATGGGAATACTGACGTGAGCTACCGAGCGGCCTGCCACTGCAGTTCGATAAGCGCTTTCCATAACCTGGGGTAACGCTGACGGGTTGCATAGCAACGTAGAATAAGCTGCCAGAGGACGCATCAGGGACTGCTGATCTATGTACTGCTTGGCATTGGTACCGATTTGCCGGAGGTTTACCTGGCCGGTGATGGCAAGCACCGGGACATGATCAGTACAGGCATCCGCCAGGCCGTTCATCAGGTGCAGTGTTCCGGGACCTCCGTCAGCTATGCAGATACCCACCTGGCCGTTCAGCTTGGCCTGGGTTGAAGCCATAAGAGCGGCAGTTTCTTCGTGCTTGACATGGTAAAAATGCACTTTATCCTGATGAGCCAGCGCGTCCATAATGTGGAATATATCATCACCGACCAGCCCGTACGCGTTGTGGACACCCCAGGCGTCCAGCTGCTCCACAATAGCCGCAGCTACATTTCTTTGAGTTGGCATGGTTGACCTCCCTGTTGCTTTTAAGCATTTACAGATATTATTTCCAAAAGCCATGCTTATTTACTCAAAGACAAACAGGAAGTTTAACTTTTACCATGATTGGGATAGGTCATAGCTGGTTCTCGAAAAGCCTCTGGGGTAGTGGGCCGGGGGTTATCCTCCGCTCGCTTCGCAATTCTTCATTAGTGAAACAAGAGCATTCTACCAACCGCATCTACAGACAGCCCTCCGGTAGCTACGCGCTATTTAAGCTTTTCTGCATGCAACACACGCGCTAAGGAACGCACCCAGGTGCTTCGCTCGCTCCGGATAACCCCCAGCCCGCAAGTCAAGCCTTTTCGAGCAATACTCTTGTCTCCATTGTGATTCCCAGTATGCATTTTTATCCCTGTTACATTGAATTGCGAATGCGAACACTCAAATTCATATTGGCTGCAAAACCAGGTTACAATTCATGCGCACCCACACCTGAAGGATTTTTAGGACGTCCTTATCATTATTGACGCTGAATTTGGATGGTTGGTTCAACCGTTTGTTGGAAAATGTAGAATTACACATTAAACCTGAAGTTTATGACATCTCCGTCCTGTACGATATATTCTTTGCCCTCCAGGTGGAACAGGCCCTTTTCTTTGATCTTGCTCATGCTGCCGGTTTCTTTTAAGTCTGCGTATTTGACAACTTCAGCCTTGATGAAACCCCGCTCAATATCCGAGTGAATTTTCCCCGCCGCTCGTTTAGCGTCGGTCCCCCGCTCAATAGTCCAGGCTTTCACCTCATCCTCCCCAACGGTAAAGAAAGAGATCAGCCCAAGGAACTCGTAGGCGGCTCGTGCCAGGCGGTCCATTCCCGACTGGTCGATACCCAGATCTGCCAGAAACAGCTCTTTATCCTCTTCAGGCAGCTGGTTGATCTCCATTTCAATGCGCCCGCTGATTTCAAGGACAGGCAGTCCCCTCTCTGCGGCGTAGGAGAGCAGCTCACTCTTAAAGGGGTATTCTTGTGCCTTAAATTGCTGTTCATCGGTATTAATAACCAGCAGTAAAGGTTTTTCAGTTAGAAAGCTGTAATTTTTTAAAACCAGCCTTTCATCGGCATTCAGCTCCAGCCTGCCAATGGGAAGCTCTTCCTCCAGCGCCCCAAGGCACTTTTCAAGTACTTCAAGCTCGAGCAGGTTTTCTTTTTTGACCTTTTTACCTGCTTTAATGCGCTCGATCCTTCTCTCAACAATCTCCATATCGGCAAACAGGAGTTCCATATGTATGGTCTCGATGTCCCTTAAGGGATTAATATCATCGTCCACATGGGGTACGTCCTCGTTTTCAAAAGCCCGCACCACATGGGCAAGCATGTCCACATTGCGGATGGCGTTGAGGAACTGGTTGCCCACTCCTTTACCCTGACTGGAGCCGCGTACCAGACCGGGCACATCACTGAAATGGATTTGGGCATAGGTAGTCTTGCGAGGCTTGTACATGCCACTCAGTAAATCCATTCTAAGGTCCGGCAATCTGGCCATACCAGTATTGGTTTCCGCCTTGCCGGTTAAAAAATTGGAAGTCTCCGCACCCGCTCCCGTTAGCAGGTTGAAAATAGTTGTCTTCCCGACCATAGGTAGCCCAATTAGACCACAATTTAGATTCATATTCATCACCCATGTAGTAGTTTATCATCAGTGCCATTGATTTACAAACTGGTTTTATCCAATTCTCCCACTTCTATAAGTGGGAGTTCCGCTTTTTTGCTTCGGTGGGGGTAGAGTCCCCCACCGAAGTCTCGATGTCCAGCTTTAGCTGGACGAGTTCACTTTCGAGATAACTTAAGGCCTTTGGATTAATCCCCGTTGATTGTGTGTTTACATCCTGTAACCCTCGTTAATAGAATAATAAAAAACAACTGAGGAGAAACGGGTAACATGGGTTCACCAATTAAACGCACAAATTTTTCCGTTACAATAATTACCAACGAAGAACTTTATACCGTGGGTAGTCAACATGCTGTTATCACCTGGGTAACCCCGCAACAACGCGCGGATACCTCCATGCATATTGGAAAAGCACCCAAACACCTTATCAAACACACTATTGCCCTGGATACGGAATTTCATTATGCAGAAATGTATAATCTAAAGCCCTCCACCCGCTACTGGTACCAGGTGGAAAGTAACGGCGTCAAAGGCTCTCTTAATTCTTTTACAACCTTGCCCCAACCAAAGGGGAAATACCTGTTCAGCTTTGCTGTTATGAGTGATACCCACATCAATTACGGAGAAGTTTCAGAAGATATCAATGAGATTTATTTGGGGAAGCTTGTGGCTTATGCCAATCCTCTCTTAATCCAGTGCATTCTGGACAGCAAGCGCAGGGATATTGACCTGGCCGTCATTACCGGCGACCTCACCGACACTGCCAGCAGCCTTCAGTATTCGGGGCTGAGGAATCAGTTATTGCCTTACTTTGGTGATACACCCTATCTTCTTTGCACAGGCAACCACGACAAATATACAAAAAATTCCGGTCTAGGGGAACAGGGTTTCCTTGATAACCTGACCGGCAGAGAAAAAACTTACACAAGTATAATATTTAAAGATTACCTGTTCCTTTTGATCGACTCATGCAAACAGAATGACAATTGGGGCTACATTGATCCTGTTCAAATGCAGTGGCTTGAAAGCATGTTGACAACAAATAGAGGCCTGCCGGCCTTCCTGTTTCTACACCATCCCTGTAACGGCCCGGATCTGTGGTTTGGCATAAAAAACCATCGGGAGTTCCTGAAACTTACCCGGCCCTTTCCCAATATACAAGGTGTGTTTTGCGGACATGTACACCGCAACCATGTGACCACCAACCGTTTCACGACCGGCAGCCGCGCGTATGTGGAAGTACCGGCGACCGTTCAGTTTCCCTGTGCCTATGCCATTGTACGTGTATATGAAGACGGCTTTGAATACAACTCCTACAAAGTAAGCAGGCTTGATTTATCAGAAATGTCCCGGGAACGATTTATTCTCAAAAATGGCGGCAAGGCAATTCTAACCAGGTACTGTTTAGGCCGTATCGGTGACCGTAGTTTTTCTTATTTTGATAACCAATTATTCCGCCCCAAACAGTATGAAGTATCCGTTACATTGGAAAAGTCGAAGGCCAACGAGCTATATGAAAATGCCCTGTCTATTGATGGAGCCAGCCTTGTACCTGCCTACGATACCCAAAAATCAAAAGTCATCCTTGGTCGTTATGATTGTCTGCCTTTGACTATGCAAGCATTGCGGCAGAAATATTCCCGTTATGGTATGCATGCCCGTGTTATCGAGGATGGTTTTTATTGAGCAGATATATTAGCTTAAACAATATAAGCTAATATATCTGCAAAAGTATCATAATGAATCGTTTTGATTCCTTGTTCAAGACAATAGTTATACAAGTCTCCTTTGGCAAACACAACATCAGCATGCCTAGCCGGACATGTATCGGAATAACCGTCTCCAATGTAAACAGCCTGGCTTCCCTCTTCTTTTAATCCCGCCATCAGTTTTGTTTTGCAGGTTCCGCAATTCCCACATGAATCATTGAAGTGGGGGCATTGAATTTGGAAGCCCTGGTCATACACCATTTTATTGGCGTAATAAAGGGCCGCTATATCATATTTTTTAAAAACTGCTTCAATACAAAAATCATAGCCGTCACTTAGCACAAATACCTTATAGCCTTTTTCCCGGCATACACTTAAAAATTCCTTGAAAGTATCATCTATCTCCATACTTCCCATCAACTTTGCGATGTCCTCGATACCGGCGGCAATTAGCTGAAAGGTCCGATTGGCACAGTCCTGCGTTGACAGTTCCTTGCGTTCCCATTTTTCATTTATCTCTTGCCAGCCCTCTGCCGCAAAAGCTTCGACCATCGCCGCGCAGGTATCAACCTTAGTGATCGTACCGTCAAAATCTATGAAAATAGTCCTTTTCATTTTGCCTTCCATATAGCGGTAATAGTTTTGGCTGCTTCCGTAATATCCTGCCTCCCTAGTATCGCCGAGATTACGGAAATCCCATCCACACCCGCTTGTTTTACCTCATTGATATTGGCCATACCTACCCCGCCGATAGCCACCACCGGTATCGACACGCTATCCTTGATCGTTTTCAGGTTATGGGGCCCGATCGGCATACCGGCATCCGCCTTGCTTCCTGTTGCGTAAACCGGACCGGCGCCCAGGTAATCCGCTCCATTTTCCTCACCGTATTGCGCTTGTTCAAGATTCGATACAGAATAACCGATTATTTTGTCAGGACCCATAATTGCTCTGGCGATACCCAGAGGTATATCATCCTGCCCGATGTGAAGACCGTCTGCGTCAACCGCCAGGGCTATGTCGAGCCGGTCATTAATGATCAGCGGGACGTTGTGCGCGTTGACAAGGTCTTTCATTTTAACAGCTAAATCATAAAAATCCCGGCTGGATATATCCTTTTCCCTGAGTTGTATCAGGCTTGTTCCACCAATTAGCGCAGCCTCAACAGCTTTGAGTAAATCCCTGCCATCCAGAATACCTCTGTCTGTAACAAGGTAGACACTGTAGTCTATAGCCATGTAATTTTACCGCCTTTCAATATGTCATTCCCGGTCAAACTATATACGGAGTCAAACAGTTTCACCCTGAAAGTACCGGGCAGCATTCCTCCGGTAGAAGCTGCGGCCATCTCCCCGGCCAGCCCCATGACCATCACAGCAGCAGCGCACGCAACCCATTTATCCTCTATTGTCCCGGCAGCAGCCGCGACCAGGGCGCCAACCATACAGCCTGTCCCGATTACCAGTCTCAACATTGGGGACCCATTGTGAATCAGGCAGGTCCTTTCTCCATCCGTAACAATATCCGTTTTACCGGTAGCTACGACCACCGTCCCGTATTTTTTAGCCAGACTCACGCAGGCCTCCACGGCGTCCTCTCCCTCGTCTAAAGAATCAACTCCCCTGGCCAGCCCCTTGTAGCCTGCAAGAGATTTGATTTCAGCGATGTTCCCTTTAACTGCAGTAATTTTCGCACTTTCAAGAAGTTGCCTGGAGACATCCATTTTCCTGGTGATGACCGGACAGGCAACCGGATCCAGCACAACCGGTATATGCAGCTGGGTGGCCTTTTTAGCTGCAAGTACGGCAGCGACCTTTTGCTCTTCAGTCAAGGTCCCAAGGTTGATATAAAGGGCGGATATAACTTCGGCAAATTCTTCAACCTCGGCCCTTACCTCGCACATGGCCGGCGAGGCGCCGAAACAACACAGGATGTTGGCGCAGTCATTGATTGTTACATAGTTTGTAATCGCCTGAACGAGCGGAGTGTTAATCCTTACGGTTTTTAGCGCATTAACTATTTTGTTGAGCATATTTATCGCCTCTCAAAATAAGATGTTTTTTAGTAAACCGGATTAAAACATATACTGCCATAGTAACGGACATGGCAGGAATCGTAGAACCAATGATAGAATCCATACCGGCCACCACATAGTAGGTGACTACACCAGTTAAGGCCGCAAAGAAACCGGAGATGTTGAAATAATCCATAGAGCGGTCACTTTTGTATACAAAGTAATCCATTAATATAATTGTAAATACCGGTGCAAATATGGACCCAATCATATAAAGGAAATTTTCGTACTGTTCCATAGGAAAGAATATTGCCAGCAAAGTACCCAGGGCTGTAAAAATGATAATCAGGTGCTTTCTTGAAATCCCAGGTGCTATATTGCTTGTTGACAATACCGCGGAGTAAACATCCAGGAAGGTTGTGGTGACAGTGGATAAGAGCACAATAAAAACGGCTGCAATACCCAGGTTCAGGCCAACCAGAACACCTATGGGGTCAGACGTGCCCGCATATATTGCGGATAGCAGGCCGATGATATACATAAACGAGCTGCCTAGAAAATACCCGCCAAAACTGCCCCAGAAGCTGCCTGCCTTGCTTTTACCCAGCATGGTATAATCGGAAATTAACGGCAACCAGGTCAAAGGCATGATTATACTTAATTCCAGCGCTGCGCCAAAGGTCATGCTGGAGGCAACCGCTTGCACTTCTCCCCCTTGTAATACTGACTTCAACATTACCACACATAATAATAAGAGGAGTATTACGGCAACATTGTTAATCAAGTTAATTCCACGGTGTGCGTTAAATGCCCATATTCCGACAATAATTCCAGTTGCTATTACCAGTACTGTGAAATTGTCAAAACTAAACAGTTTTCCGGTGATAGACTGCAGTGATCTGGTGCACTGGATTAGCATGATGGCAGTCCAACCGACCAGCTGGATGACGTTGAAAACGGAGATAAAGTAAGAACCATACCTGCCAAGAGATAAACGGCTCGATCTCAGGGATGGATTTTTCTCCCTGAAACCGATGATACCGACTAACGCCAGGATCAGTGTACCGATCAGATGCCCTATTAAGATTACTGCGATACCATCCTTGAGGCCGAGGGGAGCGATTAAGCTGCCCGTCATCATTTCGGCCAGGGACACGGCTGCGCCAAACCAAAGGGCAAACTGGTTAAGCCCCCCCATTGTTCCTTCTTTAAGCATTGAGCATACCAGCCTTCCGATATAGTTCATAAAAATGGCCGGTCGGACCAAACCCATGCCCCAGCTCTATTGAGTGTGCAATGGCGCCATTGATGTAGTCCTTCGCCAGCTTTACTGCTTCTGTGACTGCATACCCCCGGGCAAGGTGAGCTGTTATCGCCGATGAAAAGGTGCACCCGGTACCATGCGTGTTCCTTGTGTCTATTCTCGACCCCTTAAGGTACTTAAAGCTGCTGCCGTCATAGAGCACGTCTATGGCATCCTCTGTTAGATGGCCACCCTTTATCACTACATGCGCCGGTCCAAGTTCATAGATGATGCGGGCCGCTTCTTTCATTTGCTCAAGGTTTTCTATCTTACTATTGGTAATCAGTTCTGCCTCCGGTATATTGGGCGTAACCACTGCTGCGATGGGAAACAATAATTTTAACAATGCTGCTTTCGCTTCCGGCCGCAGCAGATAATAGCCGCTTTTTGAAACCATGACCGGATCAACAACAACATTCACGGCTTTATATTTCTTCAGACAAGCCGCAATAACGTTAATGATTTCCGTACTCGACACCATCCCAATTTTTACTGCGTCAATTTCGATGTCATCAAACAGGCAGTCAATCTGGTTTTTGACGATAGCAACATCCATTTCCCTGACATCAACGACACCTGTGGTATTTTGTGCCGTCACTGCTGTAATCACGCTCATACCATAAGTCCCCAGCGCGCTAAACGTTTTTAGGTCTGCTTGTATGCCTGCCCCGCCACATGAATCGGAACCGGCAATTGTTAACCCTACCCTTGTCTTCATCAATAAAGCCTCCTGTTATTAGTTAGTAAGAAAAGGACAACCCCCTTCCAAGAAACAAAATTCAAGTCAAATAGCCCTTTACCTGAAGAAGGTAAAGGGCTACATACGGTCCAATAGGAAAGTCGCATCCCTCCGCTGGCATTACCCAGTTCAGGTTAATTTGGGTCAGAACTCACGGTTCTTTCTCAGCCGGATTACGCCAGCTCCCCATGCAATTATGAAGTTAAAATTTAAACAGGGCACAACGTCCCCAGTTACTACCTTGGATCCTAATTATAGTAAGTTTATTGTAACACAAAATAGTATTAATTAATACAAATTATTCAAGGCACAGCTTTATCTTTGTTGGGATGATAAAGCACCAGAGAAATAGATTTTTGTGTAAATTTATGAATTTCGAAATATATCAACCATAATAATTAATGTTCTTTTATTGCAGGTGTTGTATAATAGTCAATGGAGATTAACGCAATATGTATCCAACAGGGGCTTTTTTATCAAATATTTGCGTATGTTTTTCCAGTAATCAACGGAGGGGAGTTTGTTTTTTGAAGGAATGGCATGTTGAGGATGCCGGTGGGGGTTGCCGCGCTTTTTCTGAAGTTTTGGTACTTGTGTGCGAGGAAACAAGTGAAATATTTACTACTATGCTGCCCTTGACCTGGGATGACGGGTTTAGCTTTGAGGAAAAAGCGTGCACCCAGTTGACCGGCCTGATGGAAAAGGCCGGCGTACAGAAAAATGACCGGCTGGTGGTATGTTCCGGCAATATTTTTAACACTTTTCACCATTGGTTGAGTGAGAATGGCTACTTCTGGGATATGGGAAAGATTGACGGGCTTGCCCATGACCTCGCAGAGTATTTATTCCACACCCAGGCTGTCAAAGCCGGCTTTCCTCCTGAACTCCAACTAGTTGAGCGTAATTACCGGGAGTATTACAGCCTTATCGAAAAATGGGTAGGAGCAGAACCTGGGCGCAAAATATTTTGGAAAGACCGTGAAGTCAGGCGCAAACCTGCCGAAACCCGCTATATTCTTAAATGCAACGGTGGATATAGCCGCTCCTGCCAGCAGTGCCGTCAAAAAATCAGGCCCTATTCACCGGTTGTCGTCTATCGCTACAGGGAAAACGGGCGCCGCATACGTAGGTACTTCCATCCTGCCTGCACCCCGGTGACACCCTTAAAAAGTACGCTGGAAACGCTTGTAGTGAACTGGAACTCCTCCAAGGTTGAAGGAGTCATCCTGAACGCCAAGGAGGAAAAAAGGACTTGCTCGATTTGCGGGCAGATTATTGATCCAGGCGCACGAACATTTTACGGCTACAACAATGATCAGCTCATCGTTGGCCACCCCGCTTGTTTTAAGGAAGAAAAGGACGCAGTGCGTGGAGCATAGCGTCCTTTTAAATTTGGTACACCTCCAGGTGCTTTTCCTTCTCGTTCGAGTTGACTGTCAAATAGAGCCACCCGTCGTCTTCCTGGATAGTCGTTATATATTCACCTATAACGACATATTTGTTTTCGGTCCCTACATAAACAGCAACTGTCATATCCTTCAAGCCCTCCGGGTTTTCAAGATCGATTACATACCCGTTGCCTTCCAGTTTTCCAACCTGACATTTGGTGGCGGCATGACGATTGAGAAAATCAGCAAATTGGCTCATCGGCGCGACACGGAGCCTGTCCTTCCTCTGTTCGGCAAGCATTTTGTCTTCCAATGCCTGCATTGCATCCAGTTCATAGGACACTTCTGAGGGATGTGTATAAACCATCCGGATAGCCCTTTCTTGTGCGGCGAATTCGGTCAGCTCCTGTAGCCATTGCTTGACTTCCGCTAGAGGGACCTGTCCCCTTTCCATCTCTTCGAGAGAGGCAAACTGCCGGTAAGGAGTAATGGGAAAGGACCACGTTTTTCCTCCTGTCGGTTTACCCTCCAGCAGCGTTTGGGTAGGACTGGAACCGGTGTCTCCAGCAAAATAATAGGCTTTAACCCCCATTTCTTCGAGAGTTTGCTCAACCCAGTAAGGGTGATTACCCCCCGGGGCACTGTATTCCACCACTTTTTTGCCGGTAACCGCCTCCAGCGCCTCAGAATTCCACCTGATAAGTTCAACAGCTCTATCCTGTGGCAGGTACTGCATGTTATAGGCAAAAAAGTTGTGCATCCAGCCACCATGTGAGCCAATCTCACCATAATCTTGCAGCATTTCCAGGAGCGGTCGCCCCTCGAACTCGTTCTCGGCGGAAAATCCCATCTGATCGCCCAGTTTATAAGTATCCGGGCCAGCCGTAATATGGATGGAAAAAGGAATTTCCTTTTGGAAAATACCCTGCGTCAACATAACCGTTAAGGCCTTGAAGTAGGCGCCACTGCATACATGCAGGTTGAAGACAAGCCCTCCCGCGCCACCAGGACTGTTCACCAGGCGAGGCAGCTGTGCCTTCTTAATCAGAAAGCTGCGAAGAACAGACCTGATCGTGAGGTCATCCGAGCGCAACTTGTACATTCCCAGGGGCAGGTTGGCGTATACTACAGTTCCGCCTCCAGTATACTGCTTTTCAGCGATGACAGGTACATCTGTACCGTCGACCCGATCAAAGGCCACGATATTGGCATCTTTATTAACAGCTCTGGCATGTTCAAAATTCAGTTTCCCGTAGGAATAGCTGCTGACAGCATGGTCTCCATCAAGTTTCCCTGGGGTTATCCCCCATTCACGGCCCTTTTCAGCTGAAGAGAAGTACCAGAAACCGGAATAAGTTGCTTGCTGCCCCTCTGGCGCTTGCTGGTAATAACTGACTCCGGCTAATTCCGATAACAGTCCTGCCTGGCGAGATTCCCCGCCATCCGTTCTTGTGGCCGGATCCAGGACAAGTAATACGTCGTGCCCGTAGTTGCGGACATAGGCACTTATAGCCTGAGCTAGACTATCCTGCATGGTCGCATTGATAACCTCGGGAACGATCAGGGCATCATAATTAATTTGAATTTCCCCTGAACTACTGACCAGCTCACCGGGGGTAACCACCTGGTAGGGGAACCCCTCTTCCTTCAGTATCTGCTCATACGCTGAGAGTATCAGTTGCTCCTGTTCGGACTTCAAGTCACCTGCAAGAACGCCTACACGAATTGCCCCGTTCGGCTCTGCCCAGGAATGATGAAGAATTACCGTTAGGGTAAGCAGCAGTGCAAATAGGCCAATGCATATAAACACTATACTTGTTCTAAAGTTAACGTTCATTATTGGCAGGTTCACCTTTCTTATTCGTTTATTGGCAAGGTGTCATTAAGATAGCCTCTACTATTTTACATCTATTGCCCAGCCGTGAATACAATATTTTCGTTCTTAACGTGGTATTACAACGATAAAACAATTTACTCGAGATTTCCTTAAAAATCTTCTTCCTCCGATAAGTGCAGGCAGGAATATCATATTCAAACACAGAATTATCTTTTCTAGAAATTTATATTTACGGAGAGAAGGTACTGTCATGGTACACTGCCTTAGCAACAGGGAAAAGCAGATCATACAGTTTATCCGTGAAATGGGCTGGGGTGACATTAAAATAAGAGTTGAAAATGGTCAGCCGGTCCTTATCTACGAGGCAATCAAAACAATCAAACTAGACGACGAACCTGTCAAGCCGAACAAGACTTGCCAGAAGCAGATACAGTCTAACCGCTTAAATAATAGCCAGCCCTGAAGGGCTGGCTATTATTTAAGATTTAACCTGCTCCACTACCAGCTTGTGATCCCCCCACAAAAACTGTACTACCCCTTGTACATCCTCAGGGTCACCGCTTGTATAGAAATGTTCCCGCCCGGCCACCCCTTCACCCGCAGCCAGTTTACGACCTTGCAGTACCCTGGCAACTTGGCGGGCAACTCCAGCTCCAGAATCGATAACAGAGACATTACTCTGGAGCATCTTTTGCACGAGCGGCCTCAGGAAGGGGTAATGCGTACAGCCAAGCACGATGGTGTCAACACCCCTGGCCAGCAGCGGGTCGAGATAGCGGGCAAGCAGAGTCCTGGTTTCAGGGTTTCCCACTTTTCCAGCCTCCACCAGTTCAACCAGACCCGGACAAGGTTGAGTATAAACCTCAACTGTCTCTCCAAACCGCTCCACCAGCGAATGGAACCTTTCCCCTGCAAGGGTCACCCCGGTCGCCAGGACCCCGATTTTTCCGTTTTTAGTTGCCGCTACAGCCGGCTTTACAGCTGGCTCGAGCCCAATGACCGGAACTCTGATACGTTCTCTAACCGCATCCAGAGCTGCAATTGAAGCTGTATTACAAGCTATCACAATTAGCTTTACACCTTTGGAAATAAGAAAATCACAGATAGTAAAAGTCCTGTCACGTATTACACCGGGTGCTTTCCCCCCGTAAGGACAGTAAGCTGAGTCGGCGTAATAAACCATGTCTTCCGCCGGCAGGAGTCGCCGTACCTCCTTCATCACAGAAAGGCCTCCTACACCGGAATCAAAAAAACCTATTGGACCTTTAGAGCTCAACTCAAAACACCTCGTTCGGCTAGAGTCCTATCTTTATAATAGCTGGATTTTTGAACAAGTCAAACACTTTTAGAGCAGCTTACAGACGTTAACGCTTGTATAATTTAAGCCTGCTTCCAGGGAGGAATCCAAAGTAAAGAAGGAAAAAACTAATTTTGCCCCGAAGAGAATTAGTAAAACAAAATGAGCGATATAAAAATGAAAAATGACCTATGGTATGCCGGCGAAGGTTTTTGGGTGGCCTATTGCGAAGACGCCGCTACAATAGCTGAATTTAAAAAAATCAAGGAAATGCAGGTATCAGCCACCTACTTTCATTTCAGGGCAAAAGGAAAGCGCGCATCCCAATTCAGGTTTCCGCAGGGAGAGAAACTTAAACGGGGACAGTGCCTGCTTTCCTATGTCTGCTCCCGGCTTCATTTAGACTTTTCTGCCGCCCTAGAACTATACCGTAACAACGACACTACTCCTTACATGGAAAAATACCCTGACTCAGCCTATCAGCTTGAGTTATTCCCCGAGAAATACCGGGGAAACTCTAAGAAGAAGCCCGGTTCGTAGTGATTAAAAATTGATCAACTGTTTGTTCCAGGGAGGCTAATATTATGAGTTTATATGGCTGGTTCGGTAAAGCTCTTAGAGTAAATTTAACTACAGGTAATATTAAAGAAGAGGCTATAGAAGAAAAACTTTTAGAGGAATGGCTGGGTGGACGCGGTCTGGGAACCCATATGGTAAACCAGGAAGTGCCGGCAAGCTGCGATCCCCTGGGTCCAGCAAACAAACTTGTGTTTGTTACCGGCCCTCTAACGGGCTCCAGTTTTCCCGGATCAGGCAGGTTCAGCGTATCGGCCAAGTCCCCACTGACCGGGACGATTTTTGATTCAAATGCCGGGGGCATCTGGGGTGTGAGATTAAAGAGATGCGGGTTTGATATGCTGATGCTCGAAGGCGCGGCAACTACACCTGTTATCCTTTCAATAAGAGACGGAGTAGCAATCCTGGAAGAAGCCGGCGAACTGTGGGGTAAAGATGTTATTGAGACAACCCATGCTATAACCAAAAAGCTTGGAAAAGATGTTAGTGTCGCCTGCATCGGAGTGGCCGGGGAAAACCAGGTTAAATTTGCAGCGATTATGAATGATGGGCACCGGGCGCTAGGCCGGGGGGGCTTAGGCGCGGTCATGGGAGCAAAAAGGCTTAAGGCTGTCGTTGTCAGCGGTAATAAAAAGGTGGAAATGGCCGACCCGGATAAAATGGATCTCATTGTTTACGAAGCCGACAAGTGGATTAAAGCAAATCCCATAACCTCGAAGGGTTTGCCGGAATTCGGCACCCCTGTTCTGGTGAATCTTTTCAACGAGATGGGAGTTTTCCCCACCTGTAATTTTCAGGGTTCACAATTTGCCAATGCCGGCAAAATATCAGGTGAAACTATCGCTGAAACTATTTACTCCGGCCGCAAAGGTTGTTACCGCTGCCCGGTTCAGTGTACCAGGATGGTCAAAATTGGGGCTTCAACTATGGCCGGTCCGGAATATGAATCATTATGGGCCTTGGGACCGGAGTGCGGCATTGACGACCTTGAGGTCATCGCCGAGGCCAATCATCTCTGCAACCGCCTTGGGCTTGACACTATATCCACCGGGGTAACCATAGGCTGCGCTATGGAGCTTGAGGAGCGAAAATTACTAAAAACAGGACTAAAGTTTGGTGATGCGGCCGGAATCCTCCAGGCTATCGAACAAATTGCTAACCGGGAAGGTGTTGGCGAGCTGCTGGCAGAGGGTTCACGCCGTATGGCTGAAGACTGCGGCTTCGCCCGGTATAGTATGCAGGTAAAAGGACTGGAACTGCCTGCTTACGACCCCCGGGGCATGCAGGGTATGGGCCTGGGGTTTGCGACCTCCAACAGGGGTGGTTGCCACTTGCGCGCCTATATGGTTGGACCAGAGGCGCTCGGGGTACCCAAGATGGTGGATCGTTTCAGTACAGGAGGCAAAGCAGGCCTTACCATTACCCAACAGAACATTAACGCTGCTGTCGACAGCCTGATTATCTGCCGTTTTATTAACCTGGCTGTATCGGAGGAGTATTTCGCCAGAGCATTATCCGCGGCAACGGGAATTAATTATCAACCCCAGGACCTGCACCGTATCGGGGAGCGGATTTGGAACCTGGAAAGACTTTACAACTTGCAAGCTGGGGTGGACTCCTCATTTGACACCCTGCCGCCGAGACTGTTAGAAGAACCTATTGCAGAAGGTCCATCCCTTGGTAGAACTGTTGAATTAAAACCTATGCTGGCTGAATATTACCGGTTTAGAGGCTGGGATGCGGCCGGCATACCCACTCCTGAAAAATTACAGGAGCTGAAATTGGGGGAATACTCGTGTTAAAGGATTTTCAGAAGCTTGGCAGAGACCTTTTCCTGAGCGGCCTTAATAGCTCACACAGCGGCAATCTAAGTGTGCGTTACGGGGATAGAATTGTCATTACGCGACGGGGTTCGATGTTGGGACATCTGGAGGAGCGTGACCTGATCGAAACCGGTCTGGCTAAGAACGACTCCAAGATCATCCTGGCCTCAACTGAAATTGGCGTCCACCGGGCCATTTACAAAGGGACCTCCGCTCTAGCCGTAGTACATGCCCACCCGGTCCACGCCATCGCCCTTTCCCTCCTTGAAGATCAAATCATACCCGTTGATTCTGAAGGGGCTTACCTGTTGCACAAAATTCCCGTAATTGGGGCTGAACATACGATTGGTTCTCAAGAGTTGGAAAAAAGTCTGCCTGGTCTTTTAAGTAAATATAAAATTGTGGTGGTCCGCGGACATGGAAGTTTTGCGGTTGGCCAAATGCTTGAGGAGGCCTACCAGTGGACTTCCAGTCTGGAACAGGTCTGCCGGATTATTTGCCTGACCCGTACCCTGCAGGGAGAGATAAAAGACCAACGGTCAGCAAAGTTTAAAGACTGGTAACAACAGAAACTACATATAATAACTTAGTTACACATACCTATCAATTAAAAAACAATGGGAGAGTACTTTTCAAAGATGAGTATTTTGGACTATTTAATTCACGGAAATCTGGCTATTCGCCAGGAAATCATCAATAAATTTTTAAATAAGCTGATGGAAGAAAACCGCTGGGTCCAAGATATTGAATTAAAAATAAACCCTGGCCTGATTAACCTTGTGGCTATCTTAAGTGTATCAGAGACTTTAACTTTTAAAGTCAACCTGGACATGTCTCTAAGCAACTTCGCTTTCAACCGGAACAGCAGGTTCGTGGAACTGCCCCTCCAGGGACCGGTTCTGATTTCCTATCGAGGATTGAATATCAAAACCAGGCTGGAAGTGGTTATGGACCCTGACCCGGTGGCCAGCGCCGAAACACCTGAAAGCCTGCTCAGACTAATGGAGTACCTTATTGTTGAGGAAGATAAAATAACCATCGATTTTAATCAGATCCCAGGTTTCAACCAGCTGCTGCAAAAAAAACTGGGCTTTTTGTTAAACAACCTGGAAATATCCAAGCTCGAACTGGGTGAAGAAATGATCATTGTGCAACCAATAATTAAGTTCTTCTAAAGATGCCTATAAATTTAACAAAAAAACACATATTGACAGACATATAAAAATGACTTTCCCCGCACAATACTAACAAACTCTCATAAAGGGGGAATTTCATGCCACGCGAAGGGTTAATTCCAACTGTACTCGGTACCGCTGTCACTGCGGCAGGACTGGCATTGCGCGGCACTAATCCCGTTGTCGGCTGGGGCGTGGCCGGATTTGGCCTGGCGCATATTGTACTGGGCGCTATCGACCTAATGGAACACCAGACGGCGCATGACGAGTTTTAGAAAAGGAGCATTTAGCTCCTTTTCCTCTTCGGTGGGGGTAGATTCCCCCATCGAAGTCTCGATTGTCCAACTTTAGCTGGACGAGTTCACTTTATGGTTCTGCTGTTTTTCTCACTGCCGTCGGTTTCCTCCGCCACTTTTTTTTCCTTCTTAATGTGTTTTTCCAAAAGCTGTATAATGACGAAGCCGTTCTGAAGTAAGGTTTCCTTGTCTATATTTTCTTCCAGGTTCATGGTTTGAGTAATTTTATCAAAATTTTTAGGAGCCTCCATCTTATCGATATTGCCTGACCTGGCCATTTCATCTGCAATTTTGCGGCCCCTGCCGGCCTTATCTTCCTGGTAATCGATATCAAGCAGTGCTTTGGCAAATCCTTCAAAAGCCTCATAAAGCTGATTGTGCTCCTCGTAGAGACCGGCAATAAACCCCCTGCGATCTTCACTGGCTCCGGCGGAAAGCCTGGGGTAGACAGATTGCTCTTCTGCCTTAAAATGTGGGATCACCACGTTGTGAACCAGTTCTACGAACTCCCTGAGTTCCCAGATCACATTGACGCCTGCTTCCCCATATTCAATGTCCTTAAGGTTGCCCTCCAGCTTGCTGACAATTCTCCCCAAATTCGCATGGTCGTCATGAAATCTCTTCAGCCAGTACAATTACCAGACCTCCCGTCTTATTCCCAGGCAGCAACCAGGAGTTCGCTTTTTAGCCTCCGGTACCCACTGGTAAAATGCGCCGTGTTTTGAGCCTCCCGATGGTCAAAGCCATAAGCCCGCCTGCTTACTGCCAGAACCGGCGGCGCCTGAATACGTTTGGCCACACCCATACCGGTATACAGCTTCCACCAGTGCTCCAGGTCCTCAATGAATTCCCCGGTACCCGGAAACAGTTCTTTTACCAGACCCGGACGGCAGCCTAGCTTCTCTTCAAGACTTCCCTGCGCGTACCAGGTCAATATATCTTCTGGGGTGGCTCTCTTCCAGTGCTCCATGAAAGCCCTGAACAGGTAATCGTGGTAGGGATAAACAATCGGGTCCCCCTTGCCCTGGTCAACATCCTGTTCGCGCGAGAGTTCAGCGCTGGGTACCAGATCGATAATCTCCTGGGGGATCACGCTTTTCTGGTAAACCTGTTCATTGAGGTAGTGGGCAAGGTCATAGACCTGGTGTTTCCAGAGGTCACCCAGCGCCGCCATAAAGCCGGCCAGATCCCCATATAGGGTAGAATATCCAACAGTCATTTCGCTTTTGTTAGCGTTGCAGGTAAAACCTCCCCCTACTGCCGCGGCCAGGGCGGCCAGGATCCTGGCTGAGCGGTCACGGGCCTGGATATTCTCAAGGACAAAGGGTGATACAGACACCATGAACTCACTGGTGTTAGCCAGGTCAACCACAGGGGTCTGGGTCAGTTGCTTATAGGTGTAGTCAACCACATCCTGAATTGGCATGATTGTATACATGCATCCCAAATTTTCGGCCAACCTGGCTGCGAGCCCACATGTGATCTGGGAGTTAAAGACGCTGGGCATATTGACCAGGTATACATTCTTGGGTCCCAGCACCCTGGTATAGAGACAGGCGCCTACAGCCGAGTCAATTCCACCTGAAAGGCCTACCACCACTTTTTTGATATTTATGGCGGCTAAAAATTTACTGATACCGTAGTGAAGGGCTTGATAAATGGTTCCGGTATCCCAGTCCGAAGCTACCTGCACCGTGGCTAAGTTCTCCCCCCTGCTTTCCAGGTCCATATCTATTATTTTCAGCTCAGCTGCAAACGGACGGCAGAAGTCCACAATCTCACCCAGACCGTTATAAACCGTGCTGTGGCCATCAAAGGTGTAAATGGTCTTGCCGTTATTCTGGATGCCGACATTGTTAACATAGATTAAGGGCACACCGGTCTCATTCACCTGCTTGGAAAACACACGGTTGCGCTTGTCATTCTTGCCCAGTGTGAAAGGCGAACATGAGATATTGACGTAGAGGTCAGCCGGACCGTTGCGGTGAATAGTTGCCATCGGCTTGACAGCATACTCATCGCTCCAGCCGTCCTCACAGAGGATGCAGCCCAATCTAATCAGGTTGCCGTCAATCGTTATATCTACCGGCTGCAAAAGTTCTTCGACAGTTTTGCCAACTTCTATGGCTAGCTTGCGCAGGCTGTAAAAGTGGCGGGTATCGTCAAACTCACGGTAGTTGGGTTGGAGTGTTTTTATCCTGAACGGGTAGGGATAGTTTTCACCGCCCAAAAGTCGTCCGTCCTGAGCGGCAAAAAAAGCATTATACTTGCGCACCCGCCCGTCGTCCCCTATTTTTCCCCAGTCCACACCCACATTGCCGAATAAAACACATATTCCACCCTTTGAAGCTTCAACTAGCCTGCGGCCATACTCCTCGCAGTCCCTCAGATAAGCTTCATATTCCCAGGTGTCGCCCAATAAATAACCCGGGATGGCCATCTCCGGGAAGATGACCATTTGGGCTTGCTCCCGGCGAGCCTGTTCGATCATGTCCAGCATCGTGGCGCTATTTAAATCCGGCCTGCCCGGTATTACTTCCATTTGGCCCAATGCAATTCTAATCAATGTTGTCACCTCGTGGCCTGGTCAAGGCTTCCTGTTACTGATGTTATTATTGCCATAGCAGCATGAGTCTTTTACTTTATCTTCTTATGATAGCACTTCTTCCACAATACCTTTATGGTAAGGACCTATAAAGGCGGCGCCTTTTACCCCAGACAAATCAGTCCACCTAAATTCGGTATGCTCATAGCTGAGGTTAATCACCGGCTTGGTACCATTGCCCATTTGGTACAGGTAAAAGACGCCAAACCGTTCAATCCCGTCAGGAAATTTCACCACATAGGTTTTTAACAACTCCGGCTTGCCCGTAAGCTGCAAACCAGTTTCTTCACTTACCTCCCGTAGCAGGTCATCCACCGGGTCACCAGCTATGTAGTGTCCACCGGGAAGGCCCCATAAGCCTGCCACTCTATTGCCTTGATAGCCGGAATATCGAAGTAGCAGAACTTCCCCTTGGCAGACCATAACCACATGTTGCATTACTGCCAGCAGCTTATGTTTAAATCCATGCATAGCTTCTCCCCTCAATCTGCAAAAGATTGGTCAGCCCCACTGATTTTAATATTAATATTTATACCATTATATCCCGTGTTTGTTATAAAATTATAACAAAGCTTAAAAATATGGAGGACTGGATATGAAGGTTGTATATCACGATATATTTCGGGTGGTTTATGACTATGACCCTGCTGCGGCCAAGGGAAGAATTGAATCAATCGTTGATGAATTACGTGATGACTACGAATTCATCGAGGCCGGTCCGGCACAAGAGGCCGATTTGCTGCTGGTCCACCAGCCAGGCCACATTGAATATGTAAAAGGCAACGACATGCTTTACCAGGTTGCTCTTTTTGCCGCAGGTGGAGCCATTAAGGCAGCTGAACTCGCAGACCGGGGTGAACCGGCCTTCGCGCTGGTCAGGCCGCCCGGCCACCACGCCGGTAGCAATTCGTGCTGGGGTTTTTGCTGGTTTAACAACCTAGCCATAGCCGTTGAGAAACTACGCCGCAAAGGTGTCGTAAAAAAAGTCCTGATCGTGGATATAGATCTCCATTTTGGGGATGGGACAGACAATATTTATGAGGACACCCCGGAGGTCAGTTATTATCATCTTTACGGTTTGGACGGGCTAAGACAGTGTCTCAGCGTAAAAACCGACTGCGACCTGGTCGCAGTATCGGCAGGTTTTGACATGCATATGAAGGACTGGGGCTTTATCCTCAAGACAAAAGACTACACGACTATCGGCAAACTGATAGCGGACCACGCCCGCAAGTTCTGCGGCGGCAAATTTTTTGCCGTCCTGGAGGGGGGCTATAACCACCAGGTGCTTGGTAAAAACGTCAAAGCCCTGCTGGAAGGGTTTGACGCTGGACGGTAAAACCAGGCGCCATTATGGCATAGCCTGCCTGCGTGACAGTTGCTCTCTGCCGGGCAAAAATATAGCTATGAGTAGACCTACTACCGGGAAAATAATCATTGTCTGAAAAACCGCGGAAAACCCCCAGTGGTCTGCAACCCAGCCCAGCAAGGTGGTTCCGACCCCACCCAGGCCGATAGCAAAACCCAGAATTAGCCCTGAAGCAAAGCCGACATGATTGGGCAGCAGTTCCTGCGCCAGCACCACGGTTACCGCAAAGGTGGAGACAACGATAAAACCTGCCAGTGCAACCAATAATAATAACCAAATACCGCTTACATACTGAAATAGATATAAAAAGGGGATCATGCTGGCCATAGAGCCAACAATAACCGTCTTGAGGCCCCAGCGGTCGGCCGCTGGCCCGCCTGCCAGGGTGCCTAACACACCAGCGAATAGAAACACCGAGACCAGGGTGGCGGCGTAAACCTCACTTTGATGCAAGTGATGAATGTAATACTGCGGCAGGTAGGTAACCAACCCCAGATGAACCCAGGAGCGCATCACGACCAGTAGCACCAGCAGGACGACCGGGACAACAACACTGGGCAGGGAGGAGACGGGTAAGCCTTTCCCGCTGTTATGCAGCCCTTTTTGAGCAGCCGGCTCGATATCGCGTTTTTGCAGACCGGAGATACTGGCTAAATTGGCCATGAGCAGCAGGGCCATAACGGCGTTGAGAGGCAGGAAATACCAAGTACCCTGCAACCCGGACAGGGCAAAAAACCATGTAACGAGGACTGGGCCCATCGCGAAGCCCAGGTTTCCTCCCACCGAGTAGAGGGACATGCCTGAGGCTTTGCGTGCTCCACTGGCAAAACGGGCAAATTTTGAACCTTCGGGATGGTAGGCAGCCACGCCCAGACCGCTCAGCAATCCAGCCGCCAACAGAAAATTATAGTTCGGGCTGAACCCGGTAATCGCGATGCCCATACCGGCCAGCAGGCAACCCAGGGGAATCAGCCAGACCGCCCGGAAACGGTCGCTTAATACTCCGAAAACCGGCTGTACAATAGAAGAACTGAGTGTAAAAGCAAGCATAACGATACCTACCTGCAGCTGGCTCAGGAGCAGCACAGGCTGCAGGTAAGCCAGGATCATTGGTAGTGCCCCCTGGCCGATGTCCGTTATGGCGTGGCCTGTACCAAGCAGGGACAGCACTTTTTTATTTATTTTATCATCACAACCCTTTCATAGCAGGACTAGTTACGCACTGAATTGAAGTACTTTAAAAGGGGTAACCACACCTTGTGTGACTCAGCCGGCCAACCCTTAGTCCATCAAAAGCGACAGCATTCAATGATTCAAGACAGAAACGGCAAATCCCTGCCTTTACAGCCACCTGCACGCTTTTCTTTCACTACCTCCGCAAATATTGGGTCTTTATAAACACTTCACCTTGTGAGGCGGCGCGATTTCAATCGCATTTACACCGCGCACAGCCAACTAGTTGACAATCTTATCACCTTGATCTAACATAGCACCAAGACTTTCATTGCAAGGAGAGAAGATAGTGAAAGTAGAAACAAAAAATATCTTAGACTGGATCTACACTCTGGTTTTTGCCGTACTGCTTGCTCTGGGCATACGGACCTACGTTGCAGAAGCCAGGTGGATTCCTTCCGAATCCATGCTCCCCACCTTGAAAATTGGGGACCGGCTGATTATTGATAAGGTTTCATTCCATTTTAGCGGTATCAGCAGGGGTGATATGATAGTATTCGAGCCGCCCCCGGCAAGCAAGCTGACCGACGTCCTGATTAAAAGAGTTATCGGTCTGCCCGGTGACACTGTTGCTGTAAAAAATGGGTTTGTCTACATCAACGGCCAACCCCTGGAAGAACCCTATGAACTGGAAAAACCCAGAGGTGATTATAAGGCAATAACCGTACCGGAAGACAGCCTTTTTGTGATGGGCGACAACCGCAACAACAGTTTCGACAGCAGGTATTGGGGCGTAGTGCCGGATGAACTCATCATCGGCAAGGCCGTGGCCAGGTTTTACCCGTTTTCCAACGCCACGATTTTTACCCTATAAAAAGAAACGGCCGGCGCTAAAAAGCTGGCTTCAATACCAGAATATATTTGAAACAAAGCTGGCAGCTCGTGTGTATAAACCAGCTTTTTTGTATTTTTGCAACCCGCAACCACATTATTATTGGGCTCCAAGCAGGAGAAGAATTTGCGCTGGAGTTACTTTTGTTCAAACCCGATCCAGCGAACTTTGTTGTCCTTTCTGGGTGGCGCCGGCGGTTTTTGGTCCGGGTAGTCAGGGTAACCCATAGGTATGACCGAGACAAGTTCCTGACCCTCTATGCCCAACACCTCGTTTATTTCGTCCTCCACGATCTTGGGGGCAGTCATCCAGCAAGTACCCAGTCCCTCGGCCGTGGCCAGCAGCAGAATATTTTGCATCAAAGCTGCCGCGCTCAAAAAGCTGGTAAGCCGCCCTTGTTCATGGTGGTACCTTTCCAGGCTGCTCATGCCCGGGCGTATCTCGGCAACTAATTTCGGTATATAGACCAGTAGGAGCACTGGAGCGCCACCCAGCGTCCTTAAAAACTGCAGGGTGACATTGACTATTTTCTCAGAGAATAGCTTTTCAAGACGCGGCTTAAAATATTTGTTGGTTTCAGCTACGGCCTCCACCAGCTTTTCTTTTTGCTCACCCCGCACGGCCACTATCTGCCAATTCTGCCTATTGAGAGCCGATGGCGCCCACAGCGCGTCCTCCAGTATCTTCGCAATTACCTCTCGCGGCACATCCCTGTCTTGATACTTTCGTATGCTGCGCCTCTCCCTAATCAGTGTGCTGATATCCATTTTACCCCCAACTTTTTATGTTTAATTGAAACTTTTCCTGCATTTAAATTGTAATTCTTTGAATCCTACAATGCAATATATGCCACCACCCTATCCTGCATTGTAGAAGCGTTTTTGTACTTTCTTAAATACGAGTAAAAAATTACAATTTTAAGTGAAGGGAGGTCATTACTGATGACCAGTATATGGAAGTGGAAAAGCGTCAGCTACCCCAATAAGCAGGGCTTGAAGCTAGCAGGGCTGCTCTACTCCGGCCCTACCGGCGGAACGCTGGTTGTTGTCTGTCATGGTTTTACCGGCAGCAAGGAAGGTGGCGGAAGGGCTGTCGTCCTGGCTGAAGAGATGGGTAAGCGGGGCTATGCCACCCTCCTCTTTGATTTTAGCGGTTGTGGCGAAAGCGAGGGTGCTTTTGCCGATATCACCCTGACCGGCCACATTGAGTGCCTGGCCAGTTCCGTTGATTACGGCCTGGCTTGCGGCTTTCAGCGGGTTATAACCCTGGGCAGGAGCTTTGGCGGGACTACCGTCTTATGCCACGCTGCTCTAGACAAGCGCATAGCCGGGGTATGTACCTGGGCAGCCCCGGCCGAATTGTCAAAGTTATTCAATGCTTTCCGCGAAAAAGAAAATGCCAAGCTGATACCCCTTACTGATCTCAGTGGCACAGTCATGGTAAGTGAGAGATTTTTTACCGACCTGGAACAGCATGACCCGGCCCACAGCGCCGCAATGATTGCACCTCGCCCGCTGCTGGTGATGCATGGCCAAAGTGACGCTGTGGTACCGGTTGCTAACGCCCTCTTAATCTCAAGTTCAGCTGGTACACCGAAGGAGCTCAGGATTATTCCACAGGCAGACCACCAGTTCACCCGGCACTACCGCGAGGCGTGGCAAATAACGTTGGCCTGGCTGGCAGAACATTTTCCGTTATAATTATATAGCTTTAATCTGCCTCCATAACGGTAGTATATAGGTAATTCCATTTGGAGGCGTGTTTTAGTTCGTCTGTATAAATTTCAGTCACCATATTTCTGAAAGGCAGATAAGCCATCCCAAACAAAATTTTGCGGTATTTTTCAACAGCCCTTAACTCTCCAAACAAGGCGCTCTCAATGCCGCTAAAGTAGCTCACAGGTTTTTGAAACACCTCATTTACGGGGGGAATATCCTTCCCTGTTAGTTGGAAGAAAATTTCTCGAAACATGAGATTATGCTTTCTCTCATCATCTCTGATGGATGCAATAATTTCCTTTTGCTTTGCTGTAGGCGCCACCGACAGCAGGTAATCGTAAAATAGCTCGTCTTCTCTTTCGCTCTGTACCGATTCCACGATCAAACGCAGCGCCTCTGGATAAGCGCCTTCTGTGGTATAAGGGTAAACGGGGAAATACCGGTATTGATAGCCGGTCTTCTGGCCTGGATTAAGCATACAATCACCCTTTTAAATCCATATTATTAATTTCCCGTCAAAACGTTCCCTAGATGCCTCTAAAATCAAAGCTATCTGGAAAATAAGTTCTGGGTTGCTGGATTTCTTTTAATAGTGACAAAAACCGCATAATTTTATATTATAATATTCAAGTAAGTATTTTAATGTATTGAGGTGATTAATCTGCCCAAAACCAGCCATGACGTTTGCGACATTTTTAGTTTTAACGAAGAGAAAGTTGCCCACCTAACGCAGGAGATCAAGGGTATCGGGCAACTCGCCCCATTATTTAAAGCTCTGGCCGACCCTACCAGGTTGAAGATTGTCTATGCCCTGTCCCTTGATGAGCTTTGTGTCTGTGATGTGGCCACCATCATCGGTTCTACCGTTGCAACAGCCTCCCACCACCTGCGCTTATTAAGTAGTTCGGGGGTGGCCAGGTCCCGGCGGGAGGGCAAGATGGTATTCTACAGCCTTGCAGACCTTTGCGTGGCCACAATTTTGGAAACAGCAAGACGGCACCAGGTACACAACGAAAGCCATTCCTGAAGTGGAGGAGACTACTAATGCAACGACCAGGGCCGTTTGAAGACCTTCAAAACAAGAAAAATACATCCGGAGCTGGTGACAACGATGAAACTGGTCAGGAAAACCCCTCCCAATTTGAAAATTCGAGCTACAGGCTCACTGGACTGAGCTGCGCGGACTGTGCGGCTAAGCTTCAGAATAAACTCTCGGAACTACCCGGTATTATGTCGTTGCAACTTAACTTTGGAACAGCCGCCCTGGAAGTCAGCCATACCTGTCCTGCCGGCGATATTATAAAAGTAGTGAAGAAATCGGGTTATGGAATTGAAGCTACCGCAGGTGGACAGGAAGGTTTTTTTTATCGGCAGAAGGGTTTTATCCTGACAGCAATCTCCGGCCTGCTCCTCGGCATAGCTTTGGTACTGTCCCTGCTGGGCATAGAGGGACCGTTGTTGCCAATGCTTTACACGGCCAGTATCCTGGTGGGGGGGTATGAAGCCGCCCGCAGCGGCCTTTACGCCCTAAAGAGCTTCAGCCTGGATATCAACTTCCTGGTTATCGTTGCGGCAGCTGGGGCAATCGCCATTGGTGAGTGGTCGGAGGGAGCCACTGTCGTATTCCTTTTCTCTCTTGGCAATATGCTCCAAGCCTATACAATGGAAAAAAGCAGAAATTCAATCCGTGCCCTGATCTCTCTTGCTCCTAAAGAAGCCATGATCAAAAGGTACGGCTTCACAATCAGCGTACCTACTAATGAAATACTGCCCGGCGACATCCTCCTGGTACGTCCCGGGGCGCGCATCGCTATGGACGGCAACGTCCTATCCGGTATCTCCGAGGTAGACCAATCGCCAGTTACCGGGGAATCCTTACCGGTCGGCAAGAATCCCGGCGATAAAGTCTACGCTGGCACGGTGAACGGCCAGGGATTCATGGAAATCACAGTAACCGGGACTTCCCAGGACAATACCCTGGCCAGGATCATCAGGCTTGTGGAGGAAGCACAAGCTCAACGGGCGCCCTCCCAGCATTTCGTGGAAGCCTTTGCCCGCATTTATACTCCTCTGGTCATTGCAGCGGCTGTTCTCACCGCACTCCTGCCATCTCTTGTCTTCGGGCAGCCCTTTGCTCCCTGGTTTGAACGGGCGCTGATCCTCCTGGTGATTTCCTGCCCCTGCGCCCTGGTAATTTCGACCCCTGTCTCAATAGTGGCGGCTATCAGCAGCGCAGCCAGGCAAGGTGTTCTGGTCAAGGGAGGGGCATACCTGGAAGAAGCGGGAGCACTCAAGGTGGTTGCCTTTGATAAGACCGGGACACTCACCACCGGCAGGCCGGAAATCAAAGATATATTCACAGCTCCCGGCCACACCCAGGAGGAACTGCTCAGCATCGCCGCAGCTATCGAATCCTGCTCCGAACACCCGCTGGCCCTGGCCATTATGCGATTGGCAGAAGAACGAGGTTTAGCTATCCCACAGTGCGCGGCTTACCGTTCTCA